>NZ_SMKK01000030.1 GCF_004348425.1 Actinomadura sp. 7K507
GGTGTGGGACGCGGGGGTGTGCGCCGGGCGGGCGCAGGCGTAACGGGCGGCGGCCGAGCAGGTGGAGGAGGTGCTGATCGAGTCGCTTGACCTGTGGGACGAGTACGAGCGGCGGACCGGCGAAGGTTGTCGGTGATCCTTCTAGGTTCGGCGTCGGGTGTGGCGATCACGTATCGCTTGTCATGCGGAACCAGCTGTCCCGCGCGGACGTCGCCCTCCATAAGTCTTTGTCGTCTCATTGACGATATGTGATCATTGCGGGCATGTCGGTGAACGTTCCGCTGGGCCCGCTGCTCGACCCCGCCTTCCATGTCGGATCGGTGCCCACCACGTGGGCGGAGCTGCTCGGCTTCGCGACCGGCGCGGTCAACGTGTGGCTCGTCGTCCGGCAGAACATCCTGAACTGGCCGATCGGGATCGCGAACGTCATCCTGCTCGGCCTGGTGTTCCTGGACGGCGGCCTCTACGCCGACTCCGGCCTCCAGGTCTTCTACGTCGCGCTCCAGCTGTACGGATGGTGGGTGTGGCTGCACGGCGGCGAAGGCCGCGACAACCTCCCGGTCAGGCGCACGCGGCGCAACGAGTGGGCGGCCCTGATCGTGGCGGGCGCGGCGGCCACGACTTTCCTGACCTGGGCGTTGTCCGTCTGGACGGACTCGACCGTGGCCTTCTGGGACGCCCTCACCACCTCGATCTCCCTCATGGCCGTCTACGGGCAGTCGCGCAAGCTGCTGGAGTCGTGGTGGCTGTGGATCACCGCCGACCTCGTCTACATCCCGCTCTACTTCCATAAGGATCTGAAGCTGACGAGCGTCCTGTACATCGTCTTCCTGACGCTTTGCGTGTTCGGACTGCTGGCCTGGCGACGCGACCTGCGCTCCCAGCCGGCAGGCGACCCCGCTCCGGTGGCCGCATGACGTACGCGCACGGGCTGGTGATCGGCAAGTTCTACCCGCCGCACGCCGGCCACCACCATCTGATCGACGTCGCGGCCGCGTCCTGCGCCCGGGTGAGCGTGGTCGTCGCCGCGTCCAGCGTCGAGAGCATCCCGCTCGCGCTGCGGACGGCGTGGCTCCGCGAGACGCACGAGCAGCCGCACGTGGAGATCGTCCCGGTGGTGGACGACGTGGAGATCGACTACGAGTCGGACGAGATCTGGTCGGCGCACGTCGCCGCGTTCCGGGCGGGCCTGGCGATGCGGTCGGGCCTCGGCGTGCCCGTCCCGCCGGTGGACGCGGTGTTCAGCTCCGAGGCGTACGGGCCCGAGTTGGCGGAGCGCTTCTCCGCCGTCCACGTGCCCGTGGATCCGCCGCGTGACCGCTTCCCCGTCAGCGGCACGGCCATCCGGGACGATCCCGTGCAGAACTGGGAGTTCCTGGCGCCCGCCGTCCGGGCGTATCTGGCGCGGCGGGTCGTGCTGGTCGGCGCCGAGTCGACCGGGACGACGACGCTGGCGCGGGCACTCGCCGCGCACTATGCCGAGCGGGGCGGTGTGTGGGCGGCGACCCGGTGGGTGCCGGAGTACGGGCGCACGTTCACCGAGGAGAAGCTCGCCGCCGCCCGCCGCGCCTCCGGCGACCCGTCGCTGTGGTTGGACGACCTGGTGTGGGAGTCCGCCGACTTCACCCGGATCGCCGAGCATCATGCCGCCTTGGAGGACGCCGCCGCGCGGTCGGGTTCACCGCTGCTGGTCTGCGACACCGACGCGTTCGCCACCGCCGTCTGGCACGAGCGTTATCTCGGTGCACCGGGGCCCGAGGTGGAGGCCGTTCACGAACGCACCCCGCACCATCTGTGGATCCTCACGTCGCCGGAGGGCATCCCGTTCGAGCAGGACGGCTGGCGCGACGGAGAGTCGATCAGATCATGGATGTCGGGGCGGTTCGAGGAAGAACTTCAGAAACGGGGCCTGCCGCACATCACCGTGACGGGCCCCCACGAGCACCGTCTGGCCGCCGCCGTCGCGGCGACCGACGACCTGCTGACCAAGGGCTGGACCTTCAACACCCCGTTGACGCCCTAACCTTTGGCGTTCCTCACGAGCGAAGGAGCATTCTCGTGACGTAGAACTCCTTGATCTCCATCATCACCACGTACTCGATGAATATCCCGGAGCTCTCGACGAGGAGGCTGTACGCAACATCCTGTCGCTTTGCGCGTACTCCTGGTGGGGCATGGCCCATGTCGACCGCCGTGCCCGCCTTCAAAGCGAAGTCACAGAAGAACTCGACGAAGAACTTCTCCATCGATGGCATCGAGTCCATGACATCGCATACCGGTTCCGAGCAGAAGACGGTCCATCCGCCCTTCGCGGGGATCACGTCGCGTCGTCGACGCGGACCTGCCAGCGGGCACGGAGCTCCTCGATGGAGACCTTCTTGCCCTCGTTCATCTCCTTGATCGTTCGAGCTCGACGCTCCTCGCGGTAGGGGTCCTGGTCCAGGTGCGCCTCGGCCCACCAGCCGTCCATGACCTGCTTGTAGTCGTCCTCTTCTTTGGCGGCCATGACCTCTTCGAGGAACCTGGTCCGCTTCTCCTCGGTCAGCCAGTCGCTGATGCCCTTGATCGTCCGCGGGACCCGGTGAACCTGGCCCGGGAGGAGGGGCTCTACCGGTTGTGCGCTCATGTCACTCCTGACTGTCTCGTTCGGTCCCCGCTCACCCGTACACCGGGACCCTACAGCCTCCCTCCGACAGGACGGAGGGTCATTTCGAGGGACGGAGCGTATTGGCCTCCTTGCCCGTAAGAGGGCGCAAAAGCGTTTTGTAGGAATAGGTGCGATCTGGTCGGGTTTGATATTCCGGGCGGACTGGATTCGGCGTGTCGCCGACGCCGGTCACGGAGTGGTCGATATGGAGGGTGTTCCAGCCCGGATTGCGGACGCGGGCGAACGGATAAAGCGCGCGGTCCAGGTCGTCGTACGGAGTGACGCTCGCCTCGATGGTCCCGTCGACGCCCGCGGCCAGGAGGCCCGAGCGGCCGTCGGTCAGCAGCGTCCAGCGGACGTCGTCGTGGTTGCCGTGAGCCTGCGGCCGGTAGTAGGAGACGTACTGCTCGTCGACCGTGGACGAATAGACGCCCATGGGCGTGCCGTCCTTGCGGTCGTTGTAGTTGCCGACCGGGCCGCGCCCGTACCAGGCGAACTCCTCGTAGCGGCCGGGCACCTTGAGCGTGTATCCGACGCGGGCCAGATAGGGCAGGCTTCTGACCTGGCCCTGCGGGACGACCTGGTGGGTCAGCTCGATCTGCCCGGCGCCGTCGACGACGTACGTGGCGGTCTGGTCGAACCACGCTTCGGGACGGTCGGGAGCGGCGGTCCTCGCGGTGATGCCGACGGTGACCCTCCCGCCGTCCGCCACCGTCACGCTGGTCGGGGTGGTGGCGAGGCGGTCGAGGCCGAGACGGCGCCAGTCCTCGCCTTCGGCGCGTCCCCAGGTGTAGGTCTCGTTGCTGATCGGCGGCCGCCACACGTCGAGTTCCGGTCCGGTGCGGAGCAGTTCCCGTCCGCGGGCGCGCATGGACGTCATGGTGCCCTTGGACTTGTCGAAGACGTACCGGAACCCCTTGCCGGTGACGACGATTTCCTTGCCGTTCTCCTTCGCATCGACGTCTCCGGTCGCAGGTTCACGAATTCCGGGTACCTCGGTTCCCCCGGCGGAGAATTGGCCGAAGCCCACCACGCGGCCGTCCTCGACGACCTCCACCGTCAACCAGCGTTCCGCATTGGACGGATTGGCGGGCGGGGGCGGAATGCGCACATCAGCGGTCCCTCCCGGCGGCAGTTTCGCTCGCGACTTCCCGGACGAAAGGGTTCGGGAACCTTCCGTGTATCTCCAGCGCAGTTGCGGAGAGCCGGTGGCGAAGGACCGCTCGCTGGAGACCGACACCTTCCCGTCCGCGCGCGTGACGCGGAACGGCGACTGCACCCACGACAGCTGGGCCGTCTCCGGCTGGACGTACCGGTCGGAGCCGACCAGCCCGTCGTCCCCGGACAGGCTCGGCCCGTTCGACAGGAACGTGCCCTTGGCGTCGAAGTCGTCGAAGTCCAGGGCGAGGATGGCGTCCTTCTTCGGGTCCTTGCCTCCGTCCAGCTCAGAGGACGTGAGGGCGCGGCCGTAGATGCGGACGTCGTCGATGGTGCCGTGCGCCATCCGGCCCTCGTAGGCGTCCTGCATGGTCTCGGAGTTGCGGGCGACGTTGACGTCCCACGACGACCGGTCGATGGCCCCGGTGAAGGGGACGGACGCGGCCTCACGCCCGTCGACGTACAGCCGCAGGGCCGTCCCGTCGTAGGTGCCCGTGACCCGGTGCCACGTGTCGTACCAGTTCGCCGGGACGGGCGCGCGGACCGTCCGCCACGTGCCGCTGTGGACGAAGAACTCCAGAGTGGTCTCGTTCGACATCTTCAGCGCGTACGAGTGGTCGCCCTTCCCCACGATGGTGAAGTCGCCCGTCCACGGGCGGACGGGTTTCACCCACGCGTCCAGCGTGACGGACGTCCCGGTGAGGTCGAAGCGCCGGTCCCGGTAGACCTCGACGTAGTCGTCCAGGCCGGAGAAGTACAACGCCTTCCCCCGATGGCCGTCCACCACCTTCGGTAAGCCCTGCTGCCAGGCGGGGATGTCGTTGCCGGAGCTGTCGGGCGTGGTGATGCGCGGATGCCGCAGGTTCGCCTCGGCCCAGTCCCAGATGAACCCGCCCTGCGTCTGCGGATGCCGCCGGATCACCTCCCAGAACTCGCGGAAGTTGCCGAGGCTGTTGCCCATCGCGTGGGCGTACTCCCCCATGATGATCGGTTTCGTGGTGGCGGCGGCCTGCGCCTCCAGCCGGGCCGGCGTCGGGTAGCGCGGCCCCCAGATGTCGGCGAAGGGGGCGTCGCCGTCCGGGTGGTTCGACTGGTGGTACAGCGGACGTGTGGGGTCGGTGGCGCCGGCGTAGTCGGCCATCTTGTAGTGGGCCGCGCCGAGCCCGGCCTCGTTCCCGGTGTCCCACATCAGGACGCTCGGATGGTTCTTGTCGCGCGCCATCATGGCCTTGAACCGGTCGAGGAACGCCTTCTGCCATTCGGGGCGGTCGGCGAGGCAGTCCTGGTCGCCTGTCTTGCCGCAGTCCTCCCAGTTGTGGGTCTCGATGTCGACCTCGTCGTCGATCCACAGGCCGCGCCGGTCGGCGAGGTCGTACAGGTACGGGTCGGACGGGTAGTGCGCGGTCCGGACGGCGTTGATGTTCAGCCGTTTCATCAGCGCCACGTCCGACTCCATACGGCCGCGGGTCTGGTGGCGTCCCGTGTCGGGGTCGGTCTCGGCACGGTTGACGCCCTTGATGAGGATGCGTCTCCCGTTGACGAGGAGCTGCCTGTCCTTCACCTCGATCTCGCGGAACCCGAGGGTCTCGGCCGTGGTGTGGACGACGCGTCCCCGCGAGTCGGCCAGTTCGAGGACGAGCGTGTACAGGTTCGGTGTCTCGTCCGTCCACTTCTCCGGGTTCCGCACCGGTGCCGTGAGCCGCAGCGACGCGCCGCCGTCCTCGACGTTCGTCTTGCCTGAGATGCGCTGCACGTTCCGTCCATCGGGGTCGACCAGGGTGGCGCGGACGGTGTGCTCGCCCTGCGGCCCGTCCTTGCTGCCGACGACGAGGCCGACGTTCAACGTGGCGTCGCGGTAGGCGTCGTCAAGGTCTGTGGTGATGGTGGCGTCACGCAGGTACGTCTTCGGTGTGGAGTACGCCCAGACGGAACGGAAGATGCCGCTGTACCGCCACTGGTCGACGTCTTCCATGTAGGAGGCGGAGCTCCACCTGTGCACCTGAACGGCGACTTTGTTCTCACCTGCGTGCACGAAGTCGGTGATGTCGAATTCGGCGGGGGTGTAGCCGCCCTGGTCGTAGCCGGCGTACTTTCCGTTCACCCACACGAAGTAGGAGCTGACGACCCCTTCGAAGCGCAGGAAGGTCCGGCGGCCGTCCCAGTCGTCCGGCACGTCGAGCCTCTTCACGTACGCGCCGGTGGGGTTGATGTCGCGGGGCGTCTTGGGCGGGTCGTCCGGCCACACCTCGGTCGGGATGTTGCGGAACATCGGGTGGTCCAGCCGGTCGCTCTGCCAGGTGTGCGGCACCTTGACCTCGCGCCAGCGCGACGTGTCGTATCCCGGCTCGTGAAAGCCCCCGGGCACCTCGTCCGGACGGTCGGCGATCGCGAAACGCCAGTCGCCGTCCAGCGATCTCGACCAGCGGGAGCCCTTCCCCTGCCGCGCCTGACCGGCGTCCTCATAGGGGCGGAGCACCGCGTGCGGGGTTTCCTGGCCCTCCCCCACCATTTCGGGGTCGTCCAGGTACGTGTAGACGTCGGGCGGCGGCGCGGAGGCCGCGGCCGGGGCGGGCAGCGCCGGCGCGATCAGCGCCGTCGCCGCGAGCAGGACCACCAGCAGGCGATGCACAGGACGATCATCGTGGCGGCGGGCGCGGGAGCGGGGGAACGAGGTCATCGGCGTGGCGCCTCCTCGCGGGCAGGCCCCCTGACGACACCCGGTACTCGATCTCTACATCCTGTACTTGATCACTACACCGGACGCTAGGCGCGGCTCGCGCCGCGGTCAACGCGTCACGGCGGGTTCGCCGCACGACTGGCGCTTCATGACAGCCGGGACGGCCGCGCTTGGCGCACTTCGCCGCTTTCGGGCAGACCGGACGCAGCCGGACCGGCCGGGCGGTCGACGCGGAAGAGGTCCTCGTCGATCCGGTCCAGCGCCAGCCGGACCGCGCCGAGCGCCACCGACTCGTCCCCCAGCTCGGACGCCTCGATGCGGACCGGGCTCAGGCACAGCGGCTCGACCTGCCGCCGCAGCGCCGAGACCAGCGGGTCCCCGGCCCTGACCAGCGGCCCGCCGACCACGATCACCTCCGGATCGAGGGCGAGCGCCATCGCCGCGACCCCCCGCGCCATCCGCGCCGCGAGCCGCTCCACGACCGCCGCCCTGGAGGCCGAGGTCAGCTCCGCCAGTGCCGCGCTCGCCTCCTGCGGGCTGATGTTCGTGCCGGTGATGAGGGCGGCGGTGGTGTCGCGCAGGCCCATCTCGGGGAGCATTCCTATCTCGCCCGCGGCTCCCCGGCGGCCCCGGTGCAGGCGTCCGCCGATGAGCGCCCCGGTGCCGGTGTGCAGGCCCGCGTGGACGCACACGACGTCGTCGACGTCGCGTGCGGCGCCGCGCCAGCGTTCCGCCATCGCGGCCAGGTTGGCGTCGTTCTCCACGAGGACGGGGCAGGGGAACGAGCGGCCGAGTTCGCGGGCCAGGTGGACGCCCTCCCAGCCGGGGACGACCGTGCAGGACGTGACCGTCCCGTCCGGCGCGACGACGCCCGGCGTCCCGGCCGCCACGGCCCACAGGGAGCGCCGTTCGACGCCCGTGACCGTGAGGCACGCCTTGACCGCGGCGCGCACGGCCGCGATCCGCTCGGCGGGCGGCGCCTGGACGTCCAGGCCGGCGTGGTGCCCGCCGGTGACCTGGCCGGTGAGGTCGGTGACGACGATGCGCACCCGGTGCGCGTCAATGTCGATGCCGAGCGCGTAGCCGGCCTCCGCACGGAACCGGTAGCGGCGGGCGGGACGGCCCAGCCCGGCGCCGGGACGCGGCGCGTCCTCCGCGGCGAGGCCCCGGTCGGTCAGCTCTCCGAGTACGCCCTCGGTGGTGGGCCGGGACAGCCCGACCCGCCCGGCCAGCTCGGACAGCGTGCACTCGCCGCCGTCGCGCAGCGCCCGCAGGACCGCGGCCGCGTTGAGGCGGCGGAGCACCGAGGGGTCGCCCCCGTGCAGGGAGTGTTGTGTCACGGCACCTCTTGACAGCGATCGGCGGACGGACGACATTATTGCCAAACTACTTATAAAAGGTAGTTACGTAATGCGCCCCAGGGGCTGGTGGCGCCAAGGATACAGAGGTCAGGAGGCCCTACCCGATGGAGCGCAGGCCCGCGATCGCCGTGGCCGGAGCCGGTCTTCGCGGCGCCGCCTATGCCGCGCGGATCGCGGGGACCGGGGCCGGCCGGATCGTCGCGGTCGCCGAGCCCGATCCGGGGCGCCGCGCCAGGTTCGCCGCCGACCACGGGATCCCGCCCGAGCGGGCGTTCCCCGGCTGGCGCGAGATGGCCGCCGCCGGACGCCTCGCCGACGGCGTCGTCATCGCCACGCAGGACGCCGAGCACGCCGGGCCCGCGATCCGGTTCGCGGGGCTGGGCTGCCACATCCTGCTGGAGAAGCCGATGGCGACGTCCGAGGCCGACGCGCTGCGGATCGCGGACGCGGTCGAGAGCGCCGGCGTGATGCTCGCCGTCTGCCACGTCCTGCGCTACACCGGGTACACGCGCACCGTCCGGGACCTGATCGCGGGCGGGCGGATCGGCACGCCCGTCAGCGTCCAGCATCTGGAGCCGGTCGGCTGGTGGCATCACGCCCACTCCTACGTGCGCGGCAACTGGCGGCGCGAGGACGAGTCCGGGCCGATGCTGATGACCAAGTCGTGCCACGACGTCGACTGGCTCATCCACGTGCTGGGCGAGGTTCCGAGCCGGGTGTCGTCGTTCGGGCGGCTGTCGCACTTCCGTCCGGAGAACCGCCCGGCCGGTGCCGCCGGCCGCTGCGTCGACTGCGGGGTCGAGGAGCGCTGCCCGTACTCCGCCGCCCGGCTGTACCTGTCGTGCCTCGGCGACCCGGGCCGTGAGGCGTGGCCGCTCGGGGCCGTCACCGGCGACCGCACCGAGGCGGGGGTGCTGCGGGCACTGCGCGAGGGCCCGTACGGACGCTGCGTCTACGACTGCGACAACGACGTGGTCGACCACCAGGTCGTCAACATGGAGTTCCCGTCCGGCGCGACCGGCGTGTTCACGATGACGGCCTTCACCCCCGCCGCGCAGCGGCAGACCCGGGTCTTCGGCACGTCCGGCTGCGTCGAGGGCGACGGCGTCCGCGTCTCGGTCCACGACTTCGTCACCGGGGAGCGGGAGACCATCGAGCCCGGCGCGCCGTCCGACGCCGCGGAGAACGGCCGCCACGACCACGCCGACGACGCCCTCGCCGACGCCTTCGCCGCCGCCCTGGCCACCGGCGATCCCGGACCGCTCAGCTCCGGCGTCCGGGAGAGCCTCGCCTCGCATCGCGTCGTCTGGGCCGCCGAACGCGCCCGGCTGGACGGCACGGTCATCACCCTCGCCCCGGACACACCCGCCACTCCCCCCGCGAAAGGCCCGGTGCCCCCATGACGATCAGATCTCTGCGGGGCGGCGCCGCGGCGCTGTCCCTGGCTCTGGCGATGAGCGGCTGCGGCGACTCCTCCGGCTCCGGGGCGCCCGAGAGCAACGACGGCCGGGGCCCCATCACCGTCGCCACCGGCAAGGACCTCACCCAGACCGTCCCGAAGCTCGTCGCCGACTGGAACGCCGGGCACCCCGAGGAGAAGGTCCGGCTCGTCGAGCTGCCCGAGGACGGCGACCAGGCGCGGCAGCAGCTCGTCCAGAACATGCAGATCGAGTCGGACGCCTACGACGTGGTCCGGCTCGACGCGGTGTGGACGGCGGAGTTCGCCGCACGCCGCTGGATCATGCCGCTGCCGGACGGCCTGGTGGACACCGGCTCGTTCGTCCCCCCGGCCCTGGAGACCGGCAAGTACCGGGGCAGGCTGTACGCGGCGCCGTGGCTGACCGGCACCGGCGTCCTCTACTACCGCGAGGACCTCCTCTCCAAGGCCGGCGTGAACGGCCCGCCGAAGACGTGGGACGAGATGCGCGACGCGTGCGCCAAGGTCCAGCGGATTCCCGAGGGTGAGGGGATCGGCTGCTACGCCGGCCAGTACGGCAAGTACGAAGGCCTCATGGTCAACTACTCGGAGGCCGTCCAGTCCGCGGGCGGCGAGGTCTTCGACTCCTCGGGCAGGCCGCAGGTGACCACCCCGCAGGCCAAGGCCGGGCTCCGGTTCCTCGTGGACGCCTTCAAGGACGGCACCATCCCGGAGAAGGCCATCACGTTCAAGGAAGAAGAGGGCCGCCGCGCCTTCCAGGAGGGCGACCTCGTCTTCCACCGCAACTGGGCCTACGTCTACGCGCTCGCGTCCGCCGAGGACGGCTCGGAGGTCGCCGGCAGGTTCGGTGTCGCGCCGATCCCCGGCGAGGACGGCCTCGGCTCCGGCACCCTCGGCGGCAACAACCTGGCCGTGTCGGCGTTCTCCGAGCACCAGGCCACCGCCCGCGACTTCATCGCCCACATCGTCAGCCCGGAGATCCAGCGCGAGTACGGCCGCGCGCAGTCGTTCCCGCTGTCCCTCGCCGCCCTCTACGACGACCCTGCGATGATCAAGCGGTATCCGTACCTGCCGGCGCTCAAGAAGGGCATGGACAACGCGAGGCCCCGCCCGGTCGTCGTCCGGTACAGCGAGGTCAGCGTCGCCGTCCAGGAGCACGTCACCGCCGCCATCACCGGCGGCAGGCCCGTCGACCGGGCCGCCGGAGACCTCCAGAAGGCGCTCGCCGCCCTCACCGATCAGCCGTAGGTGAGGCCGTAGCCGAACGGGAACAGCGGCCTCTTGCCGTCGCCCCTGTTGACGGGCTGCTGGGAAACGTCGCGCATCCAGGTGACCGGGAGCCGCCCGGTGGGTTCGGTGGCGCCGAACAGGACGTCGGCCACGCCCGCGCCCTCGGTGCCCGGGAGCCAGGACGCGACCAGCGCGTCCCATCCGGGCAGCTGCGAGGCGATGTCCAGCGGGCGCCCCGAGACCAGCACCACGATCACCGGGACGCCGGCGGCGCGCAGGCGGTCGACGGTCTTCAGGTCGTCGGCGTCGAGTCCCAGGTCACCGGTCCGGTCGCCGTGGTACTCGGCGTACGGCTTCTCTCCCACGACGGCGATCGCGGCATCGTAGGACCCGTCCGCGCCGGTGCCGTCCGCGCTGTAGGAGACGTTCGTGTCCGCCGCGCCGCGGATGCCCTCCAGGATCGTCGTGCCCGGCGTGATCGGGCCCGGCTTTCCCTGCCAGGTGATCGTCCAGCCGCCGGACTGGATGCCGATGTCGTCCGCGCTGCCGCCGGCCACGAAGATCTTGTCGTCGTCGTCCAGCGGGAGGACGCCGTCGTTCTTCAGCAGCACCTGCGACTCGGCGACCGCGCGCCTCGCCAGCTCGCGGTGCGCGGCGCCGCCGACCGTCTTCAGGTACGACCGGTCCGCCATGGGGTCCTCGAACAGGCCCAGCTCGAACTTCTTGGCCAGGATCCGGCGGTTCGCGTCGTTGACGCGGGACATCGGGACGTCGCCGTCGTTCACCGCGTCCCGCAGGTACTCGATGAACCTGCGCCACTCGGTCGGCACCATCACCATGTCGATGCCGGCGTTGATCGCGGCGGTGACCTCGTCCCTGGTGAACCCGGACTCCCCGTCGATCTCGTCGATGCCGTTGTAGTCCGACACGACGAATCCGGTGAAGCCCAGCTCGCGCTTCAGCACGTCCGTGATCAGATACCGGTTCTGGTGCATCTTCAGCCCGTTCCACGAGCTGTAGGAGACCATCACCGAGCCGACGCCGCGTTTCACGGCCGCACGGAACGGCGGCAGGTGAATCTGGCGCAGTTCCTTCTCCGAGACCTTCGCGTCGCCCCGGTCGTCGCCGCCCTCGGTGGCGCCGTCCCCGATGTAGTGCTTCGCCGTCGCCAGGACGGACGCGGGACCGCCCAGCTCGTCGCCCTGCAGCCCGTCGATGGCGGTCGTCATCATCGAGGGCAGTTCGGGCACCTCGCCGAACGACTCGTAGGTCCGGCCCCACCGGTCGTCGCGAGCGACGCACAGGCAGGGCGCGAAGTTCCAGTCCACGCCCGTCCCGGCCATCTCGCGGGCGGTCGCGGCGCCGATCTCGCGCACCAGGGCCGGGTCGCGGGACGCGCCGAGCCCGATGTTGTGCGGGAAGATCGTCGCGCCGACGACGGTGTTGTGGCCGTGGACCGCGTCCACCCCGTACATCAGCGGGACGCGCAGCGGCCCGGCGAGCGCGGCCCGCTGGAACCCGTCGTACATGTCCGCCCAGCTCTCCGGGGTGTTCGGGGCGGGCGCCGACCCGCCGCTGGACAGCACCGACCCGATCCCGTACCGGGTGACCTCCTCCGGAGTGACGTACTTGCGCTCGGGTTGGGTCATCTGGCCGAGCTTCTCGTCCAGGCTCATCCGGTGGAGCAGGTCGTCCACCCGGTCCTCGACGGACAGCCGCTGGTCGAGGTAGGGGGCGGGCAGCGGATCCGCCCGGACGGGGACGCCTTGGGCTGCGAGCACGAGCGCGGCCAGCACGCCGAACGCCAGGAGGCCGGACCGCATCGCGGAGGAACTGTGCATACCGAGACCTTTTCCAGTGCCGATCAAATGCAACGCAAGCCGGAATCAGCACCTCGGCAATATCTGACGGCCATCACCGTCCATTTTCCGCAAGGGCCCCCGACCGGGATCGAACCGGTACCTCCAGGATCACAACCTGGCATGCAGACCACCACACCACGAAGGCCATGTATCCGATTTCTCGGACGTGCCGAGTGCAGGAATCGAACCTGCCTGCCGCGGCTTATGAGACCGCTGGACGCACCAGCGTCCCTACTCGGCGCGGAGGGTGCGAGATTCGAACTCGCGCAGGGATGACCCTGACCACGGCTTAGCACGCCGCTGCCTTTCCACTCGGCCAACCCTCCGGGAAAAACAAAAGACCGCCCACGGCCTGCGGGGCGGTCTGCTTCAGAACGTGCGGGTCACGTCCTTCGGCGGCTCCCGAGACCGGAGAGGCTGCTGCTATGCATTCGATGACTGCGCATCTTCCCTCTCCTCCCGGTCTCGTTCTTACGGTGTCCATAGTGCCGGGGCGGTCCCCGCCCCGGCAACCCATTTAACGGCTCCGATCCATCGGCTCCGATTCACCGGCTCCGATTCACCGGCTCCGATTCACCGGCTCCGGTGAACGTCACACGGTCGGACGTGGAGCGTCCAATGCCGTGCTCAACGCGCGGAGGGCGTGGTAAACGCGGACTTTCACCACGTCCACCGGCACCCCCAGCGTGGCGGCGGCCTCGTTCACCGAGCGTTCTCTGAAGACCGTCTCGGTGAGGATCTCGCGGTGCACGGACGGCAGGGTCTGGAAGGCCCGGGCGACCACCGCGGGGCGCATCCGCTCCCCCGGCAGGCCGGGGGCGAACGAACCGGTGTTCTTGCCCATTCGCAATCCTTTACGTCCAGCGTGTGGCCCTCCACCCCGCTCGGGGGGCGGCGGGCTCCGTTGCCACGCAACGAACTTCGCACCGGATGGCCCCCGGGGCGCCCCACTTATGGCCGTTTTAAGGAAGCGTTGAGTCTCAGATCCGGGGGGCGGTCACGTGGTCCGGCGGAGCGGCTCGCCGGACGTGACGAGGGCCAGGGCGAGGACGGTCATGGGAGCGCGGGGACCACGCGGTAGAGGGTGCCCTTTCCGGTGAGCCGGGTGGCCGGGGCGCCGGCGGGGACGAAGGCGGCTTCGCCTCGAGCGAGCGTCAAGGTGCGGTCCGCCGTGAGCCGGGCTTCGCCTTCCAGGCACAGAAGTGTCTGAGGAAGGCCGCTGGGCAGGTCATCGGGGTCCCCGGTCAGATCATGCCGGATGAGGATGAATTCATCCGCATTCGGACGGTAGCGGACCTCCGCCACGGGTTCGACCCAGGCGGGATCGGATGGGGCGAACTTCACCACGCGCATCAGTGCCGGGACATCGACGTGCTTCCCGGTGAGACCGCAGCGCAGGACGTTGTCGGAATTGGCCATGACCTCGATCGCGAGGCCGCTCAGATAGGAATGCGGGACACCGGCGTCCAGGAAGAGGGCCTCGCCGGGCTTGAGTTCGACATGGTTGAGCAGCAGCGCCGCGAGGACGCCCGGGTCGCCCGGGTGCGCGCGGGCGATATCGGCGTAGACGCGGGGCAGCGCCGGTTCGACGGCGGCCCGGATGTGCCGGGAGCCCTCGTCCAGCATTTGCGTGAGGACGGTGCGCAGTGCCTGCTCAGGCGGTTCGTTTCGCAGCACCGCGATCCAGGGGGCCAGTTCGGGAACGGCCAGGCCGTCGAGGAGGCCGGCGGTTTCGGCGGGGTCGCGGAAACCGCAGAGCCCGTGGAAATCGGTGAGGGCGCAGACCATCTCCGGCTTGTGGTACGGGTCCTTGTAGGTGCGGGTGAAATGGCCGGGCGGGACGCCCCGGGCCTCCTCGTCGGCGAATCCCGCTCCGGCCTGCGCCATCGTGGGATGCACCTGGAGGGACAGCGGCTTGTCGACGGCGAGGATCTTGAGCAGGTAGGGGAGCGCCGGCCCGAAGCGTTCCACGCAGGCCCGGCCCAGCATCCCGGCCGGGTCGGCGTCGATGAGGGCGTCGAGCGGCGTGCCGTCCACCGACGACGGCGCGGCCGGATGCGCGCCCGCCCACAGCTCGGCCTGCGGCCGCCCGGTCGGCTCGGTGCCGAGCAGCTCGGGCAGCGCGGTCGCCGACCCCCAGTCGTACGGGCGTATCGGGGTGGTGAGCGGCATCGCGCGCAACGACGGGGTCCGTCCCTTCTCGATCAAATGAGATCAGGGTACGGGCCGCGACGGCCCCGGACTCAACGCCTCCGGGCCGTTCGACCGGGATCGCGGCGTCCGGTCCTCGGCCGGGGCGCCCGGCGGGCGGAACCCCTAGGATGAGTCGCCGGGGGTGGTGGTCCGTGGGCAAGCACAACAAGCCGGCGACACGCTCCTGCCCCGGCTGCAACGGGACCGGCACGAGCACCGCCACCGGCGAGACGTGCAACGTCTGCCGCGGCACGGGCCGCATCTGAGCTCCCCGCCCCCGGCGCCGCCCGTCAGCGCCGCCCGGTCTCCGCGGATCGCGCCACCGGGTCTTCGACCCTGGCGGCGGGCCGCTCGCCGCGGCGGGCCAGGCCCAGCGTGACCAGCAGGGTCACGGCGCAGGACGCCCACGCTAGCAAGGCGTAGCCGCCGGCCGACAGGACGACGGTCGACACCAGGCTCGCCGCCGCCGCGAGCGTCCAGACCGCGGCGTCGACGGCCCCCTCGACATGCGGGCGCTCGGCCTCCGGAAGGTCCCGGGCGAGGCGGGCGCTGCCGCCGACGAAGCACAGGTTCCACCCGTATCCGAGCAGGAACAGCGCCACGGGACGTCCGAGGGAACCGGTCGCGACCGCCGCGAGCGCCGTGGAGAAGGCCAGCGTGACCAGCCCGCCGAAGATCACCGGACCCGTGCCGAACCGGTCGGCCAGCCGCCCGGTCACGGGTGACAGGGCGAACATCCCCAGGGTGTGCGCCGAGAGCGCCATGCCGACGGCCCCGAGGCCGTCGCCGTGCAGGTGCATGTCCAGCGGCGCGGCGGTCATCACGGCGACCATCACGACCTGCGCCGTCACCATCACCGCCAGCGCGGAACGCGCGACCGGGGTCGTGACGACCCTGCGCAGCGGCACCGGCGAACCGCGCGTCCCCGTCCTGGATCGCGGGGTGGCGGTCGCGACCACGGCGGCGGCCGCGCAGGTCAGCACGGCCAGGAGGAACGGGCCGGTGAGCGCCGGGAGGCCGAGGCCGCCGGCCATCGCGCCGGACGGGTCGAGCAGCAGCGGGCCGCCGACCGCGCCGGCGGCCGCGGCCCACACCACGAGGCCGATGGCGGAGCCGCGCCGTCCCGCCGGACGCAGGTCGGCCGCCGCGTAGCGGGACAGCTGGGCGCCCGCGTTGCCGAGGCCCAGCAGCAGCATCCCGAGGCACAGGCCCGCGACGTCGCCGTGCGCGACCGCGACGGCGGCCAGGCAGGCGCCCGCGGCCGCCGAGAGGTACCCGAGAACGAAGGCGCCGCGGCGGCTCGTCCTGGCCATCAGCCGGGTCAGGGCCAGGGCGCCCAGGCCCGTCCCGACGATGCCGGCCGTGTTCGGGACGCCGCCCCACCCGGCGCCGAGCCGGTCCGCGGCCACGAGGGTGCCGGTGGCGCTCGTGACCGCCATGGACGCGTTCATCAGGGCGGTACCCGAGCACAGGGCCGCCATCGGACGTGACCGCTTCGCGTGGAGGAGCATGCTTCAACGCTAGAAAAGTTGATCGGCGGAAGACATGGACGCTTCCTGGCGTCAGGCGCCGTCGGCCTCTAGTTTGGAAGGCATTTCGGACGAGGAGCCTTACAGATGGATCGAGAGCTGGACAGGACCGACTGGCGCATCATCGCCGAGCTTCAGCGGGACGGGCGCCTGTCGTTCAACGGGCTGGCGCGCCGGGTCAACCTGTCGTCCCCGGCCGTCGCCGAACGGGTGCGCCGCCTGGAGGAGTCCGGTGTGATCACCGGCTACCAGGCGCGGGTGGACCCGGCGCGGGTCGGGCAGCCGCTCGCCGCGTTCGTGCAGATGCGCTGCGCCCTGGGCCGCTGCCTGCTGAAGACGACCGCGGCCGAGGACCTGCCCGAGGTCACCGAGGTCCACAAGCTGAGCGGCAACTGGTGCTCGATGCTCAAGGTGCGGGTCGCGTCGATGCCGCACCTGGAAGGACTGCTGGAACGGCTCGGCGAGCACGGCGAGATGAACTCGCACATCGTCCTGTCGACCGCGTACGAGGGCCGTCCCGTCGAGCCGCCCGCGCCCCGCTCCCGGACCGTCACCGCCTCGGAGGGCTGGACCCGCTAGCCCGCCGCCGTGCGCGCGGACGCCCGATTGGTCCGGCATCCGCCGGGGTGTTGAAGTATGTTGAGCAGACCGGTTTCACTCCGGACGCCCGCGCGCCCGCGCCGGGCGCGCGGCAGCGGAAGATCTTGAACGGGCGGCACGGACGTCCGATTGATGATTGAATCGGGTTCTATGTGGCACTCGTCACAACGATCTTCTCCGTGGCGGCGGTCGTATCCGCAAGGCGTACCCGGCGATCTCAGCATCCCGGACATCCCCGTCACACAGCTGCTGGACGACGCGGCGCGGCGGTACCCGCGCAGGCCCGCGCTGATCTTCTTCGGGCGGGAGATCTCCTACCGCGATCTGCGCGATGCCGTGGACCGGTTCGCCGACGGCCTCCACCGCCTCGGGGTGCAGCCCGGCGACCGGGTGGCGCTGGTCCTGCCGAACTGCCCGCAGCTGGTCATCGCGTTCTTCGGGGTCCTGCGCAGAGGGGCCATCGCGGTGCAGCACAACCCGCTGTACACCGAGGAGGAGATGCTCCACCAGCTCGCGGACTGCGGCGCCCGCGTCGCCGTGGTCATGGATCGTTCCTTCGCGACGGTGCAGGCCGTCCGGTCCAAGCTGCGGCTGGAGCACATCGTGGTGACGTCGCTCGTCGACTTCCTGCCCGCGTCACGGAAGCTCGCCCTGCGCCTCCCGCTGGTGCAGATGCAGCGGCGGCGCGCGGCCATCACCGCGGACGTGCCGGACGACCCGGGCGTCGTCCCGTTCAAGGAACTGCAGCGGGTACCGCGGCAGCGCGTGAGCCAGCTCCCGATAGAGCCGTCGCGGCACCTGGCGGCCATCCAGTACACCGGCGGGACGGAGGGGCGCCCCAAGGGCGCAATGCTGACCCACCGGAACCTCATCGCGAACGCCTGCCAGCAGCACGCGTGGGACCTCGCCGGGCGGCCGGGCGGGGACGTGACGCTCGCGGTCCTGCCGCTGTTCCACTCGTTCGGGCTGATGAGCTGTCTCGTCGCGCCGGTGATGACGGCCGGGGCCGTGGTGCTGCTCCCCCGCTACGACGGCGCGCGGGTGCTCAGGGCGATCCGCAAGTACCGGCCGACCATCTTCCCGGGGGTGCCGACGCTGTACGAGAAGGTGCTGGACAGCCCCGGGTTCCAGCCGTCCGACCTCGGCTCGCTGCGCATCTACATCTCGGGGGCGATGGGGCTCGGGCCGGGCACCATCGACCGGCTCGGGCGGATGGGAGCCCGCGGCCTGATCAACTGCTACGGGCTCACCGAGGCGGCCCCGGCGGTCGCCGCCAACCCGCTGGACGGCCGGGCCCGGAACCTGACCGTCGGCCTGCCGCTGCCGATGACCGACGTCGTCATCGTCGACCAGGACGAGCCGACGAAGGTCCTGCCGCCGGGCGAGCCCGGCGAGCTGGTCGTGCGCGGCCCGCAGGTGTTCGTCGGCTACTGGAACGCGCCGCTCGCCACCGCGCAGGCCCTCTCGAAGGGCTGGCTCCGCACGGGTGACATCGCGGTGATGGACGAGGACGGTTTCGTCACCATCCTGGAGCGCCTCCGGGACATGATCAAGACCAGCGGGTTCACCGTCTCCCCGACCGCGGTGGAGAAGGTGCTGCGCCGCCATCCCGCCGTCCACGACTGCGCCGTGGTCGGCGTCCCGGACGCGCGGCGCGGGGAGCGCATCATCGCGCACGTGGTCGAACACCCCGCCTACCCCTTCTCGGCGGACGAGCTGCGGCGGCACTGCGAACGCTACCTGTCGCACTACAAGGTCCCGGACGAGTTCCGCCCCCGCACCGACCTGCCCCGCAACATCATCGGCAAGGTCGTCCGGCAGCGGCTTCGCGACGAGGCCGTCAACTCGCCCGCCTAGGCGTCCGGTGCCGGTGTTCCACCACCGGTGTTTTACTAGGCGGGTGCAGATCGAGACCGTCCAGCCGGGTCTTCTCGCCCGGCTCGTGGAGATCGGGCGTGACTCGGCCCGCATCGCTCCGTCGTCCCCGGCGTCCGCGGAGCCGGAGACGTTGTACGACAGGCACGGTGTGCTGGTGGTGCGTGTCGGCGACGTGGTGGTGAAAGCGCACCAGGCCGACCGTGACCACGGCCCACGGTTCCTTGAACGGATACGCCTGGCCGGCGCCCTCCCGGACGTCGTGATCGGGCCGCTGGGGCAGCCGCTCACCGTGGAAGGGCGAACGGTCACGGTCTCCGTGTTCGGTGAGCCGGTGGATCCGCATCAGGACCTGCCCTGGGAAGAAGGCGCACGGCTTCTGGCGGAGCTTCACTCGACGACGGTTCCCGCCGACGCGCCGTCCTGGGGACGTCCTACCCGTGTGGCACGGCTGGTCTCGCGCCTGGCGGACGGCCCCGCAGAGGACGAAGTACGGCGCGCATTCACCACACTCCCCTCCTGGATACGCGGAGAGGGCGAGGAACCACCCGCACCGGCGGCAAACCTCATCCACGGGGACTGGCACCTCGGCCAGATGGTTCGCTCCCAGAGCGGACAATGGCGGCTCATCGACATCGAGGACCTCGGCAGAGGCGACCCCGCGTGGGACCTCGCCCGCCCCGCCGCGATCTACTCGGCGGGAGTCCTGCACCCCGACGAGTGGGGCCGGTTCCTGGGCGCGTACCAGGCGGCGGGCGGCCCGGCCGTCCCCGACGGAGGCGACCCCTGGACGACCCTGGACATTCCCGCACGAAGTCTTGCGATCCAGATCGCCGCCACGTGCGTCATATCCGCCAGAAGGGATGATCGACCGCTCGACGAGCCGGAGCAGGCGATGGTCGACGCCTGCGCGAGAATATCCGCGGCGGGGGACGCGGCATGACGTGGCGCGAAACCTGCCCTACATTTAGCCTCTACCTGGGGATCCATACCGGAAGGATGACAAGGCGATGCACTGCCCTAAGTGTCGTGGCGTGATGCGGACCTACACCCGCAGCGGCGTCCACATCGAGCAATGTGACAGCTGCCGGGGCATCTTCCTCGACTACGGCGAGCTTGAGGCCCTGAGCAACATGGAGTCGCAGTACCGGGCGACGGCGGCCCCGGCCCCTCCGCCCGCGGCGGCGCCGGGTTGGGGAGCCGCCCCCACACCGGCGGTGCACCACCATCACCACGGGGGGCACCACCGTGGCTACCACCGCCCTCCGGGCGTGTTCCACATGCTCTTCACGACCTGAGCGGCTCTTCTGGAGCCGGCCGGATGACGGCATTCGGCGCGGCCCGCCCCTAGGGAGGTCCCCGGAGGCGGGCCGCGCGGTCACAGACGCGGGTCCACGGGCTCGGATTCGAGCGCCAGCACGGCGAACACGGCCTGGTGGACCCGCCACACCGGTTCCCCGCCGGTCAGCCGGTCGAGCGCCTCGACGCCGAGCGCGTGCTCCCGCATCGCCAGCGAGCGCTTGCGGCCGAGCGACCTGCCGCGCAGCCGGTCGAGGTTCTCCGGCTCGGCGTAGTCCGGACCGTAGATGATGCGCAGATACTCCGGCCCCCTGCACTTGACCCCGGGCTGGATCCGGTTGTCCTCAGGGAACGGCCCCAGCGGCTTGACCACCATGCCTTCGCCACCGGCGGCGGTGAGCTTCTCCCACCACTCGGTGGCGGCGGCCTCCGACTCCGCCGAGTTCAGGTCGACGGCCACCGAACCGGTCCGCTGGACGAGCCCGCTGGGGTCGCTCTCCGCCAGCCTTTCGGCCACGGCCATGTGCCAGTCGTGGTCGCGAGCGGTCGCCCAGGCGCGGCCCTCTCCCGCGAGGATCTGGAACGGCGCGAGCCGTAGCCCGCTCAGGCCGTCCACCGTCCAGCAGTACCGCGCATAGGCGTCGCGGAAGCGCGACGCGTTCGCGGCGCGCCGGTCGATGCGTTCGCGGAGCCCCCCGAGGTCGAGGCCGCGTTCGTCTGCGCGCGCGAGAACGCCGGACGCCATCGGCAGGGCCGCGCCGGCGGCCGCGCCGGTCGCGGCGTACTGCGTGCGGATGAGGTCCATGGCCTTGGCCGACCACGGCATCAGCTCGGTGTCGATGACGAGCCATCCGGTGTCCAGCTCGTCCCAGAGCCCAGCGGCGCCGATCGCGGCACGGAGCCGTTCCAGCACCTCTGTGGTGTGGGCCTGGTCCCGGAAGAAGGAACGTCCCGTGCGGGTGTAGACGGCACCGGCCGTCCCGTCGGCCACGCCGAAGCGCTCGGCGGCGACGGACGCGTCGCGGCACACGACCGCCACGGCCCGCGACCCCATGTGCTTCTCCTCGCACACGGCGCGGACGACGCCCTTGTCCCGGTACGCGGCGAGGGCCTCGGCCGGGTGCTCCAGGTATCCGGGCAGCCGTGACGTCTCCGCCGGGGCCATGGTGGGCGGCAGGTAGACGAGCCAGCGCGGGTCCACGGCGAAGCGGCTCATCACCTCCAGCGCGGCCAGCGCGTTCTCCTCACGGACGGTGACGCGGCCCATCAGGCGGGTATCGACGCCCTGGTTGCCGAGCACGTCCTCGATTTTGAGGACCTCGCTCTCCCGGTGCCCACCCACGACGGAATCCGCCGACGCCTCCAGCGGACGCGTCGGCTCATACCAGACCTTCCGCGCCGGGACGGACGCCAGTTCCCGCTCCGGGTAGCGCAGCGCGGTCAGCTTCCCGCCGAACACGACCCCGGTGTCCAGGCAGATCGTGTTGTTGATCCATTCCGCCTGGGGCACGGGCGTGTGCCCGTACACGACCATGGCCTTGCCCCGGTAGTCGCGCGCCCACGGGTACCGGACGGGCAGCCCGTACTCGTCGGTCTCCCCTGTGGTGTCGCCGTAGAGCGCGAACGACCGGACCCGTCCGGACGCGCGGCCGTGGTAGGCCTCCTTCAGGCCGGCGTGGGCCACCACGAGACGGCCGCCGTCCAGGACGTAGTGGCTGATGAGGCCGTCCATGAAGCGCAGCGCCTCGTCGCGGAAGTCATCGGTCACGGCGGCGAGCTGCTCCATCGACTCGGCGAGCCCGTGCGTGAGGCGCACCTTGCGTCCGCGGAGAGCGCGCACGAGCTTGGCCTCGTGGTTGCCCGAGACGCACAGCGCGTTGCCGGCGGCCACCATGCCCATGACCAGACGCAGCACGCCCGGCGAGTCGGGTCCGCGGTCGACGAGGTCTCCGACGAACACGGCGGTGCGGCCGCCGGGGTGGTTCGCCCCCGCGGCGAGGCCCTGCGCGTCACGGTCGATCTCGTAGCCGAGCTCGGCGAGGAGGTCCTCCAGCTCCGCGCGGCAGCCGTGCACGTCGCCGATGACGTCGAACGGCCCGGCCAGCTCGCGCCTGTCGTTCCACGACTTCTCGTAGGTGATCGTCGCGGCGTCGATCTCCTCGACGCCGTTCAGCACGTGGACGCGGCGGAACTCGCGCGCCAGGGTCCGCATGCCGCGCCGCAGTTCGCGCCGCTGGCGCGGGATCACATGGCCCGGCAGATCCCGGTCCGGGCGGCCGGCGTTGCGTCCGGCGGCGACGCTCTCAGGGACGTCCAGGACGATCGCGGCCGACCGCACGTCATGGTCCTTGGCGATCTGGAGCAGCGACTGCCGTGCCTTGCTCTGCACGTTGGTCGCGTCCACCACGGTGAGGAGGCCGCGCCGCAGCCGCGTGGCCACGATGTAGTGGAGCAGGTCGAACGCGTCGCCGGTCGCGGACTGGTCGTTCTCGTCGTCCGACACGACCCCGCGGCAGTAGTCCGAGGACACCACCTGCGTCGGCTTGAAGTGCTTGCGCGCGAAGTGCGACTTGCCCGAGCCGGTCACGCCGACCAGCACGACGAGCCCCATGTCCGGCAGCCGGATCTCGGTCATCGTGTGAACACCCCCATCTGCGTCGGCGCGCCGACCTCCGGGTCGTCGCCGCCGACGGGAACGTGCCGGACGCGGTAGCCGTGCGCGGACGCGACCCGGCCGGCCCATGCGCGGAACTCGGCGCGCGTCCATTCGAAACGGTGGTCGGGGTGGCGCATCGCACCCGGCGCCAGCCCCTCGTAGCGGACGTTGTGCTCCGCGTTCGGGGTCGTCACGACCACCACGCGGGGTGCGGCGTCCCCGAACACGACCCGCTCCACGGCCGCGAGGCGCGGCGGGTCGACGTGCTCGACGACCTCCATCAGCACCGCCGCCTCATAGCCGCGGAACCGCTCGTCGGCGTAGGTGAGCGCTCCCTGGAAGACGTCTTTGACGCGGTCGTTCTCCCGGCGCGGCTCCTTGTCCCAGCGGAGCCGCCGCCACGCGTGGCTCAGCGCACGGTGCGAGACGTCCGTACCGGAGATCTCGCTGAAGAAGGCGTCCTTGGCGAGCCGCGAGAGCAGTTTTCCCGAACCGCAGCCAAGGTCGATGACGCGCCGGGCGTTCTCGTCACGCAGCGCCTGCACGACCGACTGAAGACGATGCTCGGCGAGCGATACGGACTTCTCTTCCGTCTCCTCCGCCGCCGGCTCCTCCTCGACTTCCGCGGGGTCCAGTGCCTCGTCGGGCGCGTCCTCGGCATCAGCGAGACGGCCCAGCGCGGTACGTACGAGACCACGCCGGTTGGCGAGGTACCGGCGGGTGATGGCTCCGCGGTCGGGGTGCGCGCCCAGCCAGCCCTCCCCCGCCCGGATGAGCTTGTCCACCTCGTCCGGGGCCAGCCAGTAGTGCTTGGAGTCGTCCAGGACGGGCAGCAGCACGTACAGCTGGTTGAGCGCCTCGGCGAGCCGCAGCCTCCCGGTCAGCGTGAGCGTCACGTACCGGGAGTCGCCCCACTCGCCGAACTCCGGGTCGAGCGGGACGGGCACCGCCGACACGTCCCAGCCGAGCGGCTCGAAGAACCGCTCGGCCTGGCGTGCCCCGCCACGGCACGGAAGGGCGGGCAGGACGATCTCCAGCGGGATCGGCGTCTCCGCCAGCTCGGGGCGCGGGTCGCACCGTCCGCGCATGGCGGTACGGAACACGTTGGCCATCGCGGACGCGAGCAGCGAGGAAGCGGCGTAGGGGCGGTCGTTCACGTACTGGCCCAGGGAGAAATCGGGGGTGTTCCTGCCGCGCGTGCGCACGAGCTTGACCGGATCGACGTCCAGCAGCAGCGCCGCGGTGCAATGCCCCTCGCCGGCGTCGGGATAGAAGACGTGCGCCGTGCCGAAGGACTGCTCGAACCGCTGTACCCGGTCGGGGTGCTTGTGCAGCAGGAAGCCCAGGTCGGTCGCCTGGTCCATGTGGGTGGTGATCGTCAGAAGCACGTCCCAAGTCTGGCGGACCACACCAAACGCCCCCATTCATTTTCCGCATGGTGATCACGAAAAGCGTTTGCAGCACGTTCCGGGGCTCGACAGAATCCCAGACGTTATGAGCAGACATCCCCGCCGGAACACCGCCCAGCAGACCGTGGAGATCCTCGGACGCGGCGACTACCCGGCGCCCTCCGGACGCACCGTCTCGATCGCCGGGAGCCTGGCCCGAGCCGTCGAGGGCACCGTCTTGTACCGTCCAGACGAACTGGACGAGCTTCTCCAGCGCCTCCCTGCGGCCGGGCCCGGCACGGAGACACGCATAGAAGTCACCGACGAGACGACCCTCGCCGCCGCGCACCGGCTGTGCAGCCCCGGTCAGGTCCCGTTCGCGCTCAACTTCGCCTCCGCGAAGAACCCGGGCGGCGGGTTCCTCAACGGGGCGCATGCCCAGGAGGAAGGGCTGGCCCGATCATCCGGCCTGTACGAGTCGCTGCGCTCGGCCAGGGAGTACTACGACTTCCACCGCGAACAGCGCGACCTCCTCTACAGCGACCACATGATCTACTCGCCGGACGTGCCGGTGTTCCGGGACGACGCGGGACGGCTGCTGGAAGAGCCCTACGAGATCGCCTTCCTGACCTCCCCGGCCCCCAACCGCGGCGCCATCCGCGACGCCGAGAAGGCCGCGCGGATACGAGACGTGCTCCGTCAGCGCACCCGCAAACTTCTCGCCGTGGCGGTGGCCAACGGGCACCGGCGGCTGGTCCTCGGCGCCTGGGGCTGCGGTGTCTTCCGCAACGACCCGGCAGAGGTGGCCGAGGTGTTCGCCGAGCAGTTCCGCCCGGACGGCCCGTTCGCCGGGCACTTCGAGCACGTCGTCTTCGCGGTCTGGGACACCGCCAAGGGCTCCCCCAGGCACACCGCCTTCCAGGACACCTTCGCCTGAGCAGGCGAAAGACCCACGGCGGGACACGTCCACCGCAGGTCTTCGCCGTCGTCAGACCCTGAAGAGCACCTCAGACCTTGGACAGGACCTCGGAGGCCAGCAGCTCCAGGTGGTCCAGGTCGTGCATATCGAGGAGCTGCAGGTAGACGCGCTCGGCGCCCAGCTCGCCGAACCGGCCGATCTTGTCGACCAGTTCGCCGGGCGTCCCGGTCAGGCCGTTCTCGCGCAGTTCCGGCACCTGCCGCCCGATGGCGTCGGCGCGGCGCTTCACCTCGGCCTCGTCGCGGCCGCAGCAGACCACCTGCGCGGCGGAGAGGACCGGCGGCTCGTCCCGGCCCGCCTCGGCGCACGCCGCACGGACCCGGTCGAACGCCCCGCCGGTGTCCTCCACCTGGTGGAACGGGACGTTGTACTCGTCGGCGTACTGCGCGGCCAGCCGCGGGGTCCGCTTCGGCCCGAACCCGCCGATGATGATCGGCGGACCGCCCAGCTGGGCGGGCTTGGGCAGCGCGGGCGACTCGGCGAGGGTGTAGTGCTCGCCGCTGAACGCGAACGTCTCACCGGCGGGCGTCCCCCACAGTCCCGTGAGGATCTTGAGCTGCTCCTCCATCCGCGCGAACCGCTCCCCCAGGCTCGGGAACGGGATGCCGTAGGCGGTGTGCTCCTGCTCGAACCAGCCCGTACCGAGGCCGAGGTCGACCCGTCCGCCGCTCATCTGGTCGACCTGCGCGACCGAGATCGCCAGCGGCCCCGGGTGCCGGAACGTGGCGGCCGTGACCAGCGTGCCGAGCCTGATCCGGCTGGTCTCCCGGGCGATCGCGCCCAGGGTGATCCAGGAGTCGGTCGGGCCCGGCTCGCCCGTCACGTCGCCCATCTTGACGAAGTGGTCGGAGCGGAAGAACGCGTCGAACCCGAGGTCCTCCGTCGCCTTGGCGACCGCCAGCTGTGTCTCGTAGCTCGCCCCCTGCTGGGGCTCAGTGAAAATCCGAAGTCGCATGATCCCATCTTGCTACCCGCACCGGCCCGTCCAAGCCACCTGTCAGTTCGCGCCGGCCCGGGACGTCGCCGGTTCCCGCTCGGAGACGGCGAGGCCGGCGGTCTTGGCGACGCGCACGGACGGGAACCCGCGGGTGGCGCTCACCTCGCCCCACGTCGCCTTCCCGCGCACGGTGATCTTCTGCCCGGCCTCCGCCCGCCTGGACACCTTGGCCCTGATCGACCCCTTGGCCTTCTGGCCCTTCTTCAGGGTGCCGAGGCGGCAGACGACCTTCCGGTCCTTGGACTTGCAGTGCTTCTCGCCGGACACGAACGCCAGCGACTTCGGCAGCGTCGTCCGGAACACCGCCTTGCCGGACTTCGCCCCGCCCTTGGCGGTCACCGTGAACTTCCATTCGTAGACGCGTCCCGGCAGCACGTCCTTTTTGGGAGCGGCCGTGCGAAGCACGACGCCCTCGGCGGCGGGCGCCTCGGACGCCATCGCCTCGGACGCCATCGGCACGACCCCCAGCAGCGGCGCGGCCGCCAGCAGGACGAGACCGCGCTCCTTCCATGTCCGGATCACCATGAGACCCCCCGTGGCCTGCGCTTCTCTTACGGACATGTCCGTTGTAGCGACACTCGGGCCGTCCACCTAACGCCAGGCCGGTGTGTCGTCACAGACAGTGACTTCGGACCAGGCGGCTACATCGGGCCGCCTTCCTCCCGAATCTTCTGCACCGTCACGGGCACAGGCGGTTGAATCGGCGAAGAGCCCCGTCCCCCCGACCATGGAGTTCACCTATGGCAGTCTTCGGCGTTGACTACTCGTGGGGCCGCCCTGGCGTGGCCGCGCTGAAACGCGCCGGGGCGAAGTTCGCGTGCCGCTACGTGTCGCACGACACGTCCGGCAAGAACCTGACCCGCGCGGAGGCCGAGGAGCTCTCCGACGCTGGCATCTGGGTCGTGGTCGTCTGGCAGAACACCAAGGACGGGCCGCTCGGCGGTCGGTCCGCCGGGGAGGCCGACGCCAGGGACGCCGACCGCCAAGCCAGGGCCTGCGGCATGCCGGCCGGCCGCCCCATCTACTTCGCCGCCGACTGGGACGCCTCCCCGGGCCAGCAGGACGAGATCAACGCCTACCTCGACGGCGCGGCGAGCGTCCTCGGCCGCGGAAGGGTCGGCCTCTACGCCGGCCACGGGCCGATGAAACGCGCGTTCGACGCCGGGAAGACGAACTACGGCTGGCAGACCTACGCCTGGTCCGGCGGCCGGTGGGACTCCCGCGCCCAGCTCCAGCAGTACCTCAACGAACAGACGATCAACGGCGCGGCCGTCGACTACAACCGCGCCGTCGCGGACGACTACGGGCAGTGGCGCGTCGGCGTCTCGCCCGTGGACGACACACCCGGCTACGTGTCGGTCGGCACCGCCACCGAGCAGCGGCTCGCCCCCGGCCAGTGGACGGACATCAGCTGGGAGACCGAGTACTCCGACCAGGAGCACCAGCACTGGGACGAGGGCGGCCCGAGCGTGCTGACCGGCGCCGCCCGCTACAGCCTCTCGGTGGGCGTGACGGTGACCGGCGTCCCCGCCGGAACGCGCATCCAGGCCCGCGTGGTCGAGGTCCAGATCGAGGACACCGGCAGATACGAGGCTGGTCCCATCCAGGACTCCTTCTCCACCGGCGACGGCACCGACCTGGTCTACGGACTCGCCGCCGACACCGTCCGCGAAGGCCACCGCGTGCGCTTCCAGCTGCTCCAGCACGGCACGGCCGACGCCACCCTCACCGGCGGCAGCGCCAAGGTCTTCTTCTGGCGTTGACCCCGGCTCCGGCGACCGGTCAGCCGCGGACCAGGGTGGCCAGGCACTCCACGTGGCGCGTCATCGGGAAGGCGTCGAAGGCGCGGAGGGTTTCCAGGGTCCAGCCGCGCTCGCTGAAGTAGGCCAGGTCGCGGGCGAGGGTCGCGGGGTCGCAGGACACGTAGGCGATCTTGCGGCCGGCGAGGCGGGTGATCTGCTCGACGGTGTCGCGTCCGGCGCCGGTGCGGGGCGGGTCGAGGACGACCACGTCGGCGCGGCGTACCCGCTCGCCGCCCTGATGGCCGCCGCCGCGCTTGTTCTGCGCGCCGGACCCGCCGGACGCGCGGCCGAACTCCAGCTCGGCGAGGACCTCCTCGACGGGGCCGCGCTCGATGGAGACGTTCGGCAGGTCGCGCAGGTTGAAGCGCGCGTCCCGGGCGGCCTGCCCGTCGGACTCGACGCCGACGACGAGCCCGTCCGGCCCGATGCGGTCGGCGAGGACGCCGGCGAACATGCCGACGCCGCAGTACAGGTCGAGGGCGATCTCGCCGGGCTTCGGTTCGAGGGCGTCGAGGACGGCGTCGGCGAGGAGCTGCGCGGCGCCGGGGTGGACCTGCCAGAAGCCGCTTCCGCTGACCTGGTACAGCCGCCCCGAGACCTCCTCGCGGACGTAGGGCAGGGAGGCGCCGGGCTCGGGCTTGCCCCGGACGAGCCGGACCGGCACGTCCAGCCGCGGCACCCGGATCTTGCGTCGGTCACGGCCGCGCAGGACGACCAGCCGGTCGCCGGTGGCCGCCGACACGATGCCCTCGACGCCGGTCGCGCCCGGCCAGCGCTTGCGCTCGATGCCCATCAGCTCCACGCCGGGGTGGGCGATCAGGCATTCGTCGATGGGCTCGATGCTGTGCGAGCGGTGCCGGCGCAGGCCGACGGCGCCGGACGAGACGGCGAACTGGACGCGGGTGCGCCAGCCGAGGCCGGGCGGCGGCGCCATCTCGGAGTCGACCGGGTAGGGGACCTCCTCGACGGTCACCGCGCGGGTGATCCCGGCCAGCCGCTGGAGCTGCTCCTCGACCACCGCGGCCTTGAGGGCGCGCTGCGCGGGCAGCGAGGCGTGCTGCCAGTCGCAGCCGCCGCAGCGTCCGGGGCCGGCGAACGGGCAGGGCGCCTCGACGCGGTCCGGGGACGCCTCGATGATCTCCACGGCGTCGGCGCGGAGGAAGTTCTTGGTGCGCTCGGTCACGCGTGCCCGCACCCGTTCGCCGGGCAGGGCGTGCCGGACGAAGACCACGCGCCCCTCATGCCGGGCGACGCAGAAACCGCCGTTGGCGACGTTGCCGACCTCCAGTTCCAGGACGTCGGGCTCCAGTTCAGTCACGGTCCGAAACACTACCGCCACCGGGGCGTGCCCCGGTCCGCGGCGGGCGCCGGGAGGACCCGGCCCCGGGCGGCTCGACCCGCCCCTTGAGCCGGTCGGACGAGGCGAGCTGCCACGGGACGCTCGTCACCATCACGCCGGGCTGGAACAGCAGCCGGCCCTTCAGCCGCAGCGCGCTCTGGTTGTGCAGGAGCTGCTCCCACCAGTGGCCGACGACGTACTCGGGGATGAACACGGTCACGACGTCGCGGGGGCTCCGGCGCCGGACGTTCTTGACGTAGGCGAGGACGGGCCGGGTGATCTCCCGGTACGGGGAGTCGAGGATCTTCAGCGGGACGGGGACGTCGAGCGCCTCCCACTCGTCCTGGAGCCGCTGGGACTCCGCGGCGTCCACCGCCACCGTCACCGCCTCCAGCGTGGAGGGTCGCGTGGCGCGGGCGTAGGCGAGGGCCCGCAGCGTCGGCTTGTGGATCTTGGAGACGAGCACGATGCCGTGGTTGCGCGCGGGCAGCGCGACGTCCTCGCCGGAGGGCTCCAGCTCGGCGGCGATCCGGTCGTAGTGCCGCCGGATCCCCTTCATAATCAGGAACAGGGCCGGCATCGCGATGCAGACGATGTAGGCGCCGAGCGTGAACTTGGTGAGCAGGACGACGGCCAGCACGATTCCGGTGAGGGTCGCGCCGAACGCGTTGATGCCCCGCGAGGTCTTCATCCGGCGGCGCTTCGACTGGTCGCTCTCGCGGGCCAGCAGCCGGTTCCAGTGCCGGACCATGCCGATCTGGCTGACGGTGAAGGAGACGAACACGCCGACGGTGTAGAGCGGGATCAGCCGGCTGACGGACGCGTCGAAGGCGTAGATCAGCAACCCGGCCATGACGGCCAGGATGATGATGCCGTTGCTCAGGGCCAGCCGGTCGCCGCGGGTGTGCAGCTGGCGCGGGAGGTAGCGGTTCTGCGCGAGGACGGAGCCGAGCACGGGGAAGCCGTTGTAGGCGGTGTTGGCCGCGAGGAACAGGATCAGCGCGGTCATGATCGCGACGAGCGCGAACCCGGGGCTGAAGTTGCTGAACACAGTGTGCGCGACCTGCGCGATCACCGGCTCGGAGTGGACGACCTCCGCGCCGGTGGCCGGGTCGTACAGGTGGCTGCCCTGCGTGTGCTCGGAGAACTTGGCGCCGGTGACGTAGGCGAAGGCGGTCACCCCGCCGAACATCGTCATCGCCACGAGCCCGAGGAGCAGCAGCGTCGTGGCGGCGTTGTGCCCCTTGGGCTTGCGGAACGCCGGGACGCCGTTGCTGATCGCCTCGATGCCGGTGAGCGCGGCGCAGCCGGAGGAGAACGCCCGGAGCAGCAGGAACACCAGGGCGAATCCGGCGATGTCGGCCTCGTCCCCGCGCAACTCGTAGTCCGCGCTCTCGGCCCTCAGTTCGGTACCGGACAGCAGCCGCACCGCGCCCCACGCGAGCATGCCCAGGATGGAGATCATGAACAGGTAGGTGGGGACCGCGAACGTGAAACCCGCTTCCCTGATCCCCCGCAGGTTGGCGACGGTGAGCACGGCGAGGACGCAGATCGCGGCGAGGACCTCGCGCGGCTGGATGAACGTCAGCAGCGCCCCGAGGTTCTCCACGCCGGCCGACACCGACACCGCCACGACCAGCGTGTAGTCGACGATCAGCGCGCTGGCGACGACGATGCCCCAGTTGCCGCCGAGGTTCGCGGTGGCGACCTCGAAGTCGCCGCCGCCGCCCTGGTAGGCGCGGACGTTCTGCCGGTACGAGGCGACCACCGTCAGCAGGACCACCACCACGGCCGCGGCCACCCACGGCGAGTACTGGTACATCACCAGGCCGCCCGCGGCCAGGGCGATGAGGATCTCCTGCGGGGCGTAGGCCACCGAGGACAGTGCGTCGCTGGCGAAGACCGGAAGCGCGATTCGCTTGGGCAGGAGCTGCTCGTGCTGCTGTGAACTGCTCAGAGCGCGGCCAAGAAGCAACCGCTTCGTCAGGTCCGGAAGCTTGGACACGGAAGGAGACTCTAGCCCTCGGCCGGGAACGCGCCTCGCAGGCGCCGCTGGAAGCTGGTTGGGTAGTACACGCCTGGGCGGATGTGTAGTTTTGCAGCCCGGCAGGGATCATTCACAGGAAGCGATCCTCGGGTGCGGCACGGCGTCGGAGGCGCAGCGACGAGGCCGGGCCCGGCGCGGGGGGTACAGGGGGAACGTCCCTCTGGACGGAAGAAGGAACGGCCGTGCATATCGTGATCATGGGGTGCGGGCGGGTCGGATCGACCCTCGCCCACATCCTTGAGGACAAGGGCCACTCGGTGTCCATCATCGACCAGAACCCGGAGGCGTTCCGCCGGCTGCGCAGCGGGTTCCGGGGCCGCCGCATCACCGGGTTCGGATTCGACCGCGACGTGATCGCCGAGGCGGGCATCGAGCGGGCGTCGGCGTTCGTGGCCGTCAGCAGCGGCGACAACTCCAACATCATCTCCGCCCGGGTGGCGCGCGAGACGTTCGGCGTCGACAACGTGGTGGCCCGCATCTACGATCCCCGCCGCGCGGAGGTCTACCAGCGCCTCGGCATCCCCACGGTCGCGACCGTCCGGTGGACCGCCGACCAGATCCTGCGCCGGCTGCTGCCCGAGGGCGCCGAGCCGCTGTGGCGCGACCCGACCGGCGCGGTCGTCCTCGCCGAGCTGGACTCCGGGAACCTGTGGGTGGGCGAGAAGGTCGGCGCGCTGGAGGAGCACGCCAGGGCGCGGGTGGCGTTCCTGACGCGGATGGGCGAGGCCCTCGTCCCCGAGCGGGACACGGTGATCCAGGACGGCGACGTCGTGCACATCATGGTGGGCGCCGATGATCTGGAACGCGTGAACGCCGCCGTCGCGGCGCGAGACGAGGAGGACGCCTGATGCGGGTCGCGATCGCCGGGGCGGGCGCGGTGGGCCGCTCCATCGCCCAGGAGCTGCTGGTGAACGGGCACGAGGTCCTCCTGATCGACAAGAGCCCCAAGGCCATCAAGGTCGAGATGGTGCCGCGGGCCGAGTGGCTGCTCGCCGACGCGTGCGAGATCTCCGCGCTGGACGACGCGGCGCTGGAGCGCTGCCAGGTCGTGGTCGCCTCGTCCGGCGACGACAAGGTCAACCTGGTGGTGTCGCTGCTGGCCAAGACCGAGTACGGGGTGCCGCGCGTGGTGGCCCGGATCAACCACCCGAACAACGAGTGGCTGTTCAACGAGTCGTGGGGCGTGGACGTTGCCGTGTCCACCCCGCGGCTGCTGTCGGCGCTGGTGGAGGAGGCGGTCAGCGTCGGCGACCTGGTCCGGCTGATGACGTTCCGGCAGGGCGAGGCGAACCTGGTCGAGCTGACGCTGCCGGACGACGCTCCGCTCGGCGGCCAGCGCGTCGGATCGGTGGACTGGCCGCGCGACACCGCCCTGGTGGCGATCCTGCGCGAGGGCCGGGTGCTGGTGCCGACGCCCGACGACACCCTGGAGCCGGGCGACGAGCTGATGTTCGTAGCCAGCCAAGACGTAGAAGACGACCTGGCCGAACTCCTCGGCGGGTGATTACGCGGCTTTTCCGCGTTCGAGGGGCGTGCGTCCGCGGGCGAGGAGCCAGACCATGGCGGCCAGGGCGGCGACCTGCAGCGGCCAGCCCATCGCGATCTTGGCTGCGCCGAGCAGGGCGCTCTGGTCGCCGTCGGCGATGTAGATCGGGTACTGGACGACCACCCGTGCGATGCAGGGCGTCACCAGCAGCCAGGTCAGCCGGGAGCAGAGCTTGACGATGCCGGGGTCGCGGCGCCACGCGGTCGGGTCGCCGGTGACCGAGCCGATGATGAAGCCGACGATCGGCCAGCGGACGGCGATGGAGAAGATCATCGCGGCGGCGTAGCCGGCGTTCAGCATGATGCCGGGCAGGAACGCGTCCTCGGCGTCGCCGGAGCGCAGCGCGAAGATCGCGGCGACCGTGATGCCGACGAGGCTGTTCAGGACGAACTGCGGGCTGGAGCGCTGCATGAGCCGGACGCCGAGCAGCATCACCGCGGCGCCGATGCCTACGGTGACGGCGAGCTGGACGTCCTCGGTCACGACGAAGGTCCCGGTGAAGCCGATCACGGGCACGGCGGCCTCGATCATGCCGCGGACGCCGCCGAGCGCCTTGCTCAGCTGGGCGCGGACGGCCGCCTCGACGGTGTCGTGCGCGGTCGTCTCCTTGCCGGCGGCAGGGGAGGCCCCGGGCCCGCCGGTGGTCTTCGCGGTCTCCCCGGCCTCGCGGCCGCCGGACCCCGCCGTCTCCGGTCCCGGGCCGGGCCCTCCGCTGGTTCCCAACTCGCTCACGTCACACTCCCGGCCGCCCGCGGCGGCCTCACGAACCGCCGCGCAGCTCGTATCGCGGATTGAAGATGACCTTGCGTCCGTCCTGCACGCTCACCAGCCCCTCGGCGCGCAGCTTGCGGCCCGGGTCGATGCCGGCGATCCGGCGGCGGCCGAGCCAGACGAGGCTGACCACGTCGGTGCCGTCGTAGAGTTCGGCCTCCAGGGCGGGGGCGCCGCCCCGCGGGCGGAGCGTCACCGTACGTAGCGTACCCGCCACGCGGTGCCGCTTGCGTTCGGCGCATTCGGTGATCGGCGTCGCGCCCTCTCCCCCGGCTCTTTTCTTCAGCTCCTCGGCCTCGAGTTCGGCCTTGCTCGACGCCATGCGCCGGAAGAAGCGCCGCAGGCCGCTCCCGCCGCGCTCGCGCGGGCGCGGCCCGGCGCCCGGCGGTGTGCCGGGCGAAACCTCGTCCATAACCCCGAGCGTATGGCATCCCCGGACGAACCGGACCCCCTGACCTCCCTCCCCCGCAAGGCGCCGATCACCGCGACGGGAAGAGCGGGTGCTCACCCGGATGGATGAGCACCCGCTCGGGGCGACCGGCCGCCCGCCGGCCCGTCAGTTGAGCGCCGCCTCGACCGCGGGGACGCGGATGGTGCGGCGGGTCGCGCCGTAGGCCGTCACCCCGGTGAGGACGGCGGCGAGCGCGACGACCGCGAGGTAGGTCCACACGTCGCCGTCCGGGGTCAGGGAGTCCCGGCGGGCCAGGCCGAACGGCACGATCGTGAAGACCGCGGCGACCGTCCCGAAGAGCACGCCGGTGACGGTCAGGACCACCGACTCCAGCGCCACCGTGGCCAGCACCTGCCGGGGCGTGGCGCCCGCGAGCCGCGTCTGGCCGAACTCGCGCCGCCGGTGCGCGGTCGCCGCGATCAGCGTGTTGACCAGCATGATCGCGGTGAACAGCACCACCATTCCGATGACGACGAAGTTCAGCGTCTCGACGTTCTTCTGCTCGGCCGTCTTGGTGAGCCCGGCGGCCTCCGTGGCCGCGTTCTCGGTGGCCTGGAGGAACAGCGTGCCGACGGCGGTCCCGACGAACAGGATGATCGGCGTGACGGCGGAGGCCATGGCGCCCGTCCGGCGCCGCATGACGCTCGCCGCGAGATCGCCGGTCGCGCCGCCCAGCAGCCGGATCGGCCCGGAGACCAGCGCCGTCACCCGGCGCATGATCGCCGGCGCCAGCAGCGCCAGCCCGATCGCGGCGAAGATGTCGGCCTGCCCGGACGTCATCATCGCGTCGCTGCCCTTGCCGTCCATCACGGTGACGGTGACGACCGCCTCGGTGAGCGCCAGCAGGAGGAACAGCACCGCGAACACGATGCGCTTCTTGCTCATCTTCCCGGTGTCGGTGGCCGCCTCCATCATCGACTCGGTCACCCGGACGCGGGTGGCGCGGCGCGCGCTGATCAGCGCGGCGGCGGTCGCGGACACGAACATGATCCCGATGCCCATCGTCAGCGCGATCGGCCCGAAGCTGTGGCCGACGTCCGCCGGGACCTGGCCGGTGTCGTGCAGCAACCCGAGCAGTCCCCGGCCGATCAGCATCGCCGGGACGATCCCGAGCAGCGCCGCCACCAGGGCCAGGCCCGCGGCCTCGCCGACGATCATCCGGCCGAGCTGGGCCGGGGTCGCGCCGACGCTCTTCAGCAGCGCCATCTCCGCGGCCCGCTGCCGTACCGACAGGGTCATGGTGGAGGCGACCGCGAAGACCACCAGCAGCAGGCCCCAGCCGCCGACCACGTTCGCCATGACCGTGAGGGTCTCCCTGGCCGGCCCGGTCACGCCGCTCGCCTCCGCCGTGTCCTGCATCGACGCGAACGCCATGATGATCGCCGAGCCGAGGAACATCGCGAGGAAGCTCGCCGCGAACGCGCCGGTCCGCTTGCGCAGGGATCGAATCGCCAGTCCGAACATGATCAGGCTCCCGCCATCGTCCGCTGACGCTCGACCTCTTCGGCCAGGTGCGTCATCCGCTCGGCGACGGCCTCGGCGGTCGGCGCGGTCTGGTGGCCGACGATCCGCCCGTCCGTCAGGTACACCACCGAGTGCGCGAAGGACGCCGCGACCGGGTCGTGGGTGACCATGACCACGGTCTGCCCGAACATCTGCACCGACTCCTGGAGCAGGCCCAGCACGTCGCGTGCGCTGCGCGTGTCCAGCGCACCGGTCGGCTCGTCCGCGAACACCACCCGCGGCTGGGTGACCAGGGCCCGCGCGATCGCCACCCGCTGCTGCTGGCCGCCCGACAGCTCCGCCGGCAGATGGCCGAGCCGGTCACCGAGGCCGACGCGCCCGAGGACGGCCCGCGCCCGGTCCCGGTCCACCTTGCGTCCCGCCAGCTTCAGCGGCAGCACCGTGTTCTGCAGGACGTCCAGCGTCGGCAGCAGGTTGAACTGCTGGAACACGAACCCGATCCGCTTGCGCCGGAACTTGGTCAGCGCGGCCTCGCCGTCTCCGGTCAGCTCGGCGCCGTCCACGAAGACCCGGCCCTCGGTGGGCCGGTCGAGGCCCGCCGCGCAGTGGAGCAGCGTGCTCTTGCCCGACCCGGACGGGCCCATCACCGCGGTGAACGACCCGGCCGGCAGCGACAGCGACACACCGTCCAGCGCGGCCACCTGGTTGTCCTCGGTGCCGTAGATCTTGCGGACGCCCTCCAGGCGGAGCGCCTCGCCCGACACCTGGTCCCTCGGGTCCGGCCCCTTGCGTCCGAACATTGTCTTAACCTCCCGCCCGGCGCCCTGCCTGGGCGCCTACAGGAGAGAAGCTACGGACGCCGGAAGCCGCAAAGGATGGGTCCAGCACGCCGATGGGGGTAGGCAAAACCCCACTATTCAGCGGCGCCGAAGGGTCACTCGATCTCCTCCAGCACGGTCGTGTAGCGGTGCCGCCGGTCCGGCCTCGCACGGCCCTCGGCGTGGCGCAGCGCGGGAACGGCGGGTGCGCCGATCGTCACGAGCGCCGCCGCCGCGGCCGCGCGGACGGGCTCGCGGGAATGGGCGAGCAGGGCGACGAGCCCGGGGATCGCGGGCTCCCAGGGAGCGTGGCCGAGCGTCCTGATCGCGGCGCGGACGACGTCGGGCTCGGGATCGTCGAGGAGGCGGGCCGTCTGCTCCAGGTAGCCGGGCCGGTCGAGCACGCGCCGGGAGAGGCGGTGCGCGTGCAGCCGCACCTTCGTCTCACGGTGGGCGATCAGCTCCGCGAGCAGCTCCGCCAGCTCCGGGTCGGGGTCCGCGCGAGCCTCCTCGTGACGTTCGGCGAGCGTGGTGAGCGCGCGGCGGATCTGCTTGGGGCCACCGTCACGAGCCTGCCGGAACAACTCCGCGCGTGACGGTTCGCCGAGGGAGCCGGTCCTGCGTTCGCGGAGGCTCTTCAGCGTGTCCTCGTCCTGGACGGCCGCTCCAGGGTCCCGCAGAGGGCCGGTTTCCAGGATGAGCGTGTCGGCGAGGTCGTCGCGTCCCTCGCCGTGGAGGCGCTGGAGCACCCCGTCCAGTTCGGGGGTGCGCAGCAACGGCCGCCTGGCGACGAGGTCGAGGAACCCCCAGGCGCCGGACGCGAGCCGCCCGGAGATCGCACCGGCCACGACATCGGGCGACGCTCCGCGGAGCGCCTGGGCGGACGCGTCTCGCGCGGCGGCGCCGCCGCGCTCCCAGGCGGCCAGCAGGGTGGGAACGAACCGGTCGAGGGCGGCCGGTTCCAGGTGGACGGCCAGGCGCGCGAACCTCTCGATGGTCTCGTCGTCCCCGTCCAGGTCGGCCGGGGCCGCATCGTCCAGTGCCCGCGCGAGGGCCCTGGTGACGGTCAGGTCCGCGCGGCCGTGCAGGTAGGCCCCGAGGACCGCGAGCCTGGTCCGCGGTTCGGGCCAGCCGAGCAGGGTTCGGGCCGCGGTGTCCCGCCGCTCCGCCTGCGCGTCGCCCAGCATCTCCAGGAGGCGCCGCCGCTGGGCGTCGGAGCGGGGCTGGTCCAGGTCGCCGGGACGCGGCGTCCGGGCATCCGGGACGCGGCGGCGGGACCGCTCGGCGAGAGTCCAGGGCGGGGCGCCGAGGGGCTGCAGCTCCACCATCCAGTCGAGGAGGACGTCGCGCGCGTCGGCCGGAGCCTGCGGGAAAACGCTGATCAGCGCGTCGAGCACGTCCCGCGACGGCGCGTCCGTCCGGGTGCGCGCCCGCCGCAGGGAGTCAGCGTCGCGCACCTCGCGGCCGAGTTCCTCCCGGAGCGGGGCGGAGCCTTCGACGGGCTCCTGCCCGAACGCCTCCCGCAGGACGGATTCGACCTCCCGCGCGGGGGGTTCCGCGCGCCCGGCGACGGCCAGCACCCGGTCGAGGTCGTCGCGCGTCGGGGTGGCGCCGCAGAGGTGCAGCAGGACGAGCGCCGGCCGGCCGAGCTCCAGCCGGCGCACCCGCTCGGCGACCTCCAGCCGCCCGGCGGGCCCGGCGCGCGGGACCACCTCCAGCAGCAGCCGGAGCAGCCACTCCCGAACGCCGGGAAATGCCAGCCCGCCGGTCAGGACCCCGGCGGACCGTGCGAACACCTCCAGTTCCGCGTCCGTCCACGGCGGCGGGCAGATCCCGGTGATCAGCTTGAAGGCGCGGGGGTCGAACGCCGCCATGTCCAGCCAGCGCACGAGCATCGGGCGCAGCGGCGCGTACGGGGGCGTCCGGGGCTCGCGCTCGTAGGCGTCCACGACCCGGCGCGCGACTCCGGAGTCCCAGCCGTGATCGAGCAGCACGTCCACCTCGGGGACCGGCGAGGGCTCCTTCGCCCGGACCGTGATGCCGCGCCGGGCCAGGACGGCGGCCTGTCGCGCGCCGAGCACGCCGTCGAGGCTCCGCAGCAGCAGGGCCGGGTCGGCGGCGTGGTCGGCCGCCGCGAGGACGGTCGCGGCGAAGGCGTCGCCGAGGATGGCTCGCAGCGCCCCGGTGAGCGCCTCCCGCAGACCCGGGTTGTCGTGCGCGCCGAGCCACTCCAGCAGCTTCGGGACGGCCTCCGGCGCGCCTGCCTGGGCCAGGGCCACCGCCGCCGTCTTCTTGACGTTCATGTTGGGGTGGTCGAGGCAGGCCGCGATCGCGGGCGCGGCCCAGGCCGCACGGGCCTCCGCCAGCGCGAGGAGCGCCTGCCTGACCGTCTGCGCGTCACCGGCGGCGGTGAGCGGGATCAGGCTCGCCGACAGCGCGCGCGCGTCGCCGCCGTCCCCGGCGAGGACGGCGATCACCCGCCCGCGGACATGCCGGTCGCGGTGCCGCAGCAGCGGATGCACGCGTGCCCTCGTCCGGCGGTAGGGGGCGCGGCGCAGCACGTCCAGCAGGGCGGTCAGCTCCGCCGGGCCGAGGCCCGGACGGTCCAGCAGGCCGAGGACCAGGTCGGCGAGCACGGCGTCACCGGCCTCCGCCTCGTCGGCGGCGTCCAGCAGGCAGCGCGGCCGGAGCGCGCCGCGCCGGAAGAGGCGGCCGCCCAGTTCGCGGACGGCGGTGAGGGCCTCGTCCAGGTCGGGTGTCTCCTCGTCCGACACGACCCGCAGCAGCAGGTCGGCGATGGCGGGCAGCGTGGTCGCGTCACCGTTGCGGGCCAGCCTGCGGAGGGCTCCGGCGGGATCCTCCGGATCCAGGTTCGCGCGGAGCAGGGCCAGTTCGCGGGGGTCCGGCCCGCCGAGGTCGTCCGCGATGCGCGGGGGCACGTCGCGCGGGTCGAGCCGGTCCAGGACGGCTCGCCGCGCTTCGGCGTCGCCGGTGAGGTGCCAGAGCAGTTCCAGGGCCTGATGCCTGAACGGCCGGAGATGCGGGGCGATGCCGCCGCCGTCCAGTCCCAGCCCGTCGCGCAGGACGGTGACCGTCCGGGCGCCTCCGACGGCTTCGAGGGCGCCGAGGGCCTCCCGCGGCGAGCGCGGCAGCAGCCGGAGGACGGTCTCCTCGGCCGCCGTGTGCCTGAGCCGGCGGATCGTCCGCAGGAACGGCGCGGGGTCGGCGGAGCGGCACGCCGCCTCGGCGACGGCGTCGCCGATCTCCAGGCCCGGCACTCCCTGCTCGTCGAGCGCGGCCAGCAGATCCAGGCGCCGGGGCCAGTCCCCCTCCCCCGCGGTCAGCTCCCGCAGCGTCTCGTGCCTGCGCGAGTACAGGACGGTGGCGAGGTCCCCGGCGGGGACGCGGTGATCGGCCAGGGCCAGGCCCACGATCGCCGGGACGTCCCGTCCGGCCGGGAAATGGCCGCGCCGGTGCATGCCGGCCAGGCACGCGACGGCGGGGCCCGCGAGCAGCAGCGGATCCCGGGCCGCGACGGCCACGAGTTCGCCGACGTCCTCGCGGGTCGCCAGGCCGCCGAGCAGCTCCAGGGCCCGCCGCCGCAGCACGGGCGGCCGCCCGGGGTCGGCGGCGACGCCGGTGAGGATGTCCCGGTGGCCGTGCCGGGCGGCGACCTCGATCGCGGCGGCGGGCCCGGCTTCGAGGAGGCGGCGGGTCCGCTGCGGCGGGAGCGGGTCGAGCGCCGCCCACGGCTCGGCCAGCTCCCCCAGCGCCTCCGGGACGTCACGCACCAGCCTCTCGAAGATCGTCCGCGCACGGGCCGGTGCCAGGAGGGCCGAGTGGAGCGCCTCGCGCGCGATGCGGAAGGCTTCGGCCCGGAGAACGGAGTCGGCGCGTCCCGCGAGCTCGGCGACGAGCGGTTCCGGGTCGTCCACGTCCAGCGCGCCGATCCCGTGCACGGCCTGGTAGAGCAGCTCACCGGGGGGCTCCTCCCGGAGGCGTCCCGGACGGCCGGCGATCCCGCTCCGCAGCCGTCCGATCTGTACGGGGATGGACGACTCCTGGGATTCTGCGACGGGCATGGCGCCGATCTTAGGCTTCGAGCGGCCCGCAGCGGAGAGGATGAACGGATGGAAGCGGTACCTGAGGACTGGGAGCGGGCGCTGACGATCGTCGCGCACCCCGACGATCTGGAGTACGGGACGTCCGCGGCGATCGCCAAGTGGACCGCTCAGGGCAAGACGGTGACGGAGGTGCTGGCCACCCGCGGTGAGGCCGGCATCGACTCGATGGACCCCGCCGAGGTCCGCCGGATCCGCAGCGCCGAGCAGGTCGAGGCGGCCCGCCGCGTCGGCGTCGGCAACGTCGAGTTCCTCGATCTGGCCGACGGCATGCTGGAGTACGGGCTGCCGCTGCGGCGGGCGCTCGCGGGAGCGATCCGGTGGCACCGGCCCGAGGTGGTGCTGTCGATCAACTTCCGGGAGAGCTTCGACGGCGGCGGCTTCAACATGGCCGACCACCGGGTCCTCGGGCTGGCGGTCGCGGACGCGATCAGGGATGCGGCCAACCGCTGGGTGTTCCGCGACCTCGACCTCGAACCGTGGCAGGGCGTCCGGTTCGCGTTGTTCGGCGGATCGCCGCGGGCCACGCACTACGTGGACGTCACCGGCCACCTGCGGGCAGGGATCGACTCGCTGCTCGCGCACCGCGTGTACTTCTCGAATCTCGGCGCCGAGTTCGACGCGGCGGCGTTCCTCACCGGAATCGCGGAGCAGGGCGGGCAGGCCGCGGGCGTCGAGCACGCGATGACCTTCGAGATGATCGAGTCCTAGGCTGTGACCAAGGGGCTGTGACCACAGCCCCTTGGTCACAGGCCCGTGGTCACAGGCCCGTGGTCATAGCTCCGTGAGTGCTAGCGGCGGGCGTTGGGCCGCTTGCCCTTGTTGCTCTTGCTGCGCTTGCGGGCACGGCGTTTGCGCGTCTTCTTCGACATGTCCCGATTGACCACCCGGCGGGCGTCCAAGGCAAGGGTTCCGCCGCCGGGCGCATGACAGAAACCCGCCCGGCCACACGACCGTAAAGGCGTGCGGCCCGGCGGGCGGGCGCCTACCGGCGGGCGGACTCCGGGTCAGCGGACCTCGGTGATCTCGGGACCGCGCTCGAAGGGGTTGAAGGTCTCCTCGCCTTCCTCGCCCTCCTCGGCGTCCTGTCCGGCCTCGCTGAACTCCTTGGGGATCTGCAGCTCCAGCAGCTCGCGCGGGGGCATCGGGGCGTCACCGCGGTGGACGACGACGCCGCGCAGCACGTCCTCCAGGACCTGCCACTGCTCCTCGTCCTCGATCGCAGCGCCCTGCACCACGGCCTGGAGGAACCAGCGGGGGCCGTCCACGCCGAGGAAGCGGATGATCTGCGGCGCCCACCCCTGCTCGACGAACTCGGCCGGGATCTGCTCGCGGACCTCCGGCGCCATGTCCGCGAGGACCTCCTCGGTCAGCGCGGCCGGGACCATCGCCAGCAGCTCGGGACCGAACGGGCCCTCGCCCTCCTGGATCTGGCCCTTGGCCTCCTCCTGGATGTCCTTGGCGGTCTCACGGCGAACGTCTTCCCAGATACCGCTGCGCTTGGGCGCCGCGAACACCTGGAGCTGCATGGCGCTCTCCTCGTACTGCACGAGGACCGCGACGGGCCGCCCGTCGAGGGGGTTGCCCTCCTCGTCGACCTGGGTGGCCTCGAAGTTCACCTGAAAACCCAGTCCGGGCGCGATCGGCACCTCGAGGGAACCGAAATCGAGCCGCTGCATCTCGGGGACGGAGTCCTCGGAGTCCCACGGACCGCCCTCGGCGGACTCCGCCTTGGCGGGAGCCTCCTCGGCGGCCTCCGCCGGCTCCTCGGTCGCCTCGGGCACCTTCTCGGGCTCCTCGGCCTGCCGGCGACGTCCAAAAGCCACGACTCACGCTCCTTCTCGACTGTGCTCATTCTCGCTGCCGCCCGCGCCCTCGGGCCCTCGGCCCGCCCGCGTGCCGCCTTCGCCTGCCGGACCGCCCGCGTCCCCGCCGTCGCGCGTGGGGGCGAATCCGCCGGTGGAACCGAAGCCGCCGGCTCCGCGCGCCGAACCGGGAAGCTCGGTGACCTCGTGGAACACGGCCTGCTCCACCCGCTGCACGACCATCTGCGCAATGCGGTCTCCGCGCCGCAGCCTCGCTGTGACGCGGGGGTCGGTGTTCAGCAGGGTCACCTTGATCTCACCCCGATAGCCGGCGTCGACCGTACCGGGTGCATTGACTATGGTCACCCCCAACCTAGCGCCCAAACCGGACCTGGGGTGAATGAAAGCGGCGTAGCCATCGGGCAGCGCGATCGCGATGCCGGTCGGGACGACGGCGCGCTCCCCCGGCGGCAGTTCGACGTCCGCGGCCGCGACGAGATCGGCGCCCGCGTCGCCCGCGTGGGCGTACTGCGGCAGGGGCAGCTCGGCATCGAGCCGCCGGATCAGCACATCGACCTTGCTCACGGGTTCACCTCACGCGCGTTACCTGCCGGAAAACCCCACGACCCTATCCAGGCCGCCGTGCACGGCCTGCGCTGAAACGCCGCTGCCGCGCGAGCCCGGCAATTGACCTTACCCGCTTCCGGCGATGACCACTTCCGGAAGGTTTGCCGCCAAAGGGAGGGATTACGCGTAGCGTTACCCCTGTTACCCGGGGTTGTTCTGCGGGAAATGCGTTCCCGCAGAAAGGGGACGGACATGAGCGGACCGGAGACCATCACCCACCGGTCGCTGGACGGCGTGCGGGTCCGGCTCTCCGGCGCCCACGATCTCGGGCGGCCGTGCACGTCGGTGGCGCGGATCGCCGACCGCGGGCGCCTCCACGAGATCTCCAGCGGTACCCGCACGGACGCGCTGGGCTGGGCCGAGGACATCGGGCTCGACCGCTTCGAGCAGGAGTTCCGCATCCAGGGCGGACGGCTCCGGGTCGGCCGGACCGCGACCCGCGACGCCGACACCGGGCTGAGCGACCCCGTCCTCGCGGCCGTGTGGGAGGGACGCCGCCACGCGGTCTTCACGCACCTGTACCACGCGCGCCCGGCCGACGCGGTGGCGTTCTTCGGCACGATGCGGCTGACCGAGCACGCCGACGGGGTCACCGCCGTCCCGCGCGGGCGGGCCCGCCGTCCCGAACCCGCCGAGATGGTCAAGGAGGTCCCGGGGCTCGGGCTCATGGAGATCACCGCGCTGACCGGGCAGACGCGCAAACGGCTCCCGTCGTGGCGCGGCGCCTCCGTCGCGGGCGGGGAGCTGTTCCAGGACACGGTGGAGGGCCAGGGCCCCTACTTCCTCCTCGCGCTGAAGTCGCTGCTGGTGACCGTCCTGCCCGAAGAGGACCGGGTGCGGGAGGTCCCGCGGCGCCTCGCGGGGCTGGCCGTCAGGGCGATCCGGTGACCGGGCTCCTGGCGGGGATCGCGGTGACGGCGGTTCCGCTCGTCCTGCTTGTCTCGGTGTTCGCGCAGGTCAGGCACCCTCGGATGCTCGCCGCGGCGCTGCGGGCGCACCGGACGCTGCCTCCCGCCCTCACCGGTCCCGTGGCGGCCGCCGCGATCGCCGTGGAGGCGCTGGCCGGTGCGGGCGGCGCGCTGGCGCTGCTCTTCCGGCTGGACGGGCCGGTGCGCGCGGCGTCCGGGGCCGCGGCCGTCCTGCTCGCCTCGTACGCGCTCTACGCGACCTACGTCTCCCGGACCCGGCGCGGTGTCCCGTGCGGCTGCGCGGGCGGGGACGCCCCGATGACCGGCTGGGTCGCGGGACGGGCCGCCGCCCTCTCCGCCCTGGCCCTCTTCGGCGCCGCGCACGGGCCGCCCACCGGCCGGACCGCGTACGAGCTGACCGTCGCCGCCGCGGCGGGGCTGGCGTTCGGGGTGCTCCTCTGGACGCTCCCGAACGCCATGATCGAAGAGAGGAGGCCCGCCGGATGAGCTTCCAGAACAGCGCGCTGCTGCTGTCGTGGGTGGCGATCCTGCTGCTCTCACTGGTGGTCGCCGGTCTCGTCCGCCGGGTGCACGCGCTGAGCCGTGGAGCACCGGCCCGGACCGGTCTGGGGCCCGCGCCCGGCACCGCCGCGCCCGCGTTCGACCGGCTCGGTCCCGGCCTGCTGCTCTTCCTGGACCGCGACTGCGGCGTCTGCACCGACGTGCTGGCCGCCGCCGGCTCGCTGGACGGCCCGCTGCACGCGATCTTCGCGGGACCGCCGCCCGGCGACGCGCCGCCGCCCGGCCCGTCCCGGCACGGCCCGTCCCGGCACGGTCCGACCGTGCTCGCCGACGAGCAGGACGGCCTGTTCGCCGACTACGGCGTCCCCGCCACCCCGTTCGCCGTGCTCGTCGGAGCGGACGGGCGGGTGCGGGCCGCCGAGCCCGTCGGCTCCCCCGAGGCGCTGCGCGAGCTCACCCTGGAGGCGAGCCGATGATCGAGCTGGATGACGTCCCGCCGCTGCGCGGCCCGCGTCCGCAGGGGGCGCGGCGCATCCGGCGCCGGCCCGTCCCGCCGGACGCGCCGAAGCTCAGGCCGGCGCGCCGCAGCATCCTCACGGGCCTCTTCGCGGCCGGCGCCACGGCCGGCCTGAAGGCCCTCGGCGTCTTCCCGCCCGCGCGGGACGCGCTCTCGTCCGGGTTCGAGCTGGTCGGCTACTACGACATCTATCCGCGGTGCCCGTCGTACGCCGCCGGCCACAACTGCTCCCCCGGCTGCGGGCCGAGCTACGCGTGCAGCTGGTGCTGCCGGACGAGCGGCAAGTACAAGGGATTCCACAAGTCGGGCGTGTCGCATCCGGGCTGGTACAAGCTGCGTCCCAGCCAGTGCTACGGCGGCGGCTACGACGGCTGGCTCTGGGCGTACTCCAAGAGCTGCGGCTACTGCAAGAAGGGCGTCACCTGGCGCTGCCACGACGGCTGGAAGAAGTCCAAGCAGGGCAACTGGTACAAGACCATCTGCCGCAAAGTGGTCTCGTGCAAGAACTGAGTGCCGGGCGGCTGCGGCGGGGCCTGACCGACCCTCTCCTGCCCGTCGCCGCCCTGGCGCTTCTCGCCGTCGCCGCGGCGGCCCTCGGCGCCGCCGTCCTGTGCTGGGCCTCGATCGGCGTCCTCGCCGGGTTCTCGCTGTCCGGCAGCGTTTGAACGCGCAACAGCGAATCGGTGCTGTTCTCGCCAGGTTGGCGGGCCCCGGTACGGCAGGGCGAGGTCCTGGCCGTCTTCACCCTCGGGCTCCTGCTCGGGGGCACGCTCAGCGCGGCGGCCGTCTGGCTGCTGTCGGGCCTGGCCACGCCGCTGCCGCCGCCGGTCCGCACGTCCGCGATCGTGGCGGTGGCGGCCCTCGGCGCGGCCCGCGAGCTCGGGCTGGTCCGGATTCCCCTGCCGCAGAACGCACGGCAGATCCCGCCGGAAGTCCTCCAGACGCGTCTGCGCCGCGGTTCCCTGCAGTTCGGCTTCGAGCTCGGTACCGGCGTCCGGACCTACGTCCCGGCGGCAAGCCCCTACGTCCTGGCCCTCGCGCTCCTCCTCAGCGTGCCGGCTCTGTCCGTCGCCCTCCTCACGGGCGCGACCTTCGGTGCCGGGCGCGCCCTGAGCGCCGTCCTCACGTACCTGGCCCGGGACGATCGCCGTCCCGCCCTCCTGGCCGTCCGGATGCCCCGCCTGAAGGCCGCCGCGGCCCTCACGGTCCTCGTCGCCCTGACCCTCCTGCTCGTGTGACATTCTGTAACGAATGCTGCCTTGATAGCGCGACATCGCCCGTTTCGCCTTGACGTCTTCATTGGACCTCGATTCGATAGAAACCGAACGAGATTCTGAAATCGGCTCGAGGATGGTGCGCGGCATGACGACCACGGCGCGGGCGAAGGTCGACGGCAACCTGTCGAACCTGGAGTTCTGGGCGCTGCCGCCGGACCGGCGCATGGCGGCGTTCGCCGAGCTGCGGCAGCGCGAGCACCCGGCGTTCTTCCCGGAGCTGAAGCTGCCGTTCGTCAAGACCGGCCCCGGTTTCTACGCGCTCGCCAGGCACGCCGACGTCGTCGAGGCCAGCCGCACGCCGCAGGTCTTCAGCAGCGAGCCGTGCTCCAACAGCATCGCCGACCTGCCCGGCTACCTGGCGCGCTACTTCGGCTCGATGATCAACATGGACGATCCCCGGCACGCCAAGATCCGGCGGATCGTGTCGCGGGCGTTCACCCCGCGCATCTTGGAGAAGATGGAGACCGACCTTCAGGCGAGCGCGACCCGGATCGTGGACGACCTGATCGACAAGGGGTCGGCGGACTTCGTCACCGACGTCGCGGCGCGGCTGCCCCTCCAGGTCATCTGCGACATGATGGGCATCCCCGAGCGCGTGCGCCCCATGGTGTACGACCGGACGAACACCATCCTCGGCCTGGGCGACCCCGAGTACACCGGCGGCAGGGACTACACCCGCGACGGCATCACCCGCCTCGGCGCGCTGTACGGGCTCCTCAAGGTCATGGTCGCCGGGTACGAACTGAACCACCTGGCGATGAAGCTGTCCCGGAAGCGGCGCAGGAACCCCGGCGACGACCTGGTCTCCGCGCTGATCTCGGCCGAGGTGGACGGGGAGCGGCTGACCGACCAGGAGATCGGCTCGTTCTTCATCCTGCTCGTGGTGGCCGGGAACGAGACGACGCGGAACGCCATGTCGCACGGCCTGAAGCTGCTCACCGACAACCCGGAGCAGCGCGCCCTGCTGCTGGAGGACTTCGACGCCCACGCGCCCGGGGCCGTGGAGGAGATCGTCCGGCTGTCCACGCCGGTCATCCAGTTCCGCAGGACGCTGACCCGCGACTACGAGATGAACGGCCACCAGTACAAGACCGGCGACAAGGTCCTGCTGTTCTACAACTCGGCCAACCGGGACGAGACCGTCTTCGAGAACCCCGACGCCTTCGACATCACGCGCTCGCCCAACCCGCATGTGGGGTTCGGCGGCCCAGGCCCGCACTTCTGCCTCGGCGCCAACCTGGCCCGGCGGGAGATCACGGTGATGTTCCGCGAGCTGTTCACCCGCGTCCCCGAGATCCGCGCCACCGGGGAGCCCGACCGGCTGTTCTCCAGCTTCATCAACGGCATCAAGCACCTGCCCTGCGAGGTCTGAAGGGCGGCCGGGCTCCGAGCGGCGGGCCGGTCAGGTCGCTGGTGCCAGGACGACGTCGACGGTCAGGCCGACGGGGGCGTCCTCCAGCGTCAGGTCGGCGATGCGGCCGGCCGCGGCCAGATCCGGCCGCGAGATCCGCAGCACCTCGGCGCCGCGGACGACCGCGCGGGACACGTCGGCGCGCATCGACGCCTTCGCCTCGGACTTGGCCTTGCGGACCTGCCGCAGCGCCTCACCGGTCGCGGCGAGGACGGCCGGGTCGCCGCCCGGCGGCAGCTCGGCCGCGGACGGCCAGGACGCCGCGTGCACCGACCCGTCCCGCCACCACGACCAGACCTCCTCGGTCACGAACGGCAGGACGGGCGCGAACAGGCGCAGCAGAACCGACAGCGCGGTGCGCAGCGCCGCCCGCGCCGACTGCGCCTCCGGTCCGTTCCCATAGGCGCGCGTCTTGACCAGCTCCAGGTAGTCGTCGCAGAACTCCCAGAAGAACCGCTCCGTGTGCTCCACGGCCCGCGTGTAGTCGTAGCTCTCGAACGCTTCCGTCGCCTCCCCGACGACACCCGACAGCGCCGCCAGCATCGCCTTGTCCAGCGGCTCGGTGATGGACGCGTCCGCCTCGACCTCGCCCAGGCCCAGCACGAACTTGGACGCGTTGAGGATCTTGATGGCGAGGCGCCGGCCGACCTTGATCTGGCCGGTGTCGAACGCGGTGTCGGTCCCCGGGCGCCCGCTGGCCGCCCAGTAGCGGACGGCGTCGGAGCCGTACTCGCGCAGCAGGTCGATCGGCGTGACGACGTTCCCCTTCGACTTCGACATCTTCTTGCGGTCCGGGTCGAGGATCCACCCGGACAGCGCCGTGCCCTTCCACGGCAGCGAGCCGTGCTCCAGATGCGCGCGGACGACCGTGGAGAACAGCCACGTCCGGATGATGTCGTGCCCCTGGGGACGCAGGTCGTAGGGGAACACGCGGCCGAACAGGTCGGCGTCGCGCTCCCAGCCGCCCGCGATCTGCGGGGTCAGCGACGAGGTCGCCCAGGTGTCCATCACGTCGGGGTCGCCGACGAAGCCGTTGGGCTTGCCGCGCTGATCCTCGGTGAAACCCGGCGGGACGTCGGACGACGGGTCGACGGGCAGCACGTCCTCGGACGGCGTGACCGGATCGTCGTAGAGCGGCTCCCCGGAGTCGTCCAGCCGGTACCAGACGGGGATCGGGACACCGAAGAACCGCTGCCGCGAGATCAGCCAGTCGCCGTTCAGCCCCTCGACCCAGTTCTCGTAGCGGGCGCGCATGTAGCCGGGGTGCCACTCCAGCTCGCGGCCGCGCGCGATCATCTCGGCGCGCAGGCCCGCGTCGCGCCCGCCGTTGCGGATGTACCACTGCCGGGTCGTGACGATCTCCAGGGGCTTGCTGCCCCGCTCGTAGAACTTCACCGGGCGGGTGATCTTCCGGGGCTCGCCGTCCAGGTCCCCGGACTCGCGGAGCAGCTCGACGACGCGCTCCTTGGCGGAGAACACCGTCTTGCCGGCCAGCTCGCCGTAGGGGTGCGCGGGGACGCCCTGCGGCGGGTCGGCGGCCAGCCGCCCGTCCCAGCCGACGATCGCGCGGGTCGGAAGGTCAAGCTCGCGCCACCACGTGACGTCCGTGACGTCGCCGAACGTGCAGATCATCGCGATGCCGGAGCCCTTGTCGGGCTCGGCCAGCCGGTGGGCGACGACCGGGACGTCCACGCCGAACAGCGGCGTGCGGACGGTCGTCCCGAACAGCTCCCGGTACCGCTCGTCGTCGGGGTGGGCGACCAGCGCGACGCACGCGGGCAGCAGCTCGGGACGCGTCGTCTCGATGTAGACCGGACGTTCCTGCTTGTGGAACCGGATCCGGTAGAAGGCGCCGGGCTGGTCGCGGTCCTCCAGCTCGGCCTGGGCGACGGCGGTGCGGAACGTCACGTCCCAAAGCGTCGGCGCCTCCGAGACGTACGCCTCGCCACGTGCCAGGTTGCGCAGGAACGCGCGCTGGGACGCCATGCGGGAGCCGTCCCCGATCGTCGTGTACAGCAGCCCCCAGTCGACCGACAGGCCGACACGGCGCCACGTCTCCTCGAACGCCTTCTCGTCGACCTCGGTGAGCCGCTCGCACAGCTCGATGAAGTTGCGCCGCGAGACTGGGAGCTGGCGCTTGGGGTCGGGCTTGGCCGGAGGCTCGAACTCCGGGTCGTAGGGAAGCGACGGGTCGCACCGGACACCGAAGTGGTTCTGGACGCGGCGTTCGGTCGGCAGGCCGTTATCGTCCCAGCCCATGGGGTAGAAGACCGCCCGACCGCGCATGCGGTGGAACCGCGCGACGGCGTCGGTGTGGGTGTAGGAGAAGACGTGGCCGACATGGAGGGAACCGCTCACGGTGGGCGGCGGGGTGTCGATCGAGTAGACCTCGCCGCGCGGCCGGGTCCGGTCGAAGCGGTAGACGCCCTCGTCCTCCCAGGCGCGTACCCACTTGTCCTCCAGGCCGTCCAGGGTGGGCTTGGGCTGTCTTTTATACACATCTCCACGCCCACGAGACGCTCA
>NZ_SMKK01000310.1 GCF_004348425.1 Actinomadura sp. 7K507
ACCGGAGGTGGGAGCGGGCGGGCAGGTCGGAGGACGAGAAGGTCGTCTCCGCGGAGAAGCCGTCGTGGTGCCCGATCTCGCCGCCCGGCGGGACGGTGAAGCACGGCCATGGGATCGGGAAGCCGATGTTGGCCTGCATGCCGTGGACGAAGGTCCCGTCGTTGAGGCGGCCGGACGTCCAGAGCCAAGACACCTTCCACCAGTCGCGCTCGCCCCAGCTGTGGTCGCGTTCGCCGTGGGCGTCGATCGCGATGGTCTCGCCGCCGAGCGTGACGGTGCCGGAGACGGTGCAGGGGATCTCGTAGCGCGGAAGGTCCTTGTAGGGGTAGACGCCGCTGACGGTGTCCCATCGCAGGTCGAAGGCGAGGCGGGTCGTTTCGGCGTTGGCGGCGTCGCCGTACGCGGACGTGGGGTCCGGGAGGATCGACGCGGTCCCGTCCACGGTGACGTGCGCCGGGCCGAAGGGCTCGGTGATCCGCTGGGTTCCCGTGTAGGTCCCGGTGCGGACGTCGGCGGAGCCGGGCTCGGGGAGCGGCGCGTGGTTGTCGCCGATGATCACCAGGGGGCGGCCGGGGCCGACCAGGGCGGCCCAGTACCAGGCGCGGTCCCAGTTGGGGTACAGGCCGAGGCGCACGTAGCCGGCGAGGGAGCCGTCGGGGGTGGCGAAGTCGAAGTAGTAGGACTCGTTCCACAGGAGTTCGGGGCCGGGTTCGTGCCGCGCCTCGTCCGCCGGCGTCAGGGTCCACGTACCGTGTTCGACGATCTTCGCCATGGGCGTCCCCTCCCTGATTCCGAATCCGATTCTGGAATCGGCTGTGATCCTAACCCGCCGCCGGATCTTCGGGGAGTGTTCGCGGCCGGATCGCCCCGGATTCATCCTGCGCACGTCATGATCATCTGGTTGGTCGCCGCTGGGAGGGGCGTTGCGCATGGTGCGGGGGACCGTGGCCGGACGCGGGATGGCCGGACGTGGGGTGGCCGGACTCGTGGTGAGCGGACTCGTCGCGGCCGGGCTCGTGGTGGGGGGAGCCGCCGCGGCGCGGGCGGACGGGCCGCGCCCGCCGGACGTGGACGGCGCCGGGTCGGGTGAGCGGCCGGACGCGCGGGCGCTGGCCCTGCCCCCGTCCAGCACGGTCGGGAAGCTGCGGTTCACGTCGGCCGAGCGGCTCGCGCCCGGGGTGGTGGCCAGGACGTTCGAGACGTCCGGGGTCGGGGGCCCGGTGCTCGGCAACCTGCTGGACGTCGACCTGCGCAGCCCGGGGGTCCGCGTGGGCCTGCTGCATCCGCCGAAGGTGGCGGCACGGCGGACGGTGCCGTCGATGGCGGACGCGCAGCGGGCGCTGGCCGGGGTGAACGGAGATTTCTTCAACATCAGCGAGACCCGTCCGGGGGTCGTGCCGACCGGCTCGTCGTCCGGCCCGGAGGTGGACGCGGGCCGTCCGCTCAAGGGGGCGGTACCGGACGGGCAGCGGTTCGGCCCGGCGCTGCCGCCCGGGACGTCCGCCAAGGACGTCATCGGGATCGGCACCGACCGGCGCGCACGCCTGGGACGGCTCCACCTGACCGGGACCATCCGCTCGAAGCGCACCACGATCGGCCTGCGCGGGCTCAACCAGTACGCGCTGCCGGTCGGGAGCGCGGGCGCGTTCACCCGCGACTGGGGCAGCGTGTCGCGGCTGCGCGCCGTCTGCGGGACCGACACCGCCCGCAACGGCCCGTGCAGCACGAACACCGCCGAGGTGGCCGTCAGGCGCGGCGTGGTCACCAGGGTGCGGGACAGGGTCGGCGCGGGCGCGATACCGCGTGACACGACCGTGCTGGTCGGACGGGAGAAGGGCGCGAACGCGCTGCGCGAGCTGCGTCCCGGCGACCGGGTGAAGGTGAGTTACCGCTTCACCGGGCCGAAGCGGTTCCGGTTCGCCGTGGGCGGGTTCCCCATCCTCCGGGACGGTGAGCCGCTGGACGGTGTGAGCCCGCGGGGCCCGGAGCCGCGGACGGCCGCCGGGGTCAGCCGCGACGGCCGCCGCATGTTCCTCGTCGTCGCCGACGGCCGGTCGGACAGGAGCGGCGGCGTGACCCTCGCCGAGCTGGCATCGCTCCTGGACAAGGCGGGGGCGGACGCCGCCGTCAACCTGGACGGCGGCGGGTCGTCGACGTTCGTCGCGCGCGGCCGGGGCGAGGAGTCGGTGACCGTCCGCAACGAGCCCTCGGACGGGACGGAACGCGCCGTGGCGAACGGGATCGGAGTCTTCGCCGCCGCCCGCCGCCCCTGAGCCGGACAGCCCGCCGTCCCTGGCCGGACGGCTATCTCGCAGGGGGCGGCGGCCCATGCGGCGGCCCATGCGGCGGCCCGGGAGGCGGCCCCTGCGGCCACGCACCGGGCGGAGGCGGCGGCGGAGGCATGGCGCCGGGATGCCCGTACGGGCCGGGCGGCGGGGGCCGCCATCCCGGAGGCGGCGGCATGGGGCCACCGGGAGCGGGGCCTGACATCGGAGCCATCGGGGCCATCGGGGCCATCGGGGCCGCGGGCATGGCGGCGGCGCGGCGCAGCCCGTCCCGGGTCTGGACGGCGAACTGGGTGTAGGGGTGCTCCGGGCCGAGGAGGGCACCGGTCTCCTGGAGGACGGCCTCGGCGTGGCGGGCGGCACCGGCCGGGTCCAGGACCCCGATCGCCTGGACCCCGGCGATCCGGTGCAGCTGCCGGTGTTCGGGGTCGTCGGCGAGGGCCCGCTCGGAGCCGTCCCGGAAGATCCGCGCGGCGTCCATGGCGCGCTGCGGTTCGCCGACCGCGGCGTACATCTCGACGAGGTCGAGCCACAGTGTCAGCACGGCCGGGTTCTCGGGCCCGAGCCGGCGCTCTCCGGAGGCCAGCAGGCGCTGCTGGTCGGCGATGACGTCGCGGGTGACGGCGTGCCGCGCCCGCCGCTCGATCCGGCTCGACGCGGCCAGCAGGTCCCCGACCGGGCTCGGCCGGACGGCGGCGCCCGCCGCGATGACCGCGATCGCGCCGAGCAGCGCGAGCAGGAGGCCGATGCCGGGCCCGATGTCCAGGCGGGTGCCGTCGGAGCCGGCCACGTCCCCGGCCTCGACGGCGTCCAGCAGGCACCAGAGCGCGGCCAGGACACCGGCGGTCAGCAGCGTGCCCCGCTGCCACCGGCGGACGCCGGACAGCATCGCACCGGCCGCCGCGAGTGCCACCGCGCCGGCGACGAGGGTCGTCAGCGCGTCACCTCCGGCGAGGCCGAGCCGCGAGCCCAGCGTCGCCACGCCGTCCGGCCCCTCCCCGGAGCCGTAGACCAGCCGTCCCGCGTCGGGACCGGACGCCCACGGCAGCAGCGAGCCCAGCAGCAGCGCCGCGGCGCCGCCGAGGCCGGTCAGCGCGGCGATCCCATTGCGTCCCCTGATGTTCGCGAGCGCCGCGTTCACGAGGGCAGCCTCACCAGTTCGGCGGTGGCGGTGGACTGCGTGAGCTGCAGGATCACGAACACCATCAGCACCGCCAGCGGGATCAGGACGAACCGCAGCCAGCGCATCCGGGTCCCGCGCATCCGCATCGCGATCAGCGTCAGCCCGCCCGGTACCAGCAGGATCAGCGTCGTCACCGACAGCGCGTAGCGGGCGATGCCGTCGCCGGGCGCGGGGAACAGCGGCGCCAGCAGCGAGTCGTGCGCGAGCCACTGCGCACCCGCGACCATCCCGGACACCACGAAATAGACGGCCACCACCGGGACGGACACCAGGACGGCGGCCCAGAACCAGCCGTCGTCGACCGGCCGCGGCCCCTGCCCGCGAGCCGCCTCCGCGTACTCGGCGCGCATCTTGTCCTGGTGGTTCATGAAGTCGATGTGCGCGTCGCGGGTCGGGCCGTCCCGCAAGGTGTTGACCATCGGTTACCTCCCTGTCCGAGCGGCCTGGATCGAGCGTGCCAGCCGGTTGGCGCCGGCCCGGCGGAGCACACCGGTGACGATCCACGCGGCGACGCCGGCCAGCGCGAGCACACCACCCAGCGCGACCATCCCGACGCGGGTCTTCCCCTCGGGTTCCTGTCCCATCGCGATCGCCGTCGCGCCCCGCTCCCCCACCCGGGCGCGGTAGGTCCCGGGGGCCAACCGCGCTTCCCCGACCGCCCGGCCGGTGCGGGTGGCGCCGTCCATCGTGATCCGGTAGTCGGACGCGGTCGACGGACGGACCCGCACTGTGCGTCCAGAGGCGTTGGTCAGCCGCACCTCGCCCAGCCGGGGCAGCGGGTTCCGCAGCACCCTGGGCAGCGGATCCCCGACCTTGGTCTCCATCCAGATGACATAGGTGCCCGCGGTCTCGACCTTGAGTTCGGCCGCGCGTGCGTCCCCTCGCGCGTATCCGGCCGCCGCGTCCATCCGGTCGGTGTGCACCGTGTATCCGACGATGTAGGCGAGCAGCAGCCCCACCGTCCATAGTCCCGCCCCGACCAGATACCACCACGATGGTGGCCCGAGCCGCATGAACGGCCTGCTCGTTGCTACCGACCCCACGAAGACCTCCCCCGCCCACGATGAATTTGACGATTCACCCGAGGGGCGGGTCAATGACGACGGCACGAACCAGGCCGGATTCAGGACACGCGTCCGGAGATCATCCCCCTCAGGGACCAGGGTCCCGGCCCGGCCGGGACGCCGCCCCGGGCCGTTTCGGCGCAGCGGGCCGTTTCGGCGCGGCAGGTCCCGGATGGTGGGACACCGCGGACACGGCGGGCGGGCGGGGCGGCTACCCTACCAAACAGTTGTTAGAAAGAAGGGCGGCGTTGGATGGATCTTGAGTTCGGGGCGGCGGACGAGGAGTTCCGCGCCGAGGTGCGGAGGTGGCTGCGCGAGCATGTCCCGGCCGAGCCGCTGCCGTCACTGGAGACCGAGGAGGGGTTCGCGGCCCACCGGGAGTGGGAGCGGGCGCTCGGCGGGGCACGGCTCGGGGTCGTGTCGTGGCCCGAGGAGTACGGCGGCCGCGGCGTCTCGGTGCTGCAGTGGCTGGTCTTCGAGGAGGAGTACTACGCGGCGGGCGCGCCGGGGCGGGTCAGCCAGAACGGCATCAACCTGCTCGCGCCGACGCTGCTGAAGCACGGCACGCCCGAGCAGCTCGCGCGGATCCTGCCGCCGATGGCCGCCGGGGAGGTGATCTGGGCGCAGGCGTGGTCGGAGCCCGGCGCGGGCAGCGACCTCGCGGCGCTGCGCTCGACCGCCACGCGGACGGACGGCGGCTGGCTGCTGAACGGCCAGAAGACGTGGAGTTCGCGGGCCGCGTTCGCCGACCGGGGTTTCGGGCTGTTCCGGTCCGACCCGGAGTCGGTGCGGCACAAGGGCCTCACGTACCTGATGTTCCCGCTGGACGCCGAGGGCGTGACGGTCCGCCCGATCGGGCGGCTGGACGGCAAGCCCGCGTTCGCCGAGCTGTTCCTCGACCAGGTCTTCGTCCCCGACGAGGACGTCATCGGGGAGGCCGGGGAGGGCTGGCGCGTCGCGATGGCCACGGCCGGGAACGAGCGGGGGCTGACGCTGCGGAGCCCTGGGCGGTTCACGGCGGCGGCCGAGCGGCTCGTCGAGCTGTGGAAGGAGCGCGCCGACCCGACCGACACCGCGCTGCGGGACCGCGTCGCCGACATCTGGATCAGGTCGCGGGCGTACCGGCTCAAGGGCTTCGAGACGATCTCGCGCAGCGACGACATCGGGGCCGAGTCGAGCCTCAACAAGGTCTACTGGTCGGAGCTGGACGTGGCGCTGCACGAGACGGCCCTCGACCTGCTCGGCCCGGACGGCGAGCTGGAGTCGGAGTGGCTGGAGAACTACGTGTTCTCGCTCGCCGGCCCGATCTACGCGGGCACCAACGAGATCCAGCGCAACGTGATCGCCGAGCGGCTGCTCGGCCTGCCGAGGGGGTCCCGGTGAAGTTCGTTCTCTCCGCCGAGCAGCGGATGTTCGGTGAGACGCTGCGCAAGCTGCTCGCCGAGTCGGGCACGCCGAAGACCGTCCGCGCCTGGGCCGGCGGGGACGCCGCGCCGGGGCGGGCACTGTGGTCGTCGGTCGCCGAGGCCGGGGTGTTCGCGGTGGCCGTCCCCGAGTCGCACGGCGGCGCCGGGCTGCTGCCGGTCGAGCTGGCCGTCGCCGCGGAGGAGCTGGGACGCGCCGCCGCGCCGGGGCCCTTCGTCGAGACGCTCGCCGCCGCCGAGCTGCTGGGCGACTCCACCTGGCTCTCCCGGATCGCGGAAGGGGACGCGGTCGTGTCGATGGCCGTCCCGCACGCGCTGGACGCCGACATCGCCGACCTGGTGATCACCGCGGACGGCACCGAGGTCCGGGCCGGGGAGCGGCTGACGTCCCTCGACCCCGCCAGGCGGCTCTTCAGCGTCGAAGGGGGCGGCGGCTTCACCGGCTTCGGGGCGCTGCTGTGCGCGGCGCAGCAGGTCGGGATCGGCCAGGCGCTGCTGGACGTGTCCGTGGAGTACGCCACGACGCGGCAGCAGTTCGGCCGCCCGATCGGCGAGTACCAGGCGATCAAGCATCACCTGTCGAGCGCGATGGTCGAGCTGGAGTTCGCCCGCCCGCTGGTCTACGGAGCGGCGCTCTCCTACGGGACGCCGGACTTCGCGCGGGACGTGTCCGCCGCGAAGGTCGCCGCGTCGGAGGCGTCCTACGGGGTGGCGAAGACCGCCCTCCAGGTGCACGGCGCGATCGGCTACACCGACGAGTACGACCCGTCCCTGTGGATCCGCAAGGCGCGGGCCCTGTACTCGGCGTGGGGCTCGACGTCCGAGCACAGAGCGCGGGTCATGGCCGCCCTTTGAACAGGGCCGCCCTTTGAGCAGGGCCGCTCCTTAAGCGGGGCCCTGCTCCCTGAGCTCCACGCGGCGGACCTTGCCGGACGCGGTCTTCGGGAGGTCGTCCACGAAGACGACCTCCCGGGGCACCTTGAAGTTCGCGAGCAGTTCCCGGCAGTGCGCGACCAGCTCCTCGGCCGTGGCCCGCTGCTCCGGACGCAGCCGGACATAGGCGCGGCCGACCTCGCCCATGCGGGCGTCGGGGATCCCGACGACGCCGGACTCGGCGACGGCTTCATGCCGCGCGAGGACGTCCTCGACCTCGGCCGGGTACACGTTGAACCCGCCGACGACGAACATCTCCTTGCTCCGCCCGGTGATGGTGAGGTTGCCGCGCTCGTCCAGCCGTCCCCGGTCGCCGGTGTCGAGCCAGCCGTCGCGGACGGTCTCGGCCGTCGCCTCGGGGTCGTCCAGGTAGCCCGACATCACGTTGTAGCCGCGGACGAGGACCTCGCCGTCCGTTCCCGCCGGGACCCGCTCGCCCTTCTCGTCCACGATGGCGACCTCGACGTCGGCGATGGGCCTGCCGCAGGTGGTGGCGATGGTCTCGTCATCGTCGTCCACCGAGCAGGCGGACACGGTGCCGGACGACTCGGTCAGCCCGTACGCGGTGACGACCTGGGGGAACAGCTCGGTCCTGATCCGCCGCACCAGCGCCACCGGCACGTCCGCCGCCCCGGTGACGGCCAGCCGCAGGGACGACAGGTCGTGCGCGTCCCGGCCCGGGGCGTCCAGCAGCGAGGTGTAGATCGTCGGCGGGCCGGGCAGGACGGTGATCTTCTCCTGCTCGATCATCCGCAGCGTCTCGGGGACGTCGAAGGTGCGCTGGAGCACCATCGTGGCGCCCTTCAGCAGGCACGTCAGCACGCCCGCCTTGTAGCCGAAGGAGTGGAACATCGGGTTGACGATGAGGTACCGGTCACCGGCTCTGAGACCCGTCCGCGCCGTCCACGCCTCATAGGTGCGGACGTTCTGCTCGTGCGTGCACATGACGCCTTTGGGCCGCCCGGTCGTCCCGGACGTGAACAGGATGTCGGCGACGTCGCCGGGCCCGACGGCCGCCGCGCGGGCATCGGCCTCCTCCCCCGGGACGGACTTGCCGGCGAACTCGTCCCAGGTGACGACGCCCGGCCGCGCCGGCCCGTTGAACGTGACGACGGCCTGCAGCTCGGGCAGCCCGGGGATCGTGCCCGACTCGTCCATGCCGAGCATGCCGGGATAGTCGATGCCGAGGAAGCCGTCCTCGACGAACAGGACCTTCACCCGCGCCTTGGAGAGCGGCCACCGGGCCTCGTCGCCCTTGAAGCGCGTGTTGAGCGGCACGAGCGTCGCCCCGGCGCCCATGGCGCCCAGCACGGTGACGATCCACGACAGGCTGTTCGGCGCCCAGATCGCGATGGAGTCGCCGGGCCGGACACCGCCGCCGACGAAGGCGCCGGTGGCCTCGCGCACCCGCTCCCGCAGCTCCGCGTAGGTCACCCGGGCGTCCCCGTCGACCACCGCCTCCGCGTCCGGAGACCCCTCTGCGGCCCGCGCCAGCACCCCCGGAATCGTCAGCTCGCTCATAACCCCCCATAGTGACGGCAGCCGCACCGCACTGGCCATCGCATCCCGCTCATCGAGAGCGGCTTGCGGGGGATAACCCCATTGTTCTCGTCCTCGCCGCGCTCCTACGGTCACTCCGGGTAGTGCCATTGATCGCGGAAGCACGGAGCGATCGGGTCAGCACGGATCGATCGCGTCAGCACGGTGGGGGCCGGAGCGCGGATGAACGGGTGGCGAGTCGAGGGTTTCGACGAGGTCGGAGAGCTGGGCGCGGGCGCGCAGGGACGGGTCGTGCTCGCCGTCCCGGAAGGCCGGCACGGCGGCGGGCAGGTGGCGATCAAGTACCTGGCGCCGGCGCTGCTGGGCGACGAGCGGAGCGTGGAGGTGTTCCGGCGGGAGGCCGGGACCCTCGCCAGGGTCGCCGACCCGCATGTGGCCCGGCTGTTCCGGTACGTGGAGAGCCCGCAGGGCGCCGCGATCGTGATGGAGGCGGTCGAGGGCGCGTCACTGCGCGAGGTGCTGGACGGAAGCGACGGGACGCTGTCCCCGGAAGCCGCGCTCGTCGTCCTCAAAGGCTCGCTGCTCGGGCTGGCCGCGGCGCACGCGGTCGGGGTCGTGCACCGCGACTACAAGCCGGCCAACGTGGTCGTCCAACCGGAGGGCGGCAGCAAGCTCATCGACTTCGGCATCGCGGTGCTGTCCGGGCAGAGTTCCCGCGCGGGCACGCCGGCCTACATGGCGCCGGAGCAGTGGGAGGGGAGTCCCGCCTCACCCGCGACCGACCTCTACGCCGCGATGCTGGGCTCGTTCGCCGCCGAGGGAGCGGCGCCCACCGCACCCGCCGTGTCC
>NZ_SMKK01000311.1 GCF_004348425.1 Actinomadura sp. 7K507
CCGCGGCGGCGCGCCGGTGGCTCGGCGCCGAAGGCCGCAGCCTGGTCTGCGCCGCCGAGATCTCCGCGCGGACGGGCCGCACCGACTCCCTGAACCACTTCCTGACGATCCTGCACCGGCATGGCTCGGTCCTCGACGACACGACCCGCCTGTACGCCCTCACCCGCGAGCACTGGCTGCCCGATCAGGACCTCCGCCGGGTCTGAGAACCCGCCGAAGGCACGTGATACTGGACACTTGACCTAGCCCGCCCCCCCGGTCCAGGAGCGCCTATGGCCGATGACGCATCCCCTCCGTCCGCGAGTTCACTGCCTCCCAAGGCTCTCCCCCGCCGCGCCGGGGATCCGGAGCGCATCGGCGAGTACGAGGTGGCCGGTTTCCTCGGCGAGGGCGGGATGGGATCGGTCTACCTCGGCCGCGGGCCCGGTCCGGGCGGCGGGCCGGTGGCGATCAAGGTCGTCCGCGCCGACCACGCCCGGCACGGCGCCTTCCGTGAACGGTTCCGGCACGAGGCCGCCAACGCCCTCAAGGTCCCGCGGTTCTGCACCGCCGAGGTGCTGGACGCGGACCCCGACGCCGAGAACCCCTACCTGGTCACCGAGTACATCGACGGCCCCACACTGGACGAGGCGATCGGGGAGGGCGGCCCGCTGCGCCGGGCCGAGGTGGAGCAGCTGGGCGTCAGCATGGCCGCCGCGCTGGCCGCCATCCACGGCGCCGGGGTGGTGCACCGCGACCTGAAGCCCAGCAACGTGCTGCTGAGCCGGATGGGCCCGCGCGTGATCGACTTCGGTATCGCCAGCGCGCTGGACACCACGAACGGGCTCACCGCGACCGGTCAGCTCGTCGGGACCCCCTCGTACATGGCACCCGAGTTGTTCGAGGGGGCGGGCGCCGGCGAGGCCAGCGACGTGTTCGCCTGGGGCGCCGTCATGGCCTTCGCCATGACCGGCCGCGGGCCCTTCGGGGCCGGCCCGGTCCCGGCCATCGCGTACCGGATCGTGCACCGCGAGCCCGATCTGGACGGGGTGGAGGGCCCCCTGGCCGAGGTCATCGTGGCGGCGCTGGACAAGGACCACGCCCGGCGTCCCACGGCGCGCGATCTGCTCTCCCGGCTCGGCGTGGCAGGCGGCGACCCCGCGGCCGCCGCAGGAGCCGCAGGAGCCGCAGGAGCCGCAGGGGCCGCGGGAGCCGCGGGAGCCGCGGGAGCCGCGGGAGCCGCAGCGCCGCCGCGTCCCGCTGAGGCGGCTCCGCCGCGTCCCGGCGAAGCGTCTCCGCCGCGGGAGCCGCTGCCGCCGCCCGTACCGCCGCCGGCACCGCCCCCGCCGCCGGCTCACTTCCCGCCGCCCTCCGGTGCCCTGCCCCCGTCCGGGACCCGGCAGCCCGGCCCGGGTCCCGTGGCGGGGAACCAGGGCGGGTACCGGCCGACCGTTCCCGCCGGAACGCGGCTCAACGCCCCCGTCCCGCGCCCGACGCGGCGCCGCGCCCTGCTGCTCGGCGGGATCGCCGGCGGGGTCGCGCTCATGGCCGTGCTGCTCGCCGTGCTGGTCGTCCCGCGCCTGCTCGGGAGCGATCACACCTACCTCGACGGGCACTACAGCAGCAGCTACGGCGACATGTACGTCCGCGTCGACGGCGAGGACGTGCGGATGATCTACCGGTATCGGGGCAAGAGCCGCATCCACGGGACGGTCGACGGCTCCTCCATCTACGCGTCCTACACCGAAGGCCCAGGTACCGAGGCCACCGGGCAGGTGCGGTTCGCCATCCGGCGCTCGGGCGGCGACGTCCGGTTGGACGGGAAATGGGGCCGCTCCCCCGACGACCTGGACAGCGACTGGAACGCCCGCCGCATCGACGGGGAGATCCCCGCCGACATCACCGGCGACCTGAACGATCCCGCCCTGTTCCCGGCCGCCCCGTCCTAGAGACCGGGAACGGTGGCGTGCGGGGCCTGGGCGGTGCCGGCGAGGGCGGCGGCGGCCTCCTCGGTGGGGACCACCTTGGCGAAGACGGTGCCCATCAGGCGGAGGCTGCCGGTGTGCAGGTCCTCGACGTAGCCGGCGACGGCCTCGCGCGCCACGATCACCCGCAGGTCGCGGAAGAAGGCCGAGCGGACGGTGGACTCGACGCAGAAGTCGGTGCGCACACCGGCCATCACGAGCGTGCCGGCGCCGAGGTCGCGCAGCAGGTCGTCGAGGCCGGTGCGGTGGAAGGCGTCGAAGCGGGACTTGACGATCTCGTGGTCGCCCGGCGCGCGGTCGAGGCCGCCGAGCAGCTCGCTCCCCCACGTTCCGCGCCTCAGGCCCGCCGCGCGCAGGAACGGGCTGCGTTCGGCGAGCAGCCCGACGTCGGCGTCCTCCGCCCACTCCATCCGCACCCAGATGACGGGGCGGCCGGCGAGGCGGGCCGCGGCGGCGAGGGTGTTGACGTGCCCGACGAGGTCGTCCAGGCCGGTGACGCGGAGCCCGGCTTGCGCGAACACGCCGTCCGGGTGGCAGTAGTCGTTCTGCATGTCGATGACGAGCAGCGCGGTCTGCGAATTCATGCGGCCCCCTGGAGTCGATGGACGATGGCGTCGGCGGCCTGTTCGGCGGTGGACGCGTGGATGCGGTGCCCCTCTCCGGCGTCGGCGGCGGCCGGGTCGCCGAGGTAGCCGTCGGGGGTGACGCGGCGGGCGTGCTCGAAGCCCCGCCGCCACACGGCCAGTTCGCGGGGGCCGAGGCCGCTGGGTTCGAGCCGGGCGCGGACCTCCTCGCGCACCAGGTCCGGGTTGGTGTGCATCATCAGGGACGTCTCCCAGTTGCCGGCGTGGACGTCGACCGGGCCGTCCGGCGGAGGCTCGTCCGGTCCGGACAGGGTCAGGTACGGGTCGTCCAGGTCGAGGCCGATCCGCCGGGCCAGCGCCGGTTCGGTCACGAAGCTCGCGTTCGCCGCCGTGCGTTCGCAGGCCGACCGTATCCCGTCGTGCACGGTGCGGTTGTGGAGCGCGTCGCCGTGGCCGGAGAAGCAGAACACGTGCCGGAAGCCGTCGCGCGCCATCCCGCCCAGCAGGTCGACCATGACCTCCCTGATCAATTCGGGGCGGACGCTGTAGGACGCGGGGAAGGCCCCGGAGACGACGTTCACGCCCCAGTAGTAGGGCGGGACGATCAGCGCCTCCACGCCGCGCTCGGCCAGCAGCTCCCGGACGGCGCGCAGCCTGGCGCCCGGAAGGTAGACGTCCGTTCCCGTCGGCAGGTGCGGCCCGTGCTGCTCGATCACGCCGAAGGCCCAGAGCAGCACGGCTCCCGACCGGGCGGCTCGGTCGACCTCGTGCCAGGTCAGCTCCGCCAGCGTCCCCGCGAAGACGTCGCCGCCGTCGCGGCCCTCCCTGCCGGTCACCGGTCGAGCAGCTCCTTCAGCGGGGCGGTGCTCTTGATCAGCCCGGAATCGACGGTGAGCTGGGCGAGCGGGGCGATGTCGGCCTGTCCGGCCTCCGGGTTCCAGCCGGGCAGGGTCACCTCCTCGGTGAGGCCGGCGTCCAGTTTCAGGTAGCCGTTCAGCGCCGCGCGGGCCTCGTCCGGGTGGTTCTCGGCGTAGGTGAGGGACTCCTTCAACGCGGCCGTGAAGCGCTCCACGACCTCCGGGTTCTTGGCCGCGTACGGCTCGGCGGCGAACCAGGCGGCGAAGGGCAGCTTCTTGCCCATGCTGGCGTAGCTGACGGGCAGCGGCTCGGCGCCCTGCTTCGCGGCCATCGAGATGAACGGCTCGCTGACCATGATGGCGTCGACCTGGCCGTCCTTCAGCGCGGCGGGCATGTTGGGGATGGGGACCTCCACCAGCTCGACGTCGTCGCGCGGTACCCCGTGCTTCTTGAGGCTGGAGGCCACCGCGACCTCGTTGATGCCCTTGAGGGTGTTGACCGCGATCTTCTTGCCCTTCAGGTCGGCGACCTTCGTGATCGCGGGGTCGGCGGTCATCAGCTGCCCGGATCCGTCGTCCATCTCGTCGTCGGAGGCGCGGGCCCCCACCGACACCATGGACACCGGGACGCCCTTCTCCTTGGCGATGAGCAGGCTGACGATGTTGGAGTAGCCGAACTGGAAGTCGCCGCTGACCACGGCGGGGACGATGGCGGCGCCGCCCTGGGCGGCCTGCGTGGTGACCTCCAGCTTGTGGCGCTTGAACACGCCCTTCTTGATGCCGAGTTCCACCGGGGCGATGTCGATGATGGGAATGACGCCGAGCTTCACCTTCGCCACGCCGTCGGCGGAGACCTCGCCCTCACCGGAGCCGCAGCCGGTGAGGGCCGTCAGGGCCAGTGCCGCGGTGGCCGCGATCGCGGTGAGCTTGGCGGGACGCCTGTCGTGGCGACGGTGAAGGAAGGGCATTCAGGGGCTCCAGGGTGTGCGGAGGCGTGGCATCGAACCTAAGACACCTATTGGTTATATTCAATAGGGCGATGAATGTTCTTTGCCGGGCCGGACGCCTCCACCGCGGAGCCTGAGAGGGGCGCGGAGCCTAAGAGGGGCGCGGAGCCTAGATCGGGAACGGACGCTTCTCGTGCTGGACGCTGACCCAGTGGTCGGTCGTGAACTCCTCGATCGCCCACCGGCCCCCGAAACGCCCGATGCCGGACGCCTTCTCTCCGCCGAACGCCGTGTTCGCGTCGTCGTTCACGGGCGAGTCGTTCACATGCGTCATCCCCGCGTCGACACGCAGGGCGAAGCCCACGCCGCGCTCCACGTCCCGCGTGAAGACCGCGCTCGACAGGCCGTACTCGGTGTCGTTGGCGATGCGGAGCGCGTCGTCCTCGCCGTCCGCCCGGATGACGGTGATCACCGGGCCGAAGACCTCCTCGCGGGCCGTGGCCGCGTCGTTCCCGGCGACCAGGACGTGCGGCGGCAGCAGCAGACCCGACGGGCCGCCCGGGTCGCCCCCGAGAACCTGCTCGGCGCCCTCGTCGCGGGCGCGGGCGAGCTTGTCGCGGATCCCGTCGAGCTGGCCCTGGTTGATGACCGGCCCGATCTGCGTCGCGCCGTCGGAGGGGTCGCCCGCCACCAGCGCCCGCACCCGTGCGACGAACCGGTCGACGAAGGCGCCGTGCACGGACGCGTCGACGATCACACGGTTGGCGATCATGCAGATCTGCCCCGAGTGGAAGAACGAGCCGAAGACCGCGGCGTCGACCGCGCGGTCCAGGTCGGCGTCGTCCAGGACCACCAGCGGGCCGTTGCCGCCCAGCTCCAGCGCGACCTTCTTCACCCCGGCCTTCTTGACGATCCCCTCACCAACCGGCGTCGATCCCGTGAACGACACCATCCGGGCGAGAGGATGCTCGACGATGGCGTCGCCGATCTCGCGGCCCGAACCGATCGTCGCGTTGAGGACGCCGGGCGGCAGCCCCGCGTCCTCGAAGATCCTCGCGAGCAGCAGCGCGCCCGTGACCGGCGTGTCACCCGCCGGTTTGAGCACGACGGCGTTGCCCACGGCGAGCGCCGGCGCCACCGAGCGGGCCGAGAGCTGCATCGGGAAGTTCCACGGGCTGATGACGGCCACCACGCCGACCGGCCGCCGGTAGACGCGGCTCTCCTTGCCGGGGACGTCCGACGGCATGATCCGTCCCTCGACACGGTGGGCCATCGACGCGGCCTCGTACAGGACCGACCGTACGAGACCCCATTCGAGCTCGCCCTTCGCGAGGGTCCCGCCGGACTCGCGGACGATCCAGCCGACGATCTCGTCCTTGCGCGCCTCGAAGATCGCGGCGGCCGCGCGCATGATCCCGGCCCGCTCGCCCGGTGCCCGCGCCGCCCAGCCGGGCTGCGCCTCGCGGGCGGCGCGGTAGGCCTCGTCCAGGTCATCGGCATCGGCCAGGGCGATCTCCGTGAGCGTGTCGCCGCTCCACGGGTCCAGATCGGCCTTGGATTCGCCGCTGCGTCCGGCCCGCCACTCACCGGCGATCGGCATCACGTCGAAACCGTCATAGCGCTCAGGCGCGGACATCGTCTGGGTCATGTGGCCCGCCTACCCGGGCCGTGCCCGCCAAACCGGCCCCCGACCTGCGCACCGGCACGCGAGGCGGGCGGGCGGGCCACCAGGTGCGGTCGCCGAGCAGGATGGCCAGCGCGGGGACCTGGAGAGCGCGGACAAGGAGGGTGTCGATGAGGACTCCGACCCCGACGGCGATGCCGACCTGGGCGACGGTCACGTCAGGGATCTGGGCCAGCGCGGCGAAAGTGCCGGCGAGGACGAGGCCCGCGGCGGTGATGACGCCGCCGGTCGCGGTGAGCCCCCGATGCACGGCCATGGAGTTCGGAACGTGGCGGCGTTCCTCACGGACACGTTCCATGAGGAAGATGTTGTAGTCGACGCCAAGGGCGACCAGGAAGACGAATATGTAGATGAACAGGTCCGCCGCCACGCCTCCGAAGCCGAGCAGGTGGGTGAAGACGAGCGCGGAGACGCCCAGCGAGGCGGCGAACGACAGCACCACCGTGGCGAGCAGCATCAGCGGCGCGGCGATCGACCGGAGCAGCAGGCAGAGGATCAGGGTGACCGCGAGCAGGACGAGGGGCACGATGCGTTTCGTGTCGTCCAGCGCGGCCTCCCGGTAGTCGAGCTGCACGGCGGGGGCGCCGCCGACGAGGACTCCGGGCCGAACGGCGTCGAACCTGTCGCGGAGGTCGTCGATGGCGCCGGCGGCGGCCTGCCCGTACGGGGGAACCGCGAGGTCGACGGTCAGGGTGGGGCGGTCGCCGAGAGGCCGCCCAGGTTCCGCCTGGGCCACGTCCGGTGTGGCGGATGCCGCGGCCTGGACGGCGGTGACCGTCGCTGCGTCGCTTCCCGCCGGCAGGACGACCGTCAGCGGGGCGGAGAGCCCCTCCGGAAAATGCTGGGCCAGGACGTGCCGTCCGTTGACCGAGTCACTCTGCGGCGGCACCTTGTCCAGCGGATCGGCGCTGGTGTGCAAGGCGGTCAGGCCCAGGGCGGCGACCGCGAGGACGCCCGTGACGATCGATGCCGCCAGGCGGGGCCGGCGGGTCACCCGGTCGGCGACGGCGCCCCAGAGGCGATGGTCGGTGGCGCCGCGGGAGTCGTCCGGAGTGGGGATGCGGGGCCACAGCAGCCAGCGGCCCGCGCAGGCGAGCAGGGCGGGCAGCAGCGTGAGCATGGCGGCGAGGGCGATGACGATGCCGGTCGCGGCGACCGGGCCGAGCCCCCGCAGCCCGGCCAGGTCGGCGACCAGCAGGCAGAGCATGGCGGCCGTGACGGTCGCGGCGCTCGCCACGATGGCGGGGGCGGTGCGGCGCAACGCCCGCGCCAGGGCCTCGTGCCGGTCGGCGTGGTGGGAGAGCTCCTCCCGGTACCGGTTGAGCAGCAGCAGCGCGTAGTCGGTGGCGGCGCCGAAGACGAGCACGATCAGGATCGCCGACGACAGGTCGGTGACGGCGAGTCCGGCGCGGGCCAGCCCGTACGCGGCGCCGCGGGCCACCATGACGGCCAGTCCGGCGGCCAGCAGCGGGACGAGCCACAGCACGGGGCTGCGGTAGGTGAGCAGCAGCAGTACCGCGACGATGACCATGCTGGTGAGCAGCAGGGGCCCGTCGACGTCGCCGCCGTCGTTGTCGGCGTCCAGCGCGGCTTCACCGGTGACGTCGACCTGCAGCCCGGCGGGGGACGGCTGCGAGATCGCGTCCTCGCCGCGCAGCCGGTCGATCACCGTCGCGACGGTGTCGTCGTCGGCGTGCGACGGCTGGATCCGGACGGTGAACAGCGCGGCGGCCTTGTCGCGGGACAGCCGCACCTCCCCGGGTACCTGGGCCCCTGGCATGTTCAGGGCGCCGGCAGCGCGATGGCCCTGGTCGATGGCCGTACGGTCGGCGCTCGTGAGGGGCGCTCCATCTGCTCGGTGGTAGACGACCAGCGCGTCCTGGCTGGCGGGACGGCCGGGATCGGGTTCGGCGAGCCGGGCCACCTGGCTGGAGTCGAAACCGTCCGGCAGGTACGCCGCGGAATCGTTGCGCTGCACGTCGCCGAGGCGGGACGCGAACACGGTCGCCACGACCGCGAGGGCGACCCAGGCGAGCAGCACCACCCATTTGGCCGACTTCACCACCTTCGCCAGCCGGCTCGGCCGGTCCTGGCGGGCGGCCGGGGATGCGGCGGGGTCGATCGGAGTTTCAGGCATGGCTCCATCGCAGCCGCCGTCGGGGGGCGGCGGCATCGCCGGTCCGGGCCGTCCCTCGGGCCGGACGTTCACTCCAAGGAGCGACCGGCCGTCCGGGTAGCAGCGGCCGGTTCACTCCTTCGAGTGATGCCGTTCCGCCTGGACGGGGCCTAACGTCAAGATCGTGACCAGGCAGAACGAACCGGCACGGCGGGCCGGGCAGGCGGTCGTCGGTGCGGTGTCCGTCGCTCCCGCGCTGCTCGACCAGGCCACCACCGACACCTCTGCCGCGGCATGGACGGCCCTCGGCGGCTACGCGGTCGTGGCGGTGGCGGCGCTGGCGGTGCGGCGCCGGTGGCCGCTGACCGTGTTCTGCGTGATCTTCGCGGTGCTCGCCGGCGTCGAGATCGCCAGCGCCGCCGGGCAGGCCCGGTTGAGCAGCCTGTCGGTGCTGCCGCCCGCGTTCGCGCTGTACGCCGTCGGTGCGCACAGCCCGCGGCGGCGCTCGACGGCGGCGCTCGCCATCGGAGGCGCCGTGGTGGCGGCGGGAATGCTGATCAACCATGCGACCGCGCCGCAGGAATGGCGCGGCGGCTCGGACGTCCTCGCCCTCGTCGCGGTGCTCCCCGTGGCCTGGGCCCTGGGCGTGGCCGCACGCGGCCACCGTGCGCTGCTGGCCGCCGCCGAGCAGCGAGCCGAGGACGCCGACCGCCGCACGCGACTGGAGGCCGAGCAGGCCGCCGCCGCCGAACGGGTCCGCATCGCGCGGGACATGCACGACGTCGTCGCCCACTCCCTGACACTGCTGGTCGTCCACGCCGAAACGGTCCGCGCCCGCTCGGACGACCTGCCGCCGTGGGCCCGCGAACGCGTCGACGCGCTGGCCGCCGCCGGACGGCAGGCGACGGGAGAGATGCGCGACCTGCTCGGCGTGCTCCGCGACGGAACCGTGA
>NZ_SMKK01000312.1 GCF_004348425.1 Actinomadura sp. 7K507
ACCCCACCGGACGTCCCAGCCCCGCGCTTCCCGCAGCCGCCGCGAGCCCGCCACGCACTCCCGCGCGGTGCGGGCTCCCGCCCGGCTCGGATCGTCCCGCCGCTGAAACCGAACGGCAGGCACAAGGCAGACCCACCCTCCTCATCCTGAGGGCGAAAGCGAGCACTTACATCGGGGTGGTGTGTCCTGTCAAGCCCGGCCTATCTGTCCTTCGAGGCGCTTGCCGACGTTGCGGCCACATCTGGTCAGTAGCCTGACCCCGCTTCGAATATCTGTCGTCACAGATCGTGGAGAGCCTGAGAAAAGGCCGTAGAAATTACCACGTTCCGCTGGCAAACAGCACTGTGACGTGGATCACAAGCAGGAGATCATCGGCTGCTCTTCCCAGTAATCGATGGTCGGGTTACGTTAAGGCGGCCTTAACAGCCCTTAAGCCATGGGGTTACATATGGGTCGTGTCGCGCGTCGTTGTGCTTCCGTTCTCACATTGCTTTTCTGGCGTCGGCCGGCTTGGTTGGCCCGCATTCTGGCGTTGGTGATGGCCGCCGCATTCATACAGGCGCTGGCGGCGCCGATGATGAGAGAATCCGCAGCCCGCGCCGACGAAACGAAAGCCGCGGCGACCGAGGAGAAGGCCCTCGCGACGGCGAAGCGTACCGGTGAACCGGTGGAGATCACGTCCCGGCACGGCGAAACCCGCACGGTGCGTGCGCTGCCGAATGGCCGTATCGAGATCGAGCAGCGTGTGCAGCCTGTTCGCGCACGTCAGAACGGTAAGTGGGTCGATATCGACACCACGTTGCACCGTTCAAGCGATGAGATCGCCCCTGCCGCGACGACGGTCGGGCTGAGGTTCTCCGGTGGCGGGAACGGCCCGATGGTGCAGATGACCCGGGCGGGTCGCACGCTGGCGTTGTCATGGCCGCAGGCGTTGCCCGAACCGACTCTGGACGACGACACCGCCGTCTACGAGGGCGTGGCCGGCCCGGACGTGGACCTGCGCCTGCGGGCGGAGGCGGACGGGTTCGCGCACGTCCTGGTTGTCAAGACCGCCGCCGCGGCCAAGAACCCGACAGTGGCCAAGCTTGCGCTGGCGATGAAGAACACCCGCCTCGCGGTGACCGAAGAGCAGGGCAGCGGGGTGTTGAAGGCCACCGACCCAGGTTCGGGCGCCGCGGTGTTCGAGGCACCGTCCCCGAGAATGTGGGACTCCTCCCAAGCCGGGTCGACGCCACAAGCCCGCGTCCAAGCGAAGGCAGAACCGACGGAGGAGCCGGCAGAGGGCGCCAAGACAGCGCTGATCGACGTGGCAGTCGGCGAAGGCAAGCTCACCTTGACGCCGGATCAGGGATTGCTGACGGCGCCGGATACCAAGTTCCCGGTGTACATCGACCCGGTGTGGACGACGAACAAGGCGTCCAGCTGGGCAATGGTGTCCTCAGGCTGGCCGAGCGAGTCGTATTACAAGTTCGACGGCAGGTCGAACGAGGGCATGGGGCGTTGTGAGGTGGCCAAGGACCCCAACTGCGTGAAGAACCAGACCAAGCGGCTGTTCTTCCGGATGCCGCTGCCGGCGGTCAAGGGCCGCTACATCCAGAACGTGGAGTTTACCGCGTTCGAAACCGACGCCTACAACTGCGATAACCCGACCTCGGTGCAGTTGTGGCGGACCAGCACGCTGGTCTCGCACGCCACCTGGAACAACACCGTCGGTACCTGGGGTAATGGCGGCGCCTGGGGTGAACACTTGACCTCGCGTGAGGTGGCGTACTGCTCCAGGGCTCCGGTGGAGTTCGGCGGGGCGAATCTGCGTGCGAACGTACAGGACGCGGTGAACAAGGGCTACGGCACGATCACGCTGGGTTTGAAGGCTTACAGCGAGTCCTCGATGGCCTGGTGGAAGCGGTTCGCCGATGACGCGTACCTGAAGGTGCAGTACAACAACCCGCCCTACCAGCCCAACACCGACTCGATGTACGCCGATCCGGGCACCAAGTGCGTGACGGCCAGCCAAGCGAAGCCCGTCAATGACATCTCCAGGGTGCACGCCTACCTGTGGGACCGCGACACTGAGGACAAAAACAAGGTCCGCGGCCAGTTCACTCTGCATTGGGCGAACAACGCCGACGGATCGGACTGGGGCCCGAAATGGACTTCGGCCCTGACACCAGCGAAGACATCGGGGACCAAATTCCACCAGGATCTACCGTCCACGATCCCGGAAGGCACACTGATCGGCTGGGGCGTACGGGCCTGGGACGGCGAGCAATGGGGCCCATGGAGCTACGACGGCGCACAGCGAGGCTGCTACTTCTACTACGACCCCGCAGTACCGGACGCGCCGACCATCACCTCCACCGACTACCCCGCTGACGGAACCTGGCGTGGTGGCGTTGGCGAGGGCGGACTATTCCACATTTCCGATTCCGAAGGTGTTGCTAGCCGGTACGAGGTCACTCTGAACGGCGTCACAGCCGCCACCGTGAACACCACCGGTGGAGCTACGCGGACGGTGGCGTTGGCACCGACCCAATCAGGCCCCAACATCATGACCGTGCAGGGGTTCGCGCCATCAGGGCAGAACGGCGCCAGCGTCTCCTACGAGTTCCTCGTGAACGCGGGAGCGGCCCCGGTGGCACGGTTCGCCATGGACGAGGGGACCGGGACGACCGAGGCGACCGCCACAAGCCCGGGCCGAGCGGCGTGGCTGCGTGGGTCCGCGGCCCTGGGGGCGCAAGGCAAGAACGGCACCGCGTTGTCGATGGACGGCGTGTACGGATTCGCCGAGAGCGGTCTCTCGATGGTCGACGGCACCGAGAGCTTCACCGTATCGGCGTGGGTGAATCCGGCCCGGATCAAGGCCGGCGACGTCCTGGCCCAACTCGGGACGTTCCAGAGCGGCTTCATTCTCGGCATGGAGCCCAGCGGGCAAGCCGTGTTCAAGAAGCCCGCGACCGACACCAACGACGGGGGCGGCGCCTGGCAGGTGGCAATCGACGACGGGCCCCTACCCACAGGTGCCTGGAGCCACCTGACCGGTGTGTACGACAAAAGTACCGCTCAGATGCGGCTGTACGTGGACGGCGATCTTCAGGCCACCGCGAACGGTGTGACACCGCTTGCCTCCGGAGGCGCTTTCCAGATCGGCCGGAGCTTCTATAACCGCAGCTTCTTGAACTACTGGCCGGGCTCGATCGACGACGTTCACGTCTTCGCTGAACCGTTGTCGGACTCGGAGGCTGGGGACCTGGCCGCCGGAAACGCGCCTTCGGGAACCGACCTGATCGCACATTGGCCGATGGATGAATCGCAGGGTAAGCCGCGAGCTTACAGTCAGGCCGCCCCGCTGAATGCGACCCTCCACGGCGGCGCGACGCTGGGAGCCGAAGGCCAGATTGGTTCGGCGCTGCAGCTCGACTCTGCGGCGCAGGGCTACGCGTCGACCGACCGTCCCCTCATCAACACCCAACGCAGCTTCTCGGTGTCAGCGTGGGTGAAGGTGGACGGGACCGCCGCAGGAAACGACTTCACGGCCCTTTCAGCGGAGGGCTCTTACAAGAGTGCTTTCTACCTCAAGTACGTCAAGAGCACTGGCAAGTGGGTGTTCGCACGTGCGGCCCACGATTCCGACGCAGCCGGCTGGTTCCAGGCGACCTCCGCGCAACCCGCGCAAACCGATGAATGGACGCATCTAGCCGGTGTGTGGGATGCAAGGACCAAGCAGCTGAGGATCTTCGTCAATGGAGACGAGGGGACGGCAAGTCCCGAGGTGACATCGGCATGGATGGCCACGGGCGGCCTCCAGATCGGGCGAGCCAAATACGGCGGAGCGCAGGTCGACCACTGGCCTGGTCAGATCGATGACGTCCGAGTTTATGACCGGCTTGTCGGTGACCAGGAGGTCGAGGAACTGGTCGCTCAGCATCCGGTTCTGAAGGCGCGGTGGGTGCTTAACGAGGAGCCGGTGGATAAGGCGCTCTGGGGGCCGGCCGGTGCGCCCGCACTCATCCCGCACAACGGCGCGGCCATCGTCGCGGGGGCCGGAATCGGCTGGACCGCGCCCGCAGGACTGCAGCTCGATTCCGCGGCCAAGGCATACGCCGAAAGCGCGGCGCATGTGGTGGACACCCACAACAGTTTCACCATCACGGGCTGGGTCCGGCCGATCGGCCGTCCTCAGGAGGCAGTGACCGTATTCTCCCAAGGCGGTGCGAACACTAACGCGTTCGCGTTGCGCTACGTGCCGGGTGAGGATCCGGCACAGCAGGGAAGCTGGCAGATCCAGATGCGTAACAGCGACGATTCCGCTGCGGAACCTGTGGTGGCCGTCCATGGGGACTTTGACCCGGATGACTGGATGCACCTCGCGGTTGTGTACGACGCGCTACGTGATCGCATCAGCCTCTACGTCGAAGGTGAGCTGTACCAGACTTCCGAGGGAGTGTCTCAGGAAGATCAGGCCCAGAGCTTCGAAACAGAGAACGGTCTCCTGCAGGTCGGACGCAACAAGTTCGGAGCGGCAGACGGTTCCGGTACCGAGTTCTGGGCCGACGCCATCGACGACATCTGGGTGTATCAGGGTGCGCTCACCCGAGAACAGGTGACCCGCCTGGCGATCTTCGACGACATACCGACCGAGGCGGGCCCGTGACCCGCCCGTCGCGTCCAGGCCGGTGCCCTCTCCCGGGGCCGCGGCCGACGGACCGGATTCCCTCCTTTCCTTTTTGACTCCCTGCTTCGTGATCCGCTCCGGATGGTGTGCTGGAGGACGTTGTGAACGCTGGCCGGAAGGCGTCTGGTCGCCGTGGCAAGGCGTTGTTGCTGGGCTGGAGCCGGTTCCTGAGGGCGACCGCGCTCGTGATGGCGGTGGTGATGCCGGCCGGGCTGCTGTGGGCGCCCCCGGCCTTGGCCGAGCTGCCGAACTCCGGACGTCCCACGGTCGACGACCATCAAGAGCCCGTCGATGGCAAGGCTCTGAAAGTGAAGTCGCGCAAGTCGGATCCGGCGACCAAGCCGGGCCCGGCGGCCAGGGCGGTCCGGCCGTCACCCGGCAGTGCCGAGGTCGACGTTCCCACCGGCTCGGCATCAGCCCGCCCGGCTGGGCCCCAGCGGGCAAAGGCCGCAGGTGACCTTCCGATCGAGATCCTGCCGCCGGACGAACGGGAGCGCGGACGTAGCCGCGTGGAGTGGGCCGAGCGGGTGCGGGTTCAGGTCCTGGACCGTGATGCCGCTCGCGCCGTGGGTGTGGACGGGCCGGCGTTCACCGTGGCCCGCACCGATGCTCCCAGGGCCGGACGGGTGCGGCTGCGGCTCGACTACGCCAAGTTCGGGCAGGCGTTCGGGGGTGCGTATGGCGCCCGCCTGCGGCTCATGCGGTTGCCGCAGTGTGCCCTGACCACCCCGGCCGAACCGGAGTGCCGTACACCCGTTCCGCTTGAGACGGCCAACGACGGTGAGGACAAGAGGCTGACCGCGGAAGTGGAGGCCGCGCCGGCCGCCAAGTCCGGGTCTCCGACGGCGGGCTCCGCCCAAGGCAATGCGACGCTGCTTGTCGCTGCCGCGGATTCCGGGAGTTCCCAGGGCGATTACAAGGCGACGTCGTTGGATCCTTCAGCGACCTGGGAGGCCGGTGGGAGTGGCGGTGACTTCTCGTGGTCGTACCCGATGCGGGTGCCGCCGGTTCCCGGCGCCCTGACGCCGAAGGTGGCGGTCTCCTATTCCTCGAGCAGCGTGGACGGCCGTACCGCCAATACCAATGGGCAGCCGTCGTGGGTCGGGGAGGGCTTCGACCTGTGGCCGGGCTTCATCGAACGCCGCTTCAAGTCGTGCAAGGAGGACGGCGCTCCTAAGGACCAGTGGGGGAACTCGCCCGGTGACCAGTGCTGGGCGTATGACAACGCGACCATCACATGGAACGGCAAAGGCGGCGAACTGATCAAGGCCGCTGACGGCACCTGGCGGTTGAAGAACGACGACGGTACCAAGTTCGAGAAGCTCACCAGCTCTTCGAACAACAACGGCGACGACAACGGCGAGTACTGGAAGGTCACCACCACCGACGGCATCCAGTACTACTTCGGCCTCAACCGCGCTCCCGGTTGGACGAGCGGCAAACCGGAGACCGGCTCGGCGTGGACCCTGCCGGTGTTCGGTGACGACTCCGGTGAGCCCTGCCACGCTTCGTCTTTCGCCAGTTCATGGTGTCAGCAGGCATACCGCTGGAATCTCGACTACGTCGTCGACCCGGGCGGTAACGCCATCCTGTACACCTACGGCAAGGAGGCCAATCACTACGGCCGCAACCTCAAGCCCGAGGACGAGACACCCTATGTGCGTGGCGGGTATCTGAAGACGATCTCCTACGGGCTGCGCAAGGACGCGCTGTTCGCCAAGGCGCCCGCGCAGGTCACCTTCGCCACCTCCGAGCGCTGTATCCCGGACGCGAACTTCGACTGTGCCCCGTCCAAGATCGGCAACAACCCCGACAAGTGGTGGGACGTCCCATGGGACTTGAACTGCAATTCCGGCCAGGAATGCAAGGAGGACCACGGGGCGCTCTCGCCGACGTTCTGGTCTCGCAAGCGGCTGACAGAGATCAAGACCCAGATCCTGAAGCCGGACGGGTCAGGCTACCGGCCGGTGGACTCGTGGTCGCTGGACCACGACTGGGGCCTGGCTGACGTCGAGCGCGACCTGCTGCTGGATGAGATCGAGCACAGCGGCCATCCCGCAACCGACGGCGGCGGGGCGGTGACAATGCCGAAGGTCACCTTCAACCACGTCCAAATGGCCAACCGGCTGGACAGGACCGGCGACGACATCCTGGCTTACACCCGCTACCGGCTCGGCGCCATTTACGACGAGGCCGGCGGGCAGATCGATATCGCGTACTCCAGCACCGACTGCTCTTTGTCGAATCTGCCGACGCCGGAGACCAACACGACGCGCTGCATGCCGGTGATCTGGACGCCACCGGGGCGTGAGGACCCGATCACCGACTGGTTCCACAAGTACGTGGTGACGTCGGTTATCCAGACCGACCGCACCGGGCTCGCCTCGGACATGGCCACCAAGTACGAGTACGTGGGCGGTGCGGCCTGGCATTTCGACGACGACGACGGGCTGACCAAGGAGAAGGACAAGACCTGGTCGCAGTGGCGCGGCTACGGTCACGTCCGCACGTTCACCGGCGATTTCGCCGACCCGTCCACTCGATCCGACACCTACTACTTGCGCGGTATGGACGGGGACCGCAAGACCAGGTCCGGCGGGACCAAGAGCGTCACCGTCTCTGACGGAGAGGGCGGCACTCACACAGACCACAACGCCCTTGTCGGCTTCCCACTGAGAACGGTGCAGTACACCGAGCCCGGCGGCAGCGTCCACAATAAGACCGTCAACACGCCGTGGCGGGTGCAGACGGCCTCACGAACCCGCTCGTGGGGCACCGTCACCGCGAACGTGATCGGTGTCGACACCGCCCGAAGTTGGACGGCCAAGGACGGCGGCGGCTGGCTGCAAACCGAGGTCGACAACGAGTTCAAGGGATCCGGTCCCGGCGTCGGACGCGTTACCGCCGTCAACGATCTCGGTGACGTGACCACCGATGCCGACGACAAATGCACCCGGACCACCTATGCCGACAACACCGGCGCCTGGATGGTGGACTACCCGTCCCGCGTGGAGACCGTCTCGGCCGCCTGCACGGCCGAAGCCGAACGTCCGAACCAGGTCATCTCCGATGTCCGCACCTATTACGACAACCAGGGGCACGGTGCCGACCCGAGCCAGGGCCGGGCGACCAAGGTCGAGAACGTCTCCGACTACGACGGCGGCACCCCGGCCTATGTGACCGAGATCGAGAACACCTACGACCCCTACGGGCGCGTCACGCAGTCCAAGAACGCTCTCGGCCAGGCCACGACCACCGCCTACACCGAAACGCAGGGGCTCACCACCAAGGTGTCCTCGACCACGCCCCCGTCCGACCCTGCCGTCCCGTCCACGGCGCTGACCTCCAGCCAGGAACTCGATCCGGCCTGGGGACAGCCGGTTCGCGCCACCGATGCCAACGGCCTGGTCACCGATCTGGTCTACGACGGCCTGGGGCGGCTGCGGAAGGTATGGCTGCCCGATCGGTCCAAGGCCGGCGGCGAAGACCCCAGCCACGAGTACGAGTACCGATTCGCCGACGGCGAGATCGTCGCGGTCACCTCCAAGGCCATCGTCGCCGGAAGCCTGCGTGTCACCGGCGTCAGCCTGCTGGACGGATGGCTGCGCCCCCGGCAGACCCAGACTCCCACGCAGGCGCCCGAGGGCCAGTCGGCGCGGCTGATCACCGACACCTTCTACGACGACCGGGGCCAGGCCGTCAAAACCTACGAGGCCTATCCGGCGACGGGTGCCCCCGCGACCGAACTGTTCGGCGTCGGCACCCCGGGCGCGGTCGAGAGCCAGACCCGCACGAGTTATGACGGCCTGGGGCGTCCGACCGTCCAACGCCTCTCGACCGGGAACGGCTCCCAGCCGGACCAGGAACTCTGGCGCACGACCTACGACTACGGCGGCGGCAACCGCGTCTCGGTGACCCCTCCCGACGGCGCCACGCCCACCTCCCAGATCACCAACGCCCTCGGCCAGGTCGTCGAACGCCGCCAATACAAGGCCGCCACCCCCACCGGCGACTACGACGCCACCAGCTACACCTACACACCCGCCGGCGAGATCTCCTCGGTGACCGACCCGTCCGGCAACGTCTGGACCACCGAGTACGACCTGCGTGGCCGCAGGATCGAGGCCACCGACCCGGACAAGGGCACCACCACCTTCATTCACGACGACCTCGACCGTCCGGTGTCCGCCACCGACGCGCGCAACAAGTCCGTCTTCACTGCCTATGACGGTTTGAGCTTCCCCCCGTTGCACGGACACCCGAGGTGAGGTCACTCGACGGCGTCTGAGGGCAGGTTGAGCCCTTCGAACGTGACGGGGCTATGCATCCCAATACTGGAATGCCGCCTGTATGGATTATA
>NZ_SMKK01000313.1 GCF_004348425.1 Actinomadura sp. 7K507
CGTTTCGGGGCCGGCTTCGCGGTCGGGGCCGGGGTCGTCCACGTCGCTGATCAGGGCGTGCAGCAGCCGGACCGCCGGGTCGGGGTCGTCGGCCTGGCGCGGGCGCGCGGTGTCGGTCCCGGCGCCGGAACGCGGCGCGGAGCCGGCGGCACGCCGCGCCGCGAGCGACTCGATGATCGCGTCGGTGCGGCGTACCGCGCCGAGGTCCGCGGGGGCGCCCTGCCGGCTCGCGGGCGCGGTGGAGGCGCCGGGTTTCGAAGGCTCGGCCGGATCCGGGCCGCCCCGCGTGCCGGTGGAGGGGCCGCGCTCCGTCAAGCGATCGACTCCTCTCTGGCCATCGCCCGGAGCCGGGCCAGCGCCCGGTGCTGCGCGACGCGTACCGCCCCGGCGGACATGCCCAGCACGTTTCCGGTCTCCTCGGCCGACAGGCCCGCCACCACCCGCAGCAGCACGAGCTCGCGCTGGTGCTCGGGAAGGCGCGTCAGCAGGTCGCGGGCGCGCTGCGCCTCGATGTAGCGCACCACCGTCTCCTCGGGGCCGGGACGGTCGTCGGGACCGTCCGGCAGGTCCTCGGTGGGCACGGCCGCGCGGACCGCGCTGCGCAGCGCGTCGGCGATCTTGTGGGCGGCGATGCCGAACACGAAGGACGCGAAGGGCCGGCCCATGTCCCGGTAGCGGGGCAGGGCGGACAGGACGGCGATGCACACCTCCTGGGCCACGTCGTCGGCGATGTGGTACTGCCCGGAGACCCTGCCGAGGCGGGCCCGGCAGTACCGGACGATCATGGGACGCACCTCGGCGATGAGGACCTCGATGGCCCCCGGATCGCCCTGGACGGCGAGGTTCGTCAGCTCCTTGAGATCGCCGTCGCCCGCTTGCGCCGCGCGCAGCACCCGCATCCCGCGGCCGCTGTCGTGGGACGGCGGAGGGGACGGCCCTCCCGAGGGGTCGATAGCGCGCGCGGCCATGGTCCCGGCGTAGCTTCCCTCGGTCACGTCAAGCATGATGCCCAGCACTCCCGGGCGTGTCTCCACCGTCCTTTACAACGGAATGGTCACAGTGCTGGAGCAATCCTGGCGTTACTACGTTTCGCGGTCATCCGAGCACGGAAAGCTCCTGGATTCATTCGGAATTTCCGCGCAAATAGTTAGAAATAGCTCACACAGCTAGAAACAGCTCACCCGGCAGCAAAGACGAGACCCCCGCCCGGACGGACGGGGGTCTCGCGAAACGATCTCCGGACGGGACGAGCCGCACGCCCGTCCGGCGAAGGTGATCTCAGTGGCCGTGCCCGTGGCCGTGACCGCCGCCGGCGGGCTCGGCTTCCTCCTCCGGCTTGTCGACCACGAGCGCCTCGGTGGTGAGCAGCATGCCCGCGATCGAGGCGGCGTTGGTGACGGCGTTGCGCGTCACCTTCACCGGGTCGATGACGCCCTGGGCGACCATGTCGCCGTACTCGCCGGTGGAGGCGTTGTAGCCGTGGCCCGGCTTCAGCTCCCGCACCTTGGAGACGACGACGTAGCCCTCCTGGCCGGCGTTCTCGGCGATCCAGCGCAGCGGCTCGTCCAGCGCACGGCGGACGGCCTCCGCGCCGGTGGCCTCGTCACCGGACAGGCCGAGGGCGTCGAAGCCCTCCTTGGCGACGTGCACGAGCGCACTGCCGCCACCGGCGACCATGCCCTCCTCGATCGCCGCGCGGGTCGCCGAGATGGCGTCCTCCAGGCGGTGCTTCTTCTCCTTCAGCTCCACCTCGGTGGCGGCGCCGACACGCAGCACGCAGACGCCGCCGGACAGCTTGGCCAGCCGCTCCTGCAGCTTCTCGCGGTCCCAGTCGGAGTCGGAGTTCTCGATCTCGACCTTGATCTGGTTGACCCGCGCGGTGATCTCGTCCGCGTCGCCCTCACCGTCGACGATCGTGGTCTCGTCCTTGGTGATGGTGATCCGGCGCGCGCGGCCGAGGTCCTCCACGCCGATGGAGTCGAGCTTGAGGCCGATGGCCTCGCTGACGACCTGGCCGCCGGTCAGAGCCGCCATGTCGCCCAGCATCGCCTTGCGGCGGTCGCCGAAGCCCGGCGCCTTGACGGCGACGGACGTGAACGTGCCGCGGATCTTGTTGGCGACCAGCAGCGCCAGGGCCTCGCCCTCGACGTCCTCGGCCACCACGAGCAGCGGCTTCTTGGTCTGGGCGACCTTCTCCGCCAGCGGCAGGAACTCCTGCACGTTGGAGATCTTGCCGTCCATGATGAGCACGTAGGCGTCCTCCAGGACGGCCTCCATGCGCTCATGGTCGGTGACCATGTGCGGCGACAGGTAGCCCTTGTCGAACTGGAGGCCCTCGGTGAACTCCAGCTCGAGGCCCATGGTGTGGGCCTCCTCGACGGTGATGACGCCGTCCTTGCCGACCTTGTCGAACGACTCGGCGATCAGCTCGCCGATCTGCGCGTCCTGCGCGGAGATGGTCGCGACGTGCGCGATCTCCTCCTTGGAGCCGACCTCGCGGGACGACTTCAGCAGCTGGTCGGAGACGTACTGGGCGGCGGTGTCGATGCCGCGCTTGAGGGCGAGCGGCGACGCGCCGGCCGCCACGTTGCGGGTGCCCTCGCGGACCAGCGCCTGCGCGAGGACGGTGGCCGTGGTGGTCCCGTCGCCCGCGATGTCGTTGGTCTTGGTCGCCACTTCCTTGGCGAGCTGGGCCCCGAGGTTCTCGTACGGGTCCTCCAGCTCCACCTCGCGGGCGATGGTGACGCCGTCGTTGGTGATCGTCGGCGCGCCGAACTTCTTGTCGATGACGACGTTGCGGCCACGCGGGCCGATCGTCACCTTGACGGCGTCCGCGAGAGCGTTGACGCCGCGCTCAAGAGCCCGGCGAGCGTCCTCCTCGAACTCCAGGATCTTCGCCATGCGGATACTCCTCTTTCACGCGATCCGCCCCGGCAGCCCCGCCGAAGGCGGCGCCGACCGGGGCGGGTGCATCACGTCTCGGTGATTACTTCTCGATGACCGCGAGCACGTCGCGGGCCGAGAGCACGAGGTACTCCTCGTTGTTGTACTTGACCTCGGTGCCGCCGTACTTGCTGTAGAGCACGACCTCGCCGACCTTGACGTCGACGGGGACGCGGTCGCCCTTGTCGTCGACGCGACCCGGGCCAACGGCAAGGACAGTGCCCTCCTGGGGCTTCTCCTTGGCGGTGTCCGGAATCACCAGGCCCGACGCGGTGGTGGTCTCGGCCTCAAGCGGCTGGACGACGATACGGTCCTCAAGCGGCTTGAGGACAACCTTGGTGGCGGTCGTCACGATCTGACCTCCCCTTCGATTGGTCCTCGGCCGGCCACGGTGGACCGGCCAGCACATGTGACAGAAGAGGCGACCCTGGACCGGCCTGCCGTCGCGGGTGCCAGACCGACCTTGTCGCTGTGTTGGCACTCTCGCTAGGAGAGTGCCAGTCATGGAGACTATTCCGTGCCCGGTAGCCCGTCAACACGGACACGAACGCAGGCGGCACCCGCCACACCCTGTTCACCGTGTAGTTACAGGATGACCCGGCCTTCAGGCCGGAGAGGGATCGGATCCGGGAGGCAGATCAGGGAGAGCGTTCACCGTCCGGTCCAACGGCTATCAAAAGCGGGATTGCCACATACTCGCTTCTTTGTTCGAGCATGCGCGGTACGCTTCTTTCGTGGCGGCGCAGGCGGGAACCGAACCAGGAAACGCTCGGTACACCTACCGGCTCCGCGTGTCGTCCCGCACGCACCGGTCCCTGCTGCGCGAGTGGGATCGGTGCCGGTGGGTGTGGAATCAGTGCGTCACCGAGTCCCGTGCCGCGCACCGCGCCGGAGACAAGATCGGCCCGGCCGCGCTGGACCGGATGTTGACCGGCTGGCGTGCGGGCAACCGGTGGCTGAGCAAGGGCGCGTCGGTACCGCAGCAGCAGACCATCCGGGACTTCGGCCGGTCCCGCGCCAAGGCGATCAAGGACATCACGGCGCGGCTGCCGATAGGGCGGCGGGCCGGTATGCCCGGGTTCAAGAAGAAGAATGTGGCGGATCCGACGTTGAACTACACGCGGCGCGGATTCCGACTCAAGGACGGCCGCCTGCACCTGGCGGGCGGCATCAGCGTGACAGTGGTGTGGTCGCGTGACCTGCCGGGCCACCCTTCGTCGGTGCGGGTGTACCGCGACTCGCTGGGCCACTGGTACTGCTCGTTCGTGGTCCCCGCACGAACTGAGCCGCTCCCGCCGACCGGGAAGGTGATCGGGGTGGACTGGGGCGTGAAGGAGATCGCCACCACCACCTCCGACGCGCACGATCTGCCGCACCCCGAGCACGGCCGCAAGGCCGCCGACCTGCTCGCCAGATACCAGCGGCGGATGGCCCGCCGCCGCAGACCGAAAGGGCAACCGGGATCCAAAGGCTACAAACGTGCCGCCCGCCGGGCGGCCAAGCTGCACAAGAAGGTGCGGCGGCAACGTCAGGACAATGCCCGCAAGTGGGCCAAGCAAGTCGTGACCGATCATGACGCGGTGGCGGTGGAGGACTTCCGGCCCCGGTTCCTGGCCAAGACCAGGATGGCCCGCAAGGCCGCCGACGGGGCGGTTGCGGCGACCAAGCGCGAGTTGATCACTATGGCCGCTAAACACGGCCGTGCCCTGCATCTGATCGACCCCAAGCACACCACCACCGACTGCGCATCGTGCGGAGCGAGAACCAAGCATGCACTGCCGCTGTCGGAACGCACCTACACCTGCACAGTGTGCGGACACACGTCTCCCCGGGACAAGAACTCCGCGCACGTGATGCTGGTCCGGGCAGGTCTGAACCCGGCTGGTGTCGAGGGCACAAGACCTCCTGGCCCGCCGGGCCAGGAGGCAGCCTGAGCCAGAAATCCCCGCGAACCCCGTGGAGGGAGGGAACCTCTCCCGGCAGGGAGGGGAGCAGTCAACGGAAGCTAACTTCCACATATGGCTAATGTCGCGTCGTTCCGAACCCTGAGGACCCCCGAAGGGCAGGCACTGCTCGGTGAGGTGTCCGGGGTGGACGTGAGCGAGGACGGGCTGCTCGCGACGGCGTCCCGGCTGCGTGAACGCCACGATCCCGGGCTGGTTTCGGCGGTGCTCACACAGGTGCGGCTGCGTGAGCGGGCCCGGGTCAAGTTCGGGGACGACGCGGACCGCATGTACTTCACCCAGGCGGGGCTAGAACAGTCGACCCGCGCGAGCGTGGCCTCGCACCGGGCACGACGGTTCGCGTCCTGCCTGCCTGGCGCGCGTGTGCTGGAACTGGGGTGCGGGATCGGGGCCGACCTCGTCGCGCGTGCGCGGGAGGGGCTCGAAGGGGAAGGGGTGGATCTCGACCCGTTGACCGCTGAGGTGGCGCAGGCGAACGTCGTCGCCCTGGGGCTGGACGGGCTTGCCTCCGTCCGTGTGGGCGATGCGGTCGAGGAGCGCCCGGACGGGTTCGGGGCCGTCTTCGCCGATCCTGGACGACGTACTACACGAGGCAGGGTATTCGACCCCCGCTCCTATGAGCCGCCTCTTGATGTCGTCCTGGATCTGGCCGGGCGGGTGCCCGCCGCATGCGTGAAGGTCGCGCCTGGCATCCCGCATGAGGTCGTCCCGGAAGGGGCGGAGGCGGAGTGGGTCTCGGTCGGAGGGGACGTCAAGGAAGCGGCCCTGTGGCTCGGCGCGCTCGCTGGGGACGTGGGGCGGCGAGCCACCCTGCTCTCGTCCGACATCCGTCCGCAGGTGCGGACGCTGACTCCGCAAGGGCTGGGCGACCCGGACGTGCGCGCATGGGGCCGTTACCTGTACGAGCCCGACGGCGCCGTGATCCGCGCTCACCTGGTGGCCGAGGTCGCGGAACTCGTCGGCGGCGGGCTCGCAGACCCGCGCGTCGCGTACGTGACGTCCGACGACCTGTGCCCCACGCCGTTCGCGTCCGCGTACGAGATCGAGGACGTGCTGCCGTTCTCGGTCAAGCGCCTGCGCGCGGAACTGCGCCGCCGCGGGATCGGCGTGCTCACCGTGAAGAAGCGCGGCTCGGCGATCGACGTCGACCGCCTGCGCCGCGACCTCGGCTTCGCCGGACGGCGCGCGCCGCGCGGCGCACCCGAGTCGACCCTGGTCGTGACCCGCGTGGGCCGCGATCCGGTCGCCCTTCTCACCCGTCCCGTCCCCCGCCCCTGACATGCGCGGCGCGCGGCCCGGACGGCCCGTGCGGAGGCGCTGACCCGCCCGGAAGGCCGCCCGCCCGGGATCGAGTCCAAAGATCTTCCCCGGGGCGGGGCAACGCCAAGAGGGACCGGGCGGCACGCCATGCCCGTGCAAATCATCGGCGCTTTCCGGCATTGCGTTCACCATGGATTGCGGGCACCCGGCAACGCCGTGACGGGGCCCGCGAATCGGTGCGCCGGACGCGATGGGCGGGGAAACACCAAGGCAGGTTCAGCGTCCGGGACTTCGGCGCCCCCGAATGCGTCATCAAAATGGCCCGGCACCCGCCCGGCGGCATCACGGCAATGCGACACGTGTCGGCCGCCATGTGTTCGTCCGTGGTTCGCGAACTGGCGATGTTGGACGAGATGTACGGACAGAACACCGGGCCCGCACCGTCCCTCCCCGGCCCCGCCACTGCACGCATCCCCACGATCGCCCCTTTGCCGACGAAGCGGGAAATTGCCCAGCACCCGGCGATCATTCACTATCCGCCGCACCCGGATAACAGGCGCATTCCACAGAACTCACAATGTTCTCTGCTACCCGTAATAGCGGCCGCCCACACGCACTACAGTGGCCTCTCCAGATTCATTTGCCGTGCGTCATTTCGACGCGACGGCACACGAAGGAGCATCGGGTGGAAACGAATCACAACTTCCTGCAGACGGGGGGTCAACCGGTTTCGGATCGGATGCGGGAGTTGCTCGCCCGTGCGGCGCAGGACCACGTCTATGAACAGCGCTCACAGGGTCAGGTCCTGGACGAGATTCGCCAGCGGCTGGAAGGCATGGAGTGGCTGCTGCGCGAGGTCCGCGAGCGGGAGCTCGGGGGGCTGACCGGGCAGATCGAGAGCGTCCGCGGGCAGGTCGACGAGCTGGCCGGCAAGCCCCCGGAATGGGCCGAGGGGCTGGCCGAGCACATCGAGGCGTTCGGCGACCGGGTCAAGCCCGTCGCCGAGCTGCCCGCGCTGTGGGCCGACGTCGGCGTCGTCGCCGAGAACGTCGACGAGGGCCTCACCCGCATCCAGGCCGTCCTCGACTCCGCGCAGCACATCACCGACGCCACGCAGCAGGCGTCGCAGCGCATGGACGAGATGACCAAGCGGCTGGACAAGCTCCAGGGCAGCATGGAGGCCGCGTCCGTCCGCTTCAACCGGCTGGACAAGTCGCTCGCCGAACTCGGGCACCGGTCCGAGCGGCTCGAACATTCGATCAACGGGGTCACCGCGCGGGTCGACCAAGCGCTCACCGAGATGGCCGAGCGGATCGAGCAGGGCCTCGAAGCGGTCGGCGGCCGGGTCGAGGGCGTCGGCGGCCGGCTCGACGGGCTGGACGGGCGGCTGGACGGCGTCGACGGCCGGCTTGAAGGGCTGTCCGGCAAGATGGACGGCCTCGACGGCAGGTTCGAGGGCATCGACGGCCGTATCGACGGCGTCGGCGAGCGGATCAGCCGGCTGCCCGCCACGCTGGAGATCGCCGAGCTGCACCGGCTGCTGAACGAGATCGCGCAGCGTCCGGCGGCCGAGTACGGCGACCGGTTCGACGCGCTGGAGAAGCACCTCGCCGAGGCGGTCGACCCGCTGATCGAGGAGCTGCGCGCCCGGCCCGACCGCGACGAGGTCAAGGCGACCATGTCGCAGATCGCCGAGTCGGCCTACAGCGACGTCGCCAAGCGCATGGACGAGTTCTCCCGCCGCTTCGAGGACGTGCACGAGAACGTCCGCAAGCGCATCGAGAACATCCACGAGGAGGTCACCAAGCGGGTCGACGGCGCGCTGGAGGAGTTCACCACGCAGGTCGACATCGTCTCCCGCCGGGTCGAGTCGGTGCACACCGACGTCGCCAAGCAGGTCGAGTCCGTCCAGCACGAGGTGTCGCGGCAGGTCAGCGGCGTCCACGACGACTTCGGCAAGCGGATCGGCGACATCCACGACGACGTCACGCGGCAGGTCGGCAGCATCCACGACGACGTCGCCAAGCAGGTCGGCAACATGCAGGAGGACGTCGCGAGGCAGGTCGGAGGGGTCCACGACGAGTTCGCGCGGCGCGTCGAGGGCATGCAGGACGAGGCCGGGCGGCGCGCCGAGGCGGCGGCGGCCGAGTTCGGCAAGCGCTTCTCCCATGTCGAGGAAGAGGTCGGCCGGAAGGTCGACGGCGTCCACGACGACGTCTCCAAGCAGGTCAACGCGGTGCACGAGGACGTGCTGAAGCGCCTGTCCACCCTGGAGGAGACGATGCTCGCCCTGGCCGAAGCGCTGCTGCGCCCCCGCCGCGAGAGTAAAGACTGACGGGCCGCCCGGGTGGGGCCGCCCGGCCAGGCCCCACCCGCCGGCACCACCCGCCGACACCACTGGCGCCCCTTCCAGCGGCATGGGGATACCCAACGGGATCCGCGAAGTTTGTCCGGCAAAACACCCAGTCGACCGAAGGTGTTCCATCAATACACCGCGATGACCCGCTTCTTGTTACGTTCCGTCTTCATAAAATCACTCCCCATACCCTTCGGAATCCGTTTTGATGGATCAGGTGACCCACACACCGGCTCCCTGCCTCCTCACCGGCGCCCCGCCCGCCGACACCACCCTGCGCTGGGTGGAGGAGTGCCTCGGCAGGGGCGCCGAGGTCCGCATGGTGCGGCCGCTTCCGGGCGGTATCGCGCACGCCAACCACGCGCTGCTCGTCGAGAGCCGCTCCGGCAGCGCGCACCGGCTCGTCCTGCGCCGCTGGACGTCCCGCGACCCGGCCCCGGCACGCCGCCGCTACAGCGCCGCGTTCTCCCCCGAACGCGAG
>NZ_SMKK01000314.1 GCF_004348425.1 Actinomadura sp. 7K507
GCCCTGGCCGGGTGGCAGGCCGCGCTGGCGGCCGGCCTCGCCGGGGCGGCCTGGCTGGCGGCCCTCATGTCGGGCTCGCCCCGCAACGCACTCATCCTCGCGGGCCTGCTGGGCGCGGCCCTGTCCCTCGCGGCCGTGCTCGCGCCCCGCGCGCAGGACCCGGCCGGCGGGGACCGCGCCGCCGCCCGGCTCCGGGACGTGCTCAAGGTCCGCGACGTCCGGGCGGCGCTGCCCGCCTACGCGCTGACCGGCTGGGCGGCGGCTGTCCCGGTCGCCGCCGGGCTGCACCTGCTGACGTTCCGCTGGAACCTGGTCGGCGAGGAGCCCGCACGGCATCTGGCCTGGGGGCTGACCGCCGCCGTCGCGCTGATCGCGGTGCTGCGGCGGACGGCCGGTTCGGTGCGCACCGTGCCGTTCCTGCTGCTGGCCGCGGCCGCCGCACCGCCGCTGATGGCGACCGCGCCGGGCCCGGTGCGGCTGGCGGCGGGCTTCGCGGTCGCGACCGCCGCCGGCTGCCTGGCCGCCGCCGCCCTGGACCGGGCGGTCCTGCGGCCGCTGCCCGACGACCGCCGCCCGGCGGCGGCGGCGCTCACCGCCGTGGCCGCCGCGCTCGGCGGCCTGGCCGGGTTCGGCTGCGCCGCCCTGCTGCGCGGTGTGATCGCCGAAGGTTCGGCGCTGACGCTGACGGCCGTCCCGGTGGCGCTGGGCGCCGTGCTGGCGGCCCGCGTGCGGGGGCCGGTCACCGAACCGGGGTTCCTGGACGTGCGGGCCCTGTCGGTCCGGCGCGGCCCCGTGCCGCTGCGCCGCGTCGCGCTGCGCGCGGACGCCGGCGAGTGCGTCGCGGTGTTCGGCGCCGGATCGCGCACCCTCCTCGCCGCGCTGGGCGGGAACGTCCCCGCGCGGGGACGGATCCGGCTCGGCGGCGCCGACCTCGCGGCGGTCCCGGCGGGGCAGCGGATGCGGCTCGGGCTGTGCCATCTGGCGGCGCCGGTGCCGGACGCGGCGGACGGGCGCACCGTCGCCGGCCGCCTCGCCGACCACGCCCGCGCTCTCGGCCACACCGACCCCGCCGCGGCCGCCGCCGCGGTCCTGGAGGTCTTCCCCCCGCTGCGCCGGTGCGGCGGTGAACCCGCGGGCGCCCTCGGCGAGGCCGAACGCGGGCTGCTCGCCCTCGCCGAGGCGCTCCTGACCCGCCCGAAGCTGCTGCTGGCCGACGGCGTCGTCGCCGGCCCCCACTGCGAGGCGGCACAGACCGTGCTGCGCCGCCTCGCCGCCTCCGGCACCGTGATCGTCCTCACCGGACGCCCGGCCCCGGCGACCCTCGAGCTCGCCTCGCGGGCCTACGTCCTCGACCGGGGACGCGTCGCCGCCGAACTCGCCCGGCCCACGCCCGACCAGGTCCTCCGGCTGCTGCCGAAGAACCCCGACGCAGGAGATGCCGCCTCGTGATCGTGCCAGCGCTCGCCGCCCTCGCGTTCGCCTCGCCCGCCGCGGCCGCCGCGGCCCCCGCGGACGCGCCCGCCATCGAGGTCGGCAAGTTCACCGACCTGTCCGAGGGCGAGCAGATCACCGTGTCCGGGACGGGTTTCCGCCCCGGCCTGAAGTCGGTGGCCGTCGGGCTGTGCAAGGAGGGCTACACCAACGGCCTCAAGGACTGCGACCTCGGCGGAGGCGCGACGTTCGTCAACATCGACGACAAGGGCGCCTTCACCGGGGTCACTCTCAAGGCCCGGCCGAAGTTCAACGAGATCGACTGCATGGCGCGCCAGTGCGTGATCGGCGCCGCACCGCTGCCCACCACCAACCCGCCCGCCGTCGTCAAGGCCAACACCGCGATCGTCCGGGTCGGCTTCAAGGGGTCCTCGTTCAAGGGCGGCGCGGTCGCCGCCGCGCCCGCCGCCACCGCCGCCCCGGGGCCCGGGACCGGCGGCCCCTCGGCCCCGCTGTGGGCCGCCACCGCCGTCCTCATCGCCGGCGCCGGCGCCTCCGCCGTCGTCGTCCAACGCCGTAACGCCCCCGCCACCGATGTAAGGAGCACATCATGAACCGAGTCCGGCGCCGTACCGGCGCCATCGCCGCGATAGCGGGCGCGTGCGTGCTGGCGCTCGCGCAGCCCGCGCTCGCCGCGCCGAAGATCAACGCGAGCAAGACCACCGGGCTGAAGGCCGGCGACACCGTCACCGTCCAGGTCACCGGCCTGACGCCGGGGGAGACCTTCGTCACCCTCGGACTGTGCGAGCCCGGCCCCAAGCTGCCGAGCGACTGCGCGGCGCAGGACACCGGGGCCGCGCTGCAGGGCACCTCGAACGACGCCGGTGAGTTCGTCACCAAGGACGGCTCCACGGACGCCAAGCTCAAGATGGTCGACAAGGCCGGGGACGCGACGTGCGCGTCCAAGGCGGGCGCCTGCGTCATCGCGGTGACCGCGCTCGGCGCCAACATGGACGCCAACACCGCCCAGATCCCGCTCACGTTCACCGGCGGCGGAGGCGGCGACGGCGGCGGAGGTGACGGCGGCGGTGGCGGCGGAACCGGCGACGGGGGCGGCGGCACGGGCACCGGCGCCGGCACCGGGAACGGCGGGAGCCTGCCGAACACCGGCAGCCCCGACGGGCTGCCGACCTACGCCCTGATGGCGTCGGCGATGGTCATGATCGGCATCGCCGCCCTGCTCATCATCCCGCGGCGCCTGCGGAACCGCTCGTGAAGGCGCGCGTCGCCGCCGCCGTCCTCGCCGGAGCGGTCGTGGCCGTGCTGCCGGCCATGCCCGCCGCGGCCGGCACCGGCCCGATCGAGTTCACGACGACCGTCCACGGCGATCCCGCCGACGTGTACGCGCCGGCCGCCGCGGACATCGACGACGACCTGCCGGTCGCGCTGCTGCTCCAGGGCGCGAACGTGGACAAGGCCGCCTACGCGGGCTACGCCCGCGCGGTCGCGGACTACGGCTTCGTCGTCGTGGTCCCGAACCACACGCGCACCCTCTTCGGCCAGACCGGCCTGTTCGCCGAGCAGGCACAGGCCAACTGGACCGTCACGTGGATGGAGGCGGAGGACGGCCGGGCGGGCTCGCCGCTCGCCGGCAAGATCGACACGGGCTCGCTGGGACTGCTCGGGCACTCCTTCGGCGGCGCGGCGGGACTCGGCGTGACGACCGGCGCGTGCGCGCCGCCGTTCTGCGCCGAGCCCGCCGCCAAGCCCGCCGAGCTGAAGGGCGCGGCGCTGTTCGGCACCAACAACACGCCTCCGGGCGGCTCGGGCAGCCCGCCGGTGCCCAACACCGTCCCCGTCGCCCTCGTGCAGGGCACGGCGGACGGGGTGGCGTCGCCGGCGGCCGCGCAGAGCACCTACGAGGCGCTGCAGCAGCCGCCGAAGATGCTGGTGTCGGTGACCGGCGCCAACCACTACGGCATCACCGACACCCAGAACCCGCCTGGCGCGGCTCCCGACCCGTCCCCGCAGACGATCCCCCAGGCGGACGGCATCAAGACGTCCGCGCGGTGGAGCGCCATGTTCCTGCGGACGGTCATGGGCGACGTGTGGGCGGGCGTGTGGCTGTGGGGCGTGGGCGACGCCGTGGACCGCGGCGTGACCGTCCAGTACGTCCGGTGACCTGGTAAGTCGAGTCCGGTGACGGCGCGGCCTCCGCGGGATCCCCGCGGAAGCCGCGCCGCGCTGCGTCGGCCCGTCAGCCCTGGCCGCCGAGCAGGACGCGCCGCAGCTCGCCGGGCGCGATCAGGGTGCAGTAGTGGATGCCGCGGAACGCCTCCGGCAGGTCCTGCCAGCGGGGGTCCAGCCACTCCACCAGCAGGGAGGACGACTTCAGGTGCAGGACGCCGTCCTGCACGGCGGTGGAGGGGGACTCCTGGGTCCATTCGCCGCCGGTCATCGCCTGCGTGTCCTCGTCCACCACGACCTCCGACGGGTCGAACGCGGCGGCGGCCCGCTCGGCGGGGGTGAGGGCCGCGGTGACGGCCCGGAGCGTGGTGCGGTTGACGGCGGCGCAGGTGCCCTCGCCGGACGCCGTCCCGGCTCCGTGGACGGTGCTGATGTGGTCGGCGGACTTGCCCTTGCACCGGATCTGGACCGCGCGGCCCTGGCCGTCGCGGCTGACGAACTGCTCGGTCCGCAACGGCCGGACCTCGGGCTTGGCCGCGACGAACGCGTCCATCGTCGGATGGACGACGTTGTCGATGGGGATGTACGGGCGCTCCGGCCCCCACGGGCCGAGCCCCGCCGTGGCCATCTGCCCGTACGCGCACACCCGCGCCAGGGACCCGCCGGCCTCGCTCGCGGGCGCGGCGGCGGGCGCGGCGGCCGGGAGGGCGGCCGTTGCGGTGCCCCCGGAGAGCAGGAGGCAGGTTCCCAGTGCCGAGGCCAGCACAGGCCCCCGTGATCTCGTCGGCATTCCGTCCCCTCAGACCGGCCAGTGTTTCGCTTAAGGAAACAGTGTTTCACTAGCATTTTCAAGGGGAATCAGGCATGGACGCCCCCGGAGTTCTGGGGTTTCGCGGCAAGTGCTCCAATTGGGGCATGTGCACGGCGATCATCAGTGTCGACCCGTCCTCCCCGGTCCCCGTACTCCTCGTCGGCGTGCGGGACGAGTTCGTCGCCCGCGAGTGGGAGCCGCCCGGACGGCACTGGCCGGACCGGCCCCGGCTGCTCGGCGGGCGCGACCTGCGCGCCGGCGGCACCTGGCTCGCCGTGGACCCGGACACGCCCCGCGCCGGGCTGGTGCTGAACGGCCGCGGCCGGATGGCGCCCGAGGACGGGCGCGTGTCACGCGGCGGGCTGCCGCTGCGGGCCGCCGCCGACGGCGGGCTCGGCCGCCCGGACCTGGCGGCCTACGACCCGTTCCACCTCGTCGCAGCCGAGCCCGGCGGGGTGCGGCTGTGGAGCTGGGACGGCGCCGCACTCGCCGAACGCGACCTCGGCCCCGGCCTGCACATGATCGTCAACAGCGGGCTGGAGGGCGAGGGCCAGCTGGAGGGCGAGACCGAGGACGCCTACATGGCGGCGCGGCTCGCCCACTTCCGGCCGCGCCTGGACGCCGCGCCGCGCCCCCTGCCCGGCCGGGACGAGCCGGTCGAGCGGGCCTGGGGCGACTGGCTGGCGCTCGTCAACGGCGACGGCCTGCCCCGCGCCGACCACCGGGCCCTGCTGCCCCTGCTCGACCTCGGCGACGGCCGGGTCTGGGGGACCACGTCCGTCACCCTCGTCGCGCTCGCCGAGACCGGCGTCCGCTACGACTTCTCCGCCGCCCCGGGCGACCTCGCCGCCTGGACCCGGATCCTGTAGGCCCCGGTTCCGTAAAACCGGGACGGCGGCCCAGAGCCGTTTCGGCATCGGGGCGGCGGACGGTGACCGTCGGTGCTAGCTTGGCCACTCAATGCGATCTTGGTGGCGTTGCGGGGGACGGCCGCCCCGGCCCGGCGCCGGGCCGGGGCGGGTGCGGGGGCGCGGCCCGTCCCGGGTCGCCTGGGAACGGTTCCGCCGCGACCGGGCCGCCGTGGCGTCCCTCGGCGTCCTGCTGCTGATCGCGGCGTTCGCGCTGCTCGCGCCGCTGTGGGCGCACCTGACCGGCCACCCCTGCGACGCGACGTTCCCCCGGACGGGCCTCGACATGAACGGGCAGCCGCGCGGGCCCGGCCGGGAGTTCCCGCTCGGCGCCGACCAGCTCGGCCGGGACGTCCTGGTCCGCGCCGCCTACGGCGCGCGGATATCGCTGGCCGTCGGGTTGTCGGCGGCGCTGCTGGCCGCGGTCGCGGGAACCCTCGCCGGGACCCTCGCCGGGTTCGCCGGCGGCCGCCTGGACGCGCTGCTGTCCCGGCTGATCGACGGTGCCCTCGCGCTGCCCTACCTGCTGGTCGCGATCCTGCTGTCGGCCACGTTCCAGATCTCCTCCGCCCGCGCCGGCATCGTGATGACGATCCTGGTGATCGCGTTCTTCTCCGTCGCGGCGTTCGCCCGGATCATCCGCGGCCAGGTGCTGTCGCTGCGGCGGCGGGAGTTCGTCGAGGCCGCCCGGGTGCTCGGCGCCTCCAACGCCCGGATCATCGTGGCGGAGATCCTGCCGAACCTGGCCGCGCAGGTCACCGTGCTGACCGCGCTGCTGGTCCCGGCGTCGATCGTGTTCGAGGCGACGCTGTCGTTCCTCGGCGCCGGGGTGCCGCCGCCGACGCCGAGCTGGGGGTCGATGCTCGGCGAGGGCGGCGACGTGTTCCAGACGGCGTGGTGGCTGCTGGCCGTCCCGGGCGTCCTGCTGCTGGCGACGACGCTGTCGTTCAACCTGCTCGGCGACGGCGTCCGCGACGCGCTCGACCCGCGCGCCGGACGCGCGCCCGCGCGGGAGGTGACCCGCCGGTGACGCGTTTCGCCGCCCGCCGCCTGCTGCACGCGCTCCTCGTGCTGTGGCTGGTGGCGACGCTGGTGTTCGTGTTCGTGCACCTGTCGCCCGTCCCGGTGGAGCGGATCATCGGCGGGCCCCGCGCCACCGCCGAGACCCTGGAGCGGATCCGCGCCAACCTCGGCCTGGACCGGCCCTTCGCCGTCCAGTACTGGCGGTTCATCGAGCGGCTGCTGCACGGCGACCTCGGCGACTCCTACATCAGCGGCACGCCGGTGACGACGCTGATCGCCGCCCGGCTGCCCACCACGCTGTGGCTGGTCATCGGCGGCGGCGCCCTGTGGTTCGCCGGGGGCGTCGCGCTCGGCGTGCTCAGCGCGGCCAGGGCGCGGAGCCTGTGGGACAGGGCCGCGACGGTGATCGTGCTGGCGGGCCTGTCCACGCCGCCGTTCGTGATGGCGCTGGCGCTGCTGTACCTGTTCGCGACCCGGCTCGGCGACAGCGGCGTCCACGTCTTCGAGGCGGGCCCGCCGCTGCAGGAGAACTTCCTGCGCCGGATGACCCTGCCGTGGATCGCGCTGGCGTTCCTGATGCTCGCCACCTACACGCGCCTCACCCGAGCCGCGATGCTCGACGTGCTCGGCGAGGACTACGTGCGGACGGCGCGCGCCAAGGGCCTGCCGGAGCGCCGCGTCGTCGGCAGGCACGGGCTGCGGTCGGCGCTGACCCCGGTCGTCACCCAGTTCGGCATCGACCTCGGCGCGCTGATCGGCTCCACGATCGTCACCGAGAAGGTGTTCGGGCTGCAGGGCGTGGGGCAGCTCGTCCACCGCTCCATCGCGGCCGGGGACACCCCGGTGATCATCGGGGTGACGCTGCTGGTGACGCTGTGCGTGATCGTCGCGAACCTGCTGGTGGACATCTGCTACTCGTTCCTGGACCCCCGCGTCCGCCTCGCCTGACCCGGCCGCGGCAATTCCCCATGATCTCGGCGTAACCCCGCTAGCTGGGCATGGATAAGCTTTCCGTATGCGATCGTGGCCCGCCTCCGAAGTCCCCCACCTCCCCGACGCGGGTCTGCCCGCCGCGGCACGGCCGCTGAGACTGCACGACACGGCGACGGGGACGGCGCGTCCCGCGGGCCCGGCCGGTCCCGGCGGCACCGCCCGGATGTACGTGTGCGGGATCACCCCCTACGACGCGACCCACCTCGGGCACGCCAACACCTATCTGGCCTTCGACCTCGTCAACCGCGTGTGGCGCGACGCCGGCCACCGGGTGCACTACATCCAGAACGCCACCGACATCGACGATCCGCTTCTGGAACGTGCCCAGGAGACCGGGCAGGACTGGCGGGAGCTGGCCGACCGGGAGATCCAGCTGTTCCGCGAGGACATGACCGCGCTGCGGATCCTGCCGCCCGACCGCTACATCGGCGCGGTCGAGTCGATCCCGCTGATCATCGAGATGATCGAGAAGCTGCGCGGCCGCGACGCCGCCTACGAGGTCGGCGGCGACGTCTACTTCCCGGTCGCGGCCGACCCGTCCTTCGGGCAGGTCAGCCGGCTGACCCGCGAGGAGATGGCGCCGCTGTTCGCCGAGCGCGGCGGCGACCCGGACCGCGCCGGCAAGCGCGACCCCCTCGACGCCCTGCTGTGGTCGGCCCGGCGCCCCGGCGAGCCCGCCTGGGAGTCGCCGTTCGGCGAGGGCCGCCCCGGCTGGCACGTGGAATGCTCGGCGATCTCCATCGAGCACCTCGGCATGGCGTTCGACGTCGAGGGCGGCGGCTCGGACCTGGCCTTCCCGCACCACGAGATGGGCGCCTCGCACGCCCAGGTCGCGACGGGGGAGCGCCCCCACGCCCGCGCCTACGTCCACGCGGGCATGGTCGGCCTGGACGGCGAGAAGATGTCCAAGTCGCGCGGCAACCTGGTGTTCGTGTCGAGGCTCCGGGAGGCCGGCACCGACCCGATGGCGATCCGGCTGGCGCTGCTGGCACACCACTACCGGTCCGACTGGGGATGGACGCAGGACGGCCTGGACGACGCGGAGGCCCGCCTGGACCGCTGGCGCGCCGCCGCGTCCCGCGCGTCCGGCCCGCCCGCCGCCCCGGTCGCCGAGGCCGTCCGCGGCCACCTCGCCGACGACCTGGACGCCCCGGCCGCCCTGGCGGCCGTCGACGCCTGGGCGGCGGCCGACGGCGCCGACGAGACCGCCCCGCCCCAGATCAGGGCCCTCACCGACGCCCTCCTGGGCATCATGCTGTGACCTCGCAGGCCGGGCCTTCCGAAGCCGCCCCCGGCCACGCACAGGCCAGGTCACGGAGCGAGCCGCCAGGCGAGCGCAGTGGGCCTGGACTGCAATGAACTCAGCGCAGGACGTAGCAGTCCCAGTCGGCCGGGGTGCCGCCGTCGCCGCGCAGGCGGGCCTCGGCGTCCGGACGGTACTGGGACGCGCACACCTGCGTCATCGTGATGTGGGTGTCGACGCCGATGTCGCCGCCGCGCGGCACGCAGTACCACTGGCCGGAGCGGAACTCGGCGGTGCGGTCGCGGGCGCCGCAGTACCGGGCGGGGTCGGGGGAGCCG
>NZ_SMKK01000315.1 GCF_004348425.1 Actinomadura sp. 7K507
CCGACAGATCCAGATCGCGGGTCAGCTCATGCAGATGCCACGCCGCATCCACCTTCGGCGCCAGCACCCCGTCCAACCGCTCAGCGGTCAACGACGAGACCACCCCGTCATCCAAGATTCCTGCCGCATGCACCACACCACCCAGACCGCCATCCGCGCAGATCCCGTCCACCAGGTCCGCCAGCGCCGAACGGTCACTCACATCACACGCCACCACCCTGGCCCGCGCACCCAACTCCGCCAGCTCGGCCACCAACCCGGCAGCCCCGTCGGCGTCCATACCGCGACGGCTGGCCAGCACCAGACGCCGGACCCCGTGCTCAGCCACCAGATGCCGGGCCACCAAACCACCCAGCGTTCCTGAGGCTCCGGTGATCAGCACGGTCCGGTCGGGGTCGAGCCCACCGCCGGTGCCGCCGGTCGGATGTGCCTTGACAAGGCGGGTTCCGTAGCACCCCCCCGCACGGATGATCAGTTCGGGTTCGGGGCTTCCGGGCACGCGGACCAGTTGCTCCGCCGAGGCGGCCTCCGCGTCGAGGTCGACGAGGACGATCCGGCCCGGGTGCTCCGCCTGCGCAGAGCGCACCAGGCCGCGCACCGCCGCACCGGCCAGATCCTCGACCGGCTCCACCGCGCCCCGGGTGACAACCAGCAGGCTCGTGTCCAGGAACCGCTCGTCGGCCAGCCACGACTGCAGCACCGCGAGGACCCGGTGAACGGTCTGGCGGGTGACCGCGGCACCGGAACCGCCGCCGCAACTCACGGCGATCACATCCAGGGGCCCGGTGGCATCCAGGTCTGGGCTGAGCGACACGGCTTCGACGTGTCCGGTCAGGGCGGGCAACAGCTCCGGCCCGCCCAAGTCCACGATTCCCCACTTGCCGGAAGCCGGCTCAGGCAGCGTGACCGCCGTCGTCTCCAGGCGGTACAGCCCGTCCTGGGACGGGGTGCGCACGGCGGCGAGCTGTTCGGCGGAGACGGGCCGGACGGCCAGCGACTCCACCGAAACAACCGGCGCTCCCCGTGTGTCGGCGAGTTCCACCGCCACCGTCCGTTCGCCGGTCATGCGCAGACGCACTCGCACCGCAGACGCTCCTACTGCGTGCACCGTCACTCCGGACCACGCGAACGGCAGCAGGCCCGCCATCTCCTCGGCCGGACCGGCCAGCCCGAGCGCGTGCAGCGAAGCGTCGAGCAGCGCCGGGTGAACACCGAACCCATCGACCTGGTCGCCGGTCTGCTCCGCGAGCGCGACCTCGGCGAAGATCTCGTCGCCGCGCCGCCAGGCCGCCCGCAGCCCCTGGAAGGCGGGGCCGTAGGCCATCCCGTGCTCGGCGAGCATGCCGTACAGCTCGTCAGTCGACACCGTCTCCGCATCCGCCGGCGGCCACTGGTGAAGCTGCCCACCTGGCTGGACGGCGGTGCCCAGAACACCGGACGCGTACCTGGTCCATTGCGAGTCCGGGAACGCGTCGCCGGGACGCCCATACACCTCGACCGACCGGCGGCCCGGCTCCTCACCGGAACGGACGACGATCTGGACGGCCACTCCCCCATCGCCGGGCAGCACCAGCGGGGCCTCGATCGTGAGTTCCTCGATCGTGGGACAGTCGACCTGATCACCGGCGAACAACGCCAGTTCCACGAACGCGGTGCCGGGCAGCAGGGTGGTGCCCATGACGGTGTGGTCGGCCAGCCACGGGTGGGTGTCCAGGGACAGCCTGCCGGTGAGGACGACACCCTCGTTGTCAGCGAGGGGCACGGCCGCGCCGAGCAGCGGGTGGTCAGCGGGCTGCAGCCCGGCCGCCGTAACGTCTGCGGCACCGCCGACCGAATTGATCCAATACCGCTGCCGCTGGAAGGCGTAGGTCGGCAGGTCGACGCGTTCGGCGCCGGGGAACAGCGCCGCCCAGTCGACCGGGACACCGCGGGTGTGCAGTTCCCCGACCGCCGACAGCAGTTGGCGGGACTGATCCCGATCACGGCGCTGGACGGCCACGAACTCCGCGTCATCGCCGGGGTCGGCCGTGGCGGTCAGCGCGGCGTCGGGTCCGATTTCCAGGAACGTGGTGATACCCTGGCCGCGCAGGGTCTGCACACCGTCGTGGAAGCGCACGGCTTCGCGTACGTGCCGGACCCAGTAGCCGGGAGTGCACAGGTGTTGGGGGTCGGCCATCTCGCCGGTCAGGTTGGACACGATCGGCAGGGTGGGCGGCTGGTAGGTCACGCTCGCGGCGATGTGTTCGAACTCGGCCAGCATCGGATCCATCAACACCGAATGGAACGCATGCGAGACCGGCAACGGCCGCGCCGTGTCGAACTGCGCCGCGACCTGGGCGACCGCGTCTTCGCGGCCGGAGATCACCACACCGTCCGGGCTGTTGACCGCCGCGACCTCCACCCCGTCCACCAGATGGGCCTGAACCTGGGTTTCGGTGGCGCGGATCGCGGTCATCGCCCCACCCGGCGGCAGGGCCTGCATCAACCGGCCCCGCGCGGCCACCAGCACCGCCGCATCCGCCAGCGACCACACCCCGGCGACGTGCGCCGCGGCCAGCTCTCCGATGGAGTGCCCAGCCAGGTAGTCCGGCCGCACCCCCCATGCTTCCAGCAACCGGAACAACGCCACCTCGATGGCGAACAGCGCGGGCTGCGCCCACCCCGTATCCCCCAACCCACCGTCGTCGTCGGTGTTGTTCCACATCACCTGGCGCAACGGCTCAGGGAAATGGGCCATCACCTCATCGAAAGCCTCGGCGAACACCGGGAACGCCGCATACAGCTCTCGGCCCATGCCGATGCGCTGGCTACCCTGACCGGAGAACACCACCGCCAACCGCCCACCAACAACCGAACGGCCAGTGACACCGTCCAACTCGGCCAGCAACTCCTCCCGGTCGGCGCCCAACACCACCGCACGGTGCTCCAGATGGGCCCGGCCGGTGGCCAGCGAGAACCCCACATCGGCCGGATCCAGCCCACGATCCGCCACATGCCCGGCCAGCCGCTGCGCCTGGGCGCGCAGACCGGCCTCGGACTTGGCCGAGAGCACCCACGGCACCACCGGCAACTCCACCCGCGGCTCAGGCTCAGGCTGCGGCTCCGCCGCAGGCGCCTCTTCCAGAATCACGTGGGCGTTGGTGCCACTGATCCCGAACGAGGACACCCCCGCCCGCCGCGGATGACCATTGGGCTCCCAGGGCTGGGCCCGAGTAAGCAGTTGTACGGACCCTGCCGACCAGTCCACATGCGGGCTGGGCTCATCCACATGCAACGTCCGCGGAAGAACTCCATGCTGAAGGGCCATCGCCATCTTGATGACGCCCCCGACACCCGCAGCCGCCTGAGCATGACCGATGTTCGACTTCAACGACCCCAACCACAGCGGCCGATCCTCGGGCCGGTCTTTGCCGTAGGCGGCGATCAAAGCCTGCGCCTCGATGGGGTCGCCCAGTGCCGTACCGGTTCCGTGCGCCTCCACCGCATCGACCTGGTCGGCCGGAACGCGCGCGTTCGCCAGCGCCTGCGCGATCACCCGCTGCTGCGACGGCCCGTTGGGCGCGGTCAAGCCATTGGAAGCACCGTCCTGATTCACCGCCGACCCACGCACCACCGCCAACACCCGATGACCATTGCGCTCGGCGTCCGACAACCGCTCCAGCACCAGCACCCCGGCGCCCTCGGCCCAGCCGGTGCCGTCCGCGGACGCCGCGAACGACTTGCACCGGCCGTCCTTCGACAGGGCACGCTGCCGGCTGTACTCCACGAACATGTCGGGGGTCGCCATCACCGCGACGCCGCCCGCCAGCGCAAGGGAGCATTCCTTGTGCCGCAGGGACTGACAGGCAAGGTGCAGCGCCACCAGGGACGATGAGCAGGCGGTATCCACCGATACCGCGGGGCCTTCCAGCCCGAGCGTGTACGCCACCCGTCCAGAGACGACGCTTCCGCCCACGGCGCCCATCGCGTAGTCATGGTGCATCACCCCGGCCCACACGCCGGTCGCCGTGCCCTTCAGCGACCCGGGAGCGATTCCGGCACGTTCCAGCGCCTCCCAGGACGTCTCCAGCAGCAACCGCTGCTGGGGGTCCATGACCAGCGCCTCACGCGGCGAGATGCCGAAGAAGCCGGGGTCGAACTCCCCGGCCTCGTACAGGAACCCGCCCTCACGGGCGTAGCTCGTGTCCGGCCGGGAGAGTTCCGGGTCGTACAGCCCCTCCACATCCCAGCCGCGGTCGGCCGGGAACTCCGCGACGGCGTCCACGCCCTCGGCCACCAGCTCCCACAACCCCTCGGGGCCGGTGACGCCGCCGGGGTAGCGGGCTCCGATGCCGACGATCGCGATCGGTTCGCGCGCCGCGGCCGCCTGCTTCCTGGTCTGGTCGCGCAGCCGCTCGGTCTCCCTGACCGACGCGCGGAGAGCTTCGACGATCTTCTGGTCGGGCTCGGCCATCTGTCTTACACATCCTCGGTCAGGTCGTCAGAGTCGGAGCCGCGAAGCGCCAGGTCGATCAGCTCGTCGGCGTCCAACGTGTCGATCGAGTCGCGGCCGCCGCCCGCCGGCGCCGCCCGTCCGCCGGTGCCGTCCGCGAGTTCGAGCAGGTCGTCCATCAGTCCCGCATCGCGCAACCGGGTGATCGGAATGGCTTGCAGGAGCCTGCGGATCTTCGCTTCGTCACCGTCGTGGCCGCCGTCGCCGTCGGGGGTCAGCTCGGCCTTGAGGTAGTCGGCGAGGGCCCGGCTGCTGGGGTAGTCGAAGACGGCGGTCGCCGGCACCGAAAGGCCCGAGGCGCTCCTGAGCCGGTTCCTGATCTCCACCGCGGCAAGGGAGTCGAAGCCCAGCTCCTGAAATGCCCGATCGGGTTCGACCGTGTCGGCCGACCCGTGGCCCAGTACAGCCGCCACCTGTGTACGGACGAGATCGAGCAGCAGCCGGTCCTGTTCAGCGTCGGCCAACCCGGTCAGTCGTTGCGCCAGGTCGAGGCTGCCGGCGGGCGCCTCGGCCGCTCGAGCGGCCTGCCGGACGGGTGCGCGGACCAGGCTCCGCAGGACGGCCGGGACGCTCGTTCCCCGCGCCCGGACGGCGGCGAGGTCGAGAGTGACGGGCAGGAGGGCGGGCTCGCCCGAGGCGGTGGCGGCGTCGAACAACTCCAGGCCTTGCGCGGCGCTCATCTCGAGCATGCCCCACCGGCGGATCCGCTGCAGATCCGATTCCATCAGGCGCTGCACCATTCCATGGCCTTCGCCCCACAGACCCCAGGCCAGTGACTGAGCCGGCAGGCCTTGCGCGTGCCGATGCTGGGCCAGCGCCGTGAGGAACTGGTTGGCAGCGGCGTAGTTGGCCTGGCCCGGCCCGTCGACCACGCTCGAGGAGGAGGAGAAGAGCACGAACGCCGACAGCGGCATGTCGCGGGTCAGCTCGTGCAGATGCCAGGCGGCGTCGACCTTGGGACGGGCCACGATGTCAACGTGTTCGCTGGTCAACGCTCCGATCAGGGCGTTGGCGCCGATTCCCGCGGCGTGGACGATCGCGGTCGGCGTGTGCCGGGCCAGCAGGTCGGCGACCGCGTCGCGGTCCCCGACGTCACAGGCCACGACTTCCGCTTGGGTACCGAGCCCGGCGAGTTCTGCGACGAGTTCGGTCGCGCCGTCGGCGGCGATGCCTCGGCGGCTGGTCAGCAGCAGCCGCCGGACGCCGTGCTCGGCGGCCAGATGGCGGGCGACCAGGCTGCCCAGACCACCCGTACCGCCGGTGATCAACACCGTGCCGTCCTGGTCCCACGAAGGTACGGCCTCCGCGGGGGTGAGGGCGCGGGTCATCCGCGGCACGAGCAGTTGCCCGGCGCGGATGGCGAGCTGTGGTTCCGCCGTCCCTATCGCCGTTGCCAGCGCGGCGGCCGACTCGGGTCGGTCGTCCAGATCGATCAGTGTGAACCGGTCGGGATTCTCCGCCTGAGCTGAACGCACCAGGCCCCAGACCGCGGACTGGGCCAGAGCGGTGACGTCCTCACCTGGCATCACGGCGACGGCACCACAAGTGACCAGCACCAGCCGAGACTGCTCCAACCGCTCGTCGGCCAGCCATGCCTGGAGCAGTTCCAGCACCTGACTCGCCACATCCCGGAACCGGCCGGGCATCTGGGCGGAGTCCCCGGACGGGCTGTAAGCCACGACCGTGGCAGGGGTGCCTTCGGCGTGCGACGCCAGATCCGGATAGCGCTTCGTGCCGTTCAGCACTGGTTCGGCGGTGCCCAGCAGGACGTAGGGGGCGGGGTCGGCGGCTGGCGCCGGGCTCCAGTCGAGCCGATACAGCGGAGTCTGGGAGGAGGATTCTCCGGTGGCCAGCTGCTCAGCCGGCAGGGTGACCAGCGAGTCCACCTCGGCGACCAGCGTGCCGGCGCCGTCCGCGACGGTCATCTGGAGCTCTGCCCCCGCGCTGCGGACACGCACCCGCAGTGTCGCGGCGCCCGCCGCGTACAGCCGGACGCCGCTCCAGGTGAACGGGATCCGTGGGCCTTCGTGTCGCTGCCCCGCGATGAAGCTCGCGTGCATCGCCGCGTCGAGCAACGCCGGATGCAGACCGAACCGGGCGGCCTCCATCGCCGCGCCCTCCGGCAGCACGACCTCGGCGAAGACGTCCTCACCGCGCGACCACGCAGCCTGTACGCCCCGGAAGGTATGCCCGTACTCCAGGCCGCCCTTGAAGAGGCCGTCGTAGAAGCCGGCCAGGTCGAGCCTGGTCGCTCCCTCCGGTGGCCAGACATCCATACCGGCAGCATTTGCCGGCGCGACCTCGGGAGCCAGGACGCCGGCGGCGTGCAGGGTCCACGGAACGTCCGGAGGCGCTTGGTCGGGGCGAGAGTGGATGTGGACGGTTCTGCCGCCCTGCGGACCGGCGTCCCGCACGGCGACCTGAAGGGTGATGCGCTGCTCCGCGTCGATGATGAGAGGCGCGTGAAGGGTGAGCTCGTCGAGTGTGGGGTAGCCGGTCTGGTGGCCGGCGTGAAGGGCGAGTTCGACGAACGCGGTACCGGGGAGCAGGGTGGTGCCCATGACTGTGTGGTCGGCCAGCCAGGGATGGGCGGCTTGGGAGAGCCTGCCGGTGAAGATGGTGCCGTCGGTGTCGGCCAGCACCAGCGCGGCTCCGAGCAGCGGATGGTCGTTGGTTTCGAGACCGGCCTTGGCGACGTCGGCGGTACCACTCACCGAGTCGAGCCAGTACCGCTGGCGTTGGAAGGGGTAGGTGGGCAGGTCGACTCGTTGGGCGCCGGGGAACAGCGCCGCCCAGTCGACCGGGATGCCGCGGGTGTGCAGTTCCCCGACCGCCGACAGCAGTTGGCGGGGCTGGTCGCGGTCGCGGCGTTGGACGGCTATGAACTCCGCGTCGTCGCCGGGGTCGGCGGTGGCGGTCAGCGCGGCGTCGGGTCCGATTTCCAGGAAGGTGGTGACGCCGTGGCCGCGCAGGGTCTGGACACCGTCGTGGAAGCGGACGGCTTGGCGGACGTGCCGCACCCAGTAGGCCGGGGTGCACAGGTGGTCGGGGTCGGCGAGGTCGCCGGTCAGGTTGGACACGATCGGCAGGGTGGGCGGCTGGTAGGTCACGCTCGCGGCGATGTGTTCGAACTCGGCCAGCATCGGGTCCATCAACACCGAATGGAAGGCGTGTGAGACCGGCAGCGACCGCACCCTGTCGAACTGCGCGGCGACTTGGGCGACGGCGTCTTCGCGGCCGGAGATCACCACACCGTCCGGGCTGTTGACCGCCGCGACCTCCACCCCGTCCACCAGATGGGCCTGAACCTGGGTTTCGGTGGCGCGGATCGCGGTCATGCCCCCACCCGGGGGCAGGGCCTGCATCAGCCGGCCGCGGGCGGCCACCAGCACCGCCGCGTCGGGCAGTGACCACACCCCGGCGACGTGTGCTGCGGCCAGTTCTCCGATGGAGTGCCCGGCCAGGTAGTCCGGCCGCACCCCCCATGCTTCCAGCAACCGGAACAACGCCACCTCGATGGCGAACAGTGCGGGCTGCGCCCACCCGGTCTGCTCCAACCCACCGTCGTCTTGGTTGTCGTTCCACATCACCTGGCGGAGTGGTTCGGGGAAATGGGTCATGACTTCGTCGAAGGCGTCGGCGAACGCCGGGAACGCGGCGTAGAGGTCTTGGCCCATGCCGGTGCGCTGGCTGCCCTGGCCGGAGAACACCACCGCCAACCGCCCACCAACAACCGAACGGCCAGTGACACTGCTCAGTCCGGTCAGGAGTTCGTCGCGGTCGGCGCCCAGCACCACCGCACGGTGCTCCAGATGGGCGCGTCCGGTGGCCAGCGAGAACCCCACATCGGCCGGATTCAGTTCACGGTCCGCCACGTGCTCGGCCAGGCGCTGCGCTTGGGCGTGCAGGCCGGTCTCAGTCTTGGCGGAGAGCATCCACGGCACCACCGGCAACTCGACCCGCGGCTCAGGCTCGGGGGCGGTTTGTGCAGCGGGTGCTTCTTCGAGGATGACGTGGGCGTTGGTGCCGCTGATCCCGAACGAGGAGACACCGGCCCGCCGCGGATGCCCGTTGGGCTCCCAGGGCTGCGGCTCGGTCAGCAACCGCACCGAACCCGCCGACCAGTCCACATGCGGATTGGGGTCATCCACATGCAGGGTCCTCGGAAGGACTCCATGCTGAAGGGCCATCACCATCTTTATGACGCCACCGACACCGGCGGCGGATTGGCTGTGGCCGATGTTGGACTTCAACGACCCCAACCACAACGGCCGATCCTCCGGCCGGTGTTTGCCGTAGGTGGCGATGAGTGCTTGGGCTTCGATGGGGTCGCCGAGGGTGGTGCCGGTGCCGTGGGCTTCGACGGCGTCGATGTCGGTGGGGGTGAGTCCGGCGCTGGTGAGGGCTT
>NZ_SMKK01000316.1 GCF_004348425.1 Actinomadura sp. 7K507
GCCCAGCCCCCACCCCCGGTACCGGCCGATGCCGCCGAACCCGCGGCCCCGCACCCGGCGGAGCCGGACCGGGTCCGGGTCCTCGTCCTCCAGGACCTCCCCCAGCCAGGTGTCCCGGAGAGCGGCCGGGCCATGGACCGCGAGCCTCCCCGCCCGGGACTCGGGCGGCTCCTCGGTGAGCATCCGGCGGGTCAGCCTGCCGTCGCGGGTGAGGCGCAGCCCGCGGCCGCGCAGCAACCCCTCATCGCGCATCCCGTCCGCGACGGCGGCGACCTCCGGCGAGGCGGCGACCGCCGCGATGACCTCCTTGAGCGGGAGCCCACCGCCGGGGATCGCGTCGAGGGCGGCCTCCCGCACCCAGTCCTGCTCCTGCTCCGGGTCGGCGGGCCGGCGCCGCAGGATCTCGACCCGGCGCGTCCCCCGGGTGATCCGGATGCGGCTCTCGTCGTACAGCAGGAGCAGCGCGACCTGGGCGACCCTCACGGCCCCGCCGCACAGCATGGCGTCGATGTAGTGTTCGAATTCGTCGGACGCTTCGGAGTCGTCGAACTCCTCGATGTCGTCGACGTCGGACTCGCTCATGGAGACCCCCTGGGGGTGAGCCGTCGTCCATGAGACGCCTGAGCGGCGGTACCGGTTGTCTACTCGGCGGGCTCCAGCGTGAGCGAGACCGAGTTGATGCAGTAGCGGTCGTTGGTCGGGGTGTCGTAGCCCTCACCGTGGAACACGTGCCCCAGGTGCGAGTCGCACGCGGCGCACCGCACCTCGGTGCGCGCCATGCCGAGCGAGCGGTCCTCGATCAGCGTGACCGCGTCGGAGCCCGACGGCTCGTAGAACGACGGCCAGCCGCAATGGCTCTCGAACTTGGTCTCCGAACGGAACAGCTCCGTCCCGCAGGCGCGGCACCGGTACACGCCGACCGTCTTGGTGTCGTTGTACTCGCCGGTGAACGGCTTCTCGGTTCCCGCCTCCCGCAGCACGTGGAACTCCTCCGGGCCGAGCTCCGCCCGCCACTCTTCCTCGCTTTTGCGGATCTTCTCCATGCCATCGAAGGTACCCGGTGGGGTCGTTCCGGTGGACTGTCGTGCCCGTGGGTTAACGTGCCGTCATGGCCTCGCCCTTCATCGAGATCCCGGTCGGGGATCGGCTCGTCAAGGTGACCAACCCCGACAAGGTCTACTTTCCTGAACACGGCTACACCAAGCGGCAGCTGGTGGAGTACTACATCGCCGTGGGCGAGGGCATCGTCCGCGCCACCCGCGACCGTCCGACGACGCTGGAGCGCTGGCCCGCCGGCGTGTTCGAGGGCGCCCGGCTGGCCACCCGGGAGGACTACGCGCGCGGCCAGTCGGGCATGGGCGCCGGCAAGTCCGACGCGTTCTACCAGAAGCGCATCCCCAAGGGCGCGCCCGACTGGGTGCAGACCGCCCGGATCGCGTTCCCCAGCGGCCGGTCCGCCGACGAGGTCTGCCCCACCGAGCCCGCCGTGATCGCCTGGGCCGCCAATCTCGGCACGCTGACGTTCCACCCGTGGCCCGTCCGCAAGGGCGACGTCGATCATCCGGACGAACTGCGCATCGACCTCGACCCGCAGCCGGGCACCGACTTCTCCGACGCCGTCCGGGTGGCGCTCGGCCCGGCCCGCGAGCTGCTGTCCGAGCTGGGGTGCACGGGCTACGTCAAGACGTCCGGCAAGGGCGGGGTGCACATCTACGTGCGCATCGAGCCGCGCTGGACGTTCACCGAGGTCCGCCGCGCCGCCCTGGCGTTCGGCCGCGAGGTCGAGCGCCGCGCCCCCGCCGAGGTCACCACCCGATGGTGGAAGGAGGAGCGCGGCGAGCAGATCTTCATCGACTACAACCAGAACGCCCGCGACCGGACGATCGCGTCGGCCTACAGCGTCCGCCCGGCGCCGCACGCCCCGGTCTCGGCGCCCGTGACCTGGGACGAGCTGCCGGACGTCGACCCCCGCGACTTCACCATCGCCACGATGCCCGCCCGCTTCGCCGAACTCGGCGACCTGCACGCGGGCATCGACGACGAGCCGTTCTCCCTTGAGGGCCTCCTCGACCTGGCCGACCGCGACGAGCGCGACCACGGCCTCGGCGACATGCCGTACCCGCCGAACTATCCGAAGATGCCCGGCGAGCCGAAACGCGTCCAGCCCAGCAAGGACACCGACAACCATTGACTGCTCCCCTCCCTGAAGGGAGGGGTTTCTTCAAGTCCCTCCCGCCATGAGATGTGCGAGGATTTACGGCTCAGGCCGCCTCTCGCCCCGGCGGGGCGGGAGGTCTTGCGCCATCGGCACCGTCCGGGGCCAGACCCGCCCGGACCAGCATCACCCGCGCGGAGTTCTTGTCCCTGGGACGGGACGTCCCGCACGCGGTGCAGGTGTAGATGCGTTCCGACTGCGGCAGGCGGTGCTTGGCTCTCGCTCCGCAGTGGCCGCAGTCCATCGTGGTGTACGCCGGATCCACCAAGCGGACGTCCCGGCAGTGTTTGCGGCCCATCTCGATCAGGGCCTTCTTAGCCTGGCCGATTGCGGCGTCAGCGGCCTTTCGCGCCATCGTGCTCTTGGCCAGGAACTTGGGGCGGAAGTCCTCGACCGCGACCGCGTCGAAGTCGCGGGCCACCTTCTTGGCCCATTTGCGGGCATCGTCCTGGCGTTGGCACGCGACCTTCTGGGCGGCTTTGGCGGCCTGCCGCTGCGCTGCGCGGTACCCCTGGGACTGCTGCTTGCCCTTGGGGGCGCGGCGCCGCGCCATCTGCCGCTGGTATCGGGCAAGTTTGTCGGCGGCCTTGCGGCCGTGCTCGGGATGCGGCAGGTCGTGGGTGTCGCTGGTGGTGGTGGCGACCTGTGTCACGCCCCAGTCGACACCGATCACCCTCCCGGCCGCCGGGAGCGGCTCGGGCTGCGCCGGGACAACGAACGAGGCGTACCAGTGCCCGAGGCAGTCGCGGGAGATCCGCACCGAGGACGGGGCGGCGGGCAGGTCCCGCGACCACACCACCGTCACCACGATGCCCCCGGCCAACCGCAGGCGGCCGCCGGTGAGGCGGAACCCGCGGCGGGTGTAGTTCAGCGTCGGGGCGGCCAAGCCCCGCTTCTTGAACCGGGGCAACCCCGCCCGCTGCTTGACGGGCAGCCCCTTAGCGATGTCCTTCAGCGCCTTGGCGCGGGACTTGCCGAAATCCCGGATGACCTGCTGCTGCGGCACCGACGCGCCCGCACCCAGCCACCGCTTCCCCGAGCGCCAGCCCGTCAGCATCCTGTCCAGCCCCGCCGGACCGCACGCCTCACCCGCCCGGTGAGCGGCCCTGGACCGGGCCACGCACTCGTTCCACACCCACCGGCAGCGGTCCCACTCGGCCAGCAGCGCACGCTCAGCGGTCGACGACAACCGCAGCCGGTAAGAGTACCGGGCGTTCCCGCCACCACCATCCTCGCCGTCCGCATCCGCCACATCACCGAACGTACTCGAACGAGTGTTCCCGTGCGTGCGTTTCCGCGGAGTTCTCCACCGACCAGCACAGCACGCTACGCGGACCCCACCGGCGTCCACGCCCGCCTCACCAGACAGGCCGCGCCAGACGCCGATCCGCCCAGGGCGGATCGGCTTTCCCTCCCCCGCTTAAAGTCGGGACACGAATTCCTCCCCGGCCTGAAGGCCGGGGGCATCCTCCGGAAATCCGGTGACAACCGGCGACCGCTGACAAGGGACGGCCCGCCGCCCCGGTCGGGAGGGGCGGCGGGCCGGACGGGGCTCAGTGGAACTCGCGTTCCTGGACGGGGAGCGTGACGCCGGACGGGCCGCGCCAGGGCGCGTCGGGCTGCGGCGGGGCGACCATCGCGGTCGGCTCGTCCGCCCCGATGACCACGGGGATGCGGACGGAACTGCCGCGCAGGTCCACCGTCACCTTGGCTCCGGTGGGCGTCTCGGTGTTGTAGTCGGAGTCCGTCCCGGCGAGGACCAGCGCGAGCCGGTGCCCCTTCTTCAGCAGGTATTCCTGGCTGAGCGACTCCCAGCGGACGTCGTAGTACCGTCCCGGCTTCAGCGGGCTGGGACGGCTGAGCGACCGGTGGTTCTGGGCGTCGAGCCAGCCGCGGGCGACCACGTTCACCGGTGAGGTGGCCGTCCTGACCTCGGTCTCCTTGTAGCAGGCGTCGTCGGCGGGGGTGCTCTCGCCGTGGCAGGACTCGGTGTCGAGGGTGCGGATGCCCGCGCCCGGGCCGAGGTGGTCCACGCGCTCGTCCTCGCCGTAGTCGACGAGCAGCGCGGTGACATTGGACGTCGGCTTGTCCAGCTTGATCCTCAGCCGGGTCTCGGGTGTGCCGGACAGCCGTCCCGTCATCGGCAGCGGGCCCGAGACGAACGCGGCCCGGAACGGCTGCTCCGCCGTCGGGTCGCTGACCATCGCGCCCTCCGGATACCCGTCGCCGCGCGGCCCGGGAGCGTCGGTGAAGGTGGCGGTCGAGCCCCTCGGGGCGCGCTTCAGGCCGAGCGTGCCGTCCTCCCCGGGCCGCAGGGTGATCCTGCGCGCGTCGCGGGACGGCCAGTCCGACTGGGTGATCCACTGGTCCGGGCCGGTCTCGATGTCGGCGCGCGGCTCCCGCAGGACACCGTTGCGGATCTTGTGCAGTTCGTGGTCGAACCACTTGTGCAGCGCGGCCACCCAGTGGTCCCGCCGGAAGTCGAACGGGTCGACGTGGCCGCGCTGCGTCAGCCACACCTTGCGCTCGACGCCGTGCCGGGCCAGGGCCTTCCACCACTCGGCGAAGTGGTCGGCCTTCACGTTGAGGTCGTTGACGGCGTGCACCGCGAACACGCTCGCCCGCACGCGGGAGGCGCGGGCGATCGTCCCGTGCCGGTAGTCGGCGGTCTTCCAGTAGGCGTTGTAGTTGCCGGTCGCGTCGTCCTCTCCCTCGTCGAGATCGGCGTTGACGGCGGCGCACTTCTCCGGCGGGTCGGTGTCGACGTAGTCCGCGAGCCACGGCTGCTCGTCCGTCCAGTACTTCACGCCGTTCATGCGGCTGTAGTCGTACCAGCTGCTGATCGACGTGATGGGGACGATCGTCTCCAGGCCGCGGACGCCGGTCGCGGCGACGCCGTTGGCGAGCGTCCCGTCGTACGACTTGCCGATCATGGCGGTGCGGCCGGTGGTCCAGGTCGCCTCCACCGGGCTGCCGTCGGCCCGGTACGCCTTGGCGCGCCCGTTCAGCCAGTCCACCACGGCCTTGCCGCCGAGGACGTCGGTCGGCCCGCCGCTGACCGGGCAGCCGTCGGAACGGGTCGTCCCCACCATGTCGACGGCGAGGAACGCGTACCCGCGCGGAACGAAGTAGTTGTCATAGACGAGCGGGAACTTCACCGGGTTCCCGTCGGCGTCGTAGGTCTTGCGCTCGCTCTCGTTGCCGCGTCCCGCGTTGTCGTAGTACGGGCTCTCGTCCATGATCACCGGCACCTTGAGGCCCTGCTCGGTCTCCTTGGGCCGGATGATGTCGACGTTGACGCGGTCGAGCTCGCCGTCGCGGTCGCTGTCCACACTCGACTCGACGTACACGTGCTCGCGGATCGCGTCCTTGTAGGAGAAGACCGGCTGGGTCACGCCGCCCTTCACCACGATCTTGGGGGACGCCTGCGCGACCGCCGCCGCGCCGCCGCCGCCGAAGGCGAGCGCAGCGCCGGTCAGCACGGCCACCGTCGTCGTCCGCCGGGTTCGTCTCAGGGATCGCCTGGCCAACCCGCACCTCCCGGGAATCGGAAAATGATCTCTACGGAGGCACACGTTCCTCGCCCGGCGACGCCCGGTAAAGAGCGCCGTACGACGAACTCGGACCGGATTTGGTCATGTCCTGCTCTTGCGTCCACCGGGCGGCCCGTATCCGATATATCGGGCTGTCCGTGAACGGTGGCGGGGATGCCCGTCCGCCCGCCGGGCATCCCCGCCCCCATGGGTTGGCACTATCGAAAATCGACCCGGGTGGGTCCGTTCCGCTTCAACCTCTCCCGCAAGGGCGTCGGGCACAGCGTGGGGGCGCGCGGCGCCCGCTACAGCCGCTCGGCGGACGGGCGCCGCGCGATGACGTTCCGCATCCCCGGGACCGGCCTGTCCTGGCGCCGCCCCCTCGGCAAGCGGCGCTAGCGCACCGGCGCCTCCTGCCCCAGGGCCGAGAGGAGGGGCGGGAGGCCGTTGTCGTGGACGGCCGTCAGGCGGCGGGTGGCTCGGGTCAGGGCTACGTAGAGGTCCTGGCCGCCCTTGGGGGACTCGGCGAGGATGCCGGACGGGTCGACGATGATGACGGAGTCGAATTCGAGGCCCTTGGCCTCTTCGGCGGTCAGGATGACGGTGGGGGAGTCGAGGGCCTCGGGGGTCGCGCCGGCGGCGGCGTCCGGGAGGGCCTCCCGGACGGCGGCGTGGCGGGCGGCGGAGGTGATGACGGCGAGGCGGCCCTCCTTGAAGGCGCCGCCGATGCCGTCGGGCGTTCCGCCGGTGATGAGTGACAGCTCGGATTCGATGAGGGCAGGCAGGGCGGTCACCGGCATCGCGATCGCGGTCGGCGGGGGACCGTCGTCGCGGACGGGTTCGGGTGGGGTCTGGTCCGGGGCGACGGCGGCGAGGACGTCGGCGGCGACCCTCATGATGGCGGCCGGGGTGCGGTAGTTGACCATGAGGCGCTGCTCGCGCCAGCGGCCCGGGACGTAGCGGTCGAGCATCCCGCCCCAGGACGCGGCGCCGGCCGCGTTGCCGGTCTGGGCGATGTCGCCCACGACGGTGAGGGAACGGGTCGGGACGCGCCGCATCACGGTACGCCAGGCCATCTCGGACAGTTCCTGGGCCTCGTCCACGATCACGTGGCCGTACGCCCATTCGCGGTCGGCGATGGCGCGCTGGGCGGTGGTGAGCGGCGGGCCGTCGTCGTGGTGGCGTTCGGCCAGCTCGCTCGCGGAGATCAGGTCGCTCGCCGCGATCAGGTCGGTGACGCCGGTCGTCTCCATGACCTCGCGGGCGTAATTCTCCTCCTGGGCGCGTGCGGCGTTGGCGGCGCGCCGGCGTGCCTTCTCGGCGGAGTCGTCCTTGCCGAGGAGTTCGGCGGCCTCGTCGAGGAGGGGGACGTCCGAGATCGTCCATGGGGCGCCGGGCCGGCGGTGGAGGAGCGTGCATTCGAGGCCCGTTTGTGCGCCTGCTCGGGCCAGCGCATCGGGGTCGGCGTAGAGGCCGGTCAGGAGCTGCTCGGGGGTCAGTTCGGGCCAGAGGTCGTTGATGGCGGCCTGGGCGGTGGGGTCTTGCCAGAGGGCTTCCTTGGCCAGGCGGAGGTCCGTCTCGTCCAGCAGGGGCTCGTCTTCGGCCTCGTCGATGAGTTCTTGGAGCCAGCTGGGGAGGCCGCCGCTTTTGGCCATCTCTTCCAGGGGCTCGTCCATGATGCGGTCGTACTGCTCGGCCCTGTTGGTGGCGAGGGCTTCCAGAATGTCGTGGACGAAGCGCCGCCGCTGGACGTTGTGGGGGAGTCGCAGGGCGCGGGCACGGTCGCGTATCTGCGCGCACTTCCCGGCGTCCACGACCAGGGTGAGGCCCTCGGTCTCGATGTACAGGCCGTCAGCGGGGACGCGCTGCCGGTCGTGGACGGCCGCCTCCATCACGTCCGCCATCCGGTGGTCGCCCTTGATGACGGCCACCTCGGGAGGGTCGGACTCCGTCGCCTTCAGGCCCGGGTACAGCGCACCGACCGTGGCCAGGGCGACGTCGTTCTCGCCCAGGCCGGGGAGCACCTGCTCGATGTAGCGGAGGAACGTGGCGTTCGGGCCGACGACGAGCACTCCGCGCCGTTCGAGGACGTCCCGGTGCGTGTAGAGGAGGTACGCGGCCCGGTGCAGCGCGGCGACCGTCTTTCCGGTGCCGGGGCCGCCCTGGACGACGAGGACGCCCTGCAGTCCGGAGCGGATGACCTGGTCCTGCTCCTCCTGGATGGTGGCGACGACGTCGCTCATCCGGCCGGTCCGGCCGCGGCGGAGCGTGGCGAGGAGGGCGGCCTCGCCGACGATGCCGCTCCGCTCGGACTCGTCCAGGCCCTCCAGGTCGAACACCTCGTCGTCCAGCCGGACGACCTCGCGGCGGCGCAGGTGCAGGTGGCGGCGGCGCGCGAGCGTGCCGGGGGCGCCGGGGGTGGCGGTGTAGAACGGGCGGGCCGCGGTGGCGCGCCAGTCGATCAGGACCGGTTCGTGGTCCTCGTCGCGGAGGCCGACGCGGCCGATGTAGAACGTGTCGCCGGGGCCGTCGGCGTCCGCGCGGTGGTCGATGCGGCCGAAGCACAGGCCGTCCTCCACGCCGCCGAGCCCGGCCAGCCGGCGGGCCGCCTCGTCGGTGGCGACGGCGCCCTCCAGCCGGGCCTGGAACGCGCTGCCGCCGCCCCCGGCCGGGCCCTCGCGCAACGCGGCCTCCGCCTTCTGCCGCTCGACGTCGAGCCGTGCGTAGACGCGGGACACGTACTCCTGTTCGCCGCGCATCGCGGGCGAATCTGCGATTTCATCGCGTTCCGGGTTGACAGCGTCGGCTTGACGGGTCTCCATGCCTCGGCTACACTCCTAGTCATAGGATGGAATTTTTGTGCGCAATTCGTAAGTCGCCACCCTAGCATCCGTCTTTCCCGCTGCGCGTGATCGGCTAGCGCTCTTTCAGAAGATCATCAGTGTTGCGGCGGATGTCATCTTCACGGTGCCTCCTGGTCACCGGCCGTGGCGAGGCTCTCCGGCAGTCCATGCCGGAACCTCCGAAAGGTCGCTTTCTCCATGGCCGACACCGCACGTCCGCTCGACCGGCGCACTCTCCTGATCGCCGGCGGCCTCGCCACCGCCGTCGCCGTGAACCCCCGCACCGCCCACGCGGCCCCCGGC
>NZ_SMKK01000317.1 GCF_004348425.1 Actinomadura sp. 7K507
GGTCGGAGGAGGGGGCCTTCCCGGGGGAGGTGTCCGGCGCCTGCCCGGACATGCCGACCTCCGGCTCGTCCGGGGAACCCGTGGGCTCCCCGGCGTCATCGATTTTCATCAAACTTCGAGCAGTTCGGCCTTCTTGTGCTCGAGAAGCTCGTCGATCTGCGCCACGTAGCGGTGCGTGACGTCGTCGAGTTCCTTCTCCGCACGGTGGACCTCGTCCTCACCGGCCTCGCCGTCCTTGGCGAGCTTGTCGAGCGTGTCCTTGGCCCGCCGGCGGATGTTGCGGATCGCGATCTTGCTGTCCTCGGCCTTGCCGCCCGCGACCTTGATGAACTCCCTGCGGCGCTCCTCCGACAGCTCGGGGAAGACCACCCGGATGACGTTGCCGTCGTTGCTGGGGTTCACGCCCAGGTCACTGTCGCGGATCGCCCTTTCCACCGCCTGCATCGACGACTTGTCGAAGACCTGGACGATGACCATCCGAGGCTCCGGCAGGGTGAACGACGCGAGCTGGTTGATCGGCGTCGGCGTCCCGTAATACTCGGCGGTGATCTTGTTGAACATCGTGGGGTTCACCCGGCCGGTGCGGATGGCCTGGAAGTCCTCCTTGGCGACCGCGACCGCCTTCTCCATCTTCTCCTCGGCTTCGAGGAGGGTCTCGTCGATCACTGTGACTCCCAAGTCATCTCGTCGGCCCTGATCCTGCGGTCCCGGGCTGCGGTGCTCAGCCCTCCGCCGGGCTGACCAGCGTGCCGATCTTCTCACCCCGGACGGCCCGGACGATGTTGCCCTGCCCCATGAGGTCGAAGACCACGATCGGGAGAGCGTTGTCCATGCAGAGGCTGATGGCCGTGGCGTCCATGACCTTCAGACCCCGCTGTAGAACTTCACCGTAATCCAAGCGGTCGAACTTGACCGCGTCTGGATTCTTTCGTGGATCGGCATCGTAGACACCGTCCACCTGAGTGCCCTTCAGTACGGCCTCAGCACCGATCTCCAGCGCGCGCTGGGCGGCGGTGGTGTCGGTGGAGAAGAACGGCTGTCCGAGGCCGGCCCCGAAGATGACGACACGGCCCTTCTCCAGGTGCCTGATGGCTCGCCGCGGAATGTACGGCTCGGCCACCTGGCTCATGGTGATGGCGGTCTGCACGCGGGTGTCGAGGCCGAGCTTCTCCAGGAAGTCCTGAAGCGCCAGGCAGTTGATGACGGTGCCGATCATGCCCATGTAGTCGGCGCGGCCGCGGTCCATGCCCCGCTCGGCCATGACGGCGCCGCGGAACATGTTGCCCCCGCCGCAGACGACCGCCACCTGCACGCCGTCCCGTACGGCCTCGGCGATGGCCTCCGCCACATGCTGGACGATCTCCGGGTCGATGCCGAGCGGGTCACGTCCCGCGAAGGCCTCGCCCGAGAGCTTCAGCAGCACCCTTTTCCATCCGGCGCGCGGCGCATGCTGGTGGGACGCCTGCCCTGCGCTCTCCGAGCGATCGGACCCGCCGCCGGACGCGCCACCGCCGCCGGACGCGCCACCGCCGCCGGACGGGGCACCACCGGACGGGGCCCGGCCGGACCCGTTCCGGCCAGGCGCGTCCCGATCGGCCACGTCCCGATCGGACGACGAGGCCGCCGTCGCGCTAGTGGTCGTCTTGTCCGGCACGTCGGCGGCCCCCTCGTTGCTTCGCTTTATCTGCCGGGTACCCGCCGTGTGCCGGGTACCCGTCTCCAGAGTGCCCTTACGCCTGCCCGACCTTGAACCGGGCAAAGCGGACGACCTTCACGCCCGCCTCGTCAAGGACCTTCGCGATCGTCTTCTTGTTGTCCTTCACGAACTCCTGCTCGAGCAGCACGTAGTCGCGGAAGTAGGCGTTCACCCGGCCCTCGACGATCTTCGGGATGGCCTTCTCGGGCTTGCCCTCGTCGCGGGTGCGCTGCTCGGCGATCGCCCGCTCCTTCTCGACCGCCTCGGCGGGGATCTCCTCGCGGGTGAGGTAGGTGGGGGCCATCGCCGCGACCTGCTGGGCGACGTCCTTGGCGACCGCGGGGTCGTCGGTGTCCAGCTCGACCAGCACGCCGGTGGTCGGCGGCAGGGACGGGTCGGACTTGTGCAGGTAGCTGGCGACGTACGTGCCCTGGAAGTGGGCGAAGCGGCGCAGCTCCAGCTTCTCGCCGATCGTGGCGCTGTGCTCCTCGATCAGGGCCTGGACGGTCTTGCCGGGCTCGATCTCGGTGGTCAGCAGGCCCGCGGCGTCGGTGGCGCCGCTGCCCGAGGCGAACTCGGCCAGGCGGTTCGCCAGCTCGATGAACTGCTCGTTCTTCGCGACGAAGTCGGTCTCGCAGTTGAGTTCGAGGAGCGCCCCGTCACCGGAGTTCGCGAAGTACTCGGCGACCAGGCCGTTGGCGGCGGTGCGCTCGGCGCGCTTGCCGACGTCCTTGGCGCCCTTGAGGCGCAGCAGCTCCGTGGCCTTCTCGAAGTCGCCGTCCGCCTCGGTGAGGGCGTTCTTCACGGCCATCATGCCGGAGCCGGTCAGGTCGCGCAGCCGCTTGACGTCCGCGGCGGTGAAGTTAGCCATCGCTCTCTATCGCTTCTCTCGTCGTTGGTCGTGGGACCCGCGACGGCCCGGCGGCGCCTTGGCGGAGCCGCCGGGCCGCGGGATCAAGCCTGCTCGGCCTCGGCGGGCTTCGGGGCCTCCTGCGCCTCCGGGGCGTCCGCCTCGGGGGTCGCGGGGGTCGCGGGGGTCGCGGCGGGCTGCTCGGCCGCAGCCTCCACCGGAGCTTCCGCCGGGGCCTCGGCCGCAGCTTCTGCCGCAGCTTCCGCCGGGGCCTCGGCCGCGGCTTCCGCCGGGGCTTCCGCCGCAGCTTCCGCCGGGGCCTCCGCCGGAGTCGCGGCGGCGTCCTCGGTCGGCTTGTTCTCCAGCAGTGCGCGCTCCCACTCGGCGAGCGGCTCGCTGGAGCCCGCGCCCTGGGCCGGCTTCTCGTCCCCGCCGGGCGCGGCGCCCGCGCGGGCGATCAGGCCGTCGGCGACGGAGTCGGCGACGACCCGGGTCAGCAGGCTGACGCTGCGGATGGCGTCGTCGTTGCCGGGCACCGGGTAGTCGACCTCGTCGGGGTCGCAGTTCGTGTCGAGGATCGCCACGACCGGGATGCCGAGCTTCTTGGCCTCGTTGACCGCGATGTGCTCCTTCTTGGTGTCCACGATCCAGATGGCGCTCGGAACCTTCGCCATGTCGCGGATACCGCCGAGGGTGCGCTCCAGCTTGTCCTTCTCGCGGCGCAGCCCCAGGAGCTCCTTCTTGGTCATGCCGGAGCCGGCCACGTCGTCGTAGTCGATCTCCTCCAGCTCCTTGAGCCGGGTGAGCCGCTTGTGGACGGTGGAGAAGTTCGTGAGCATGCCGCCCAGCCAGCGCTGGTTCACGTAGGGCATGCCGACGCGGGTGGCCTGCTCGGCGATGGACTCCTGGGCCTGCTTCTTGGTGCCGACGAACAGGATCGTCCCGCCGTGGGCGACCGTGGCCTTGACGAACTCGAACGCGCGGTCGATGTAGGACAGCGACTGCTGCAGGTCGATGATGTAGATGCCGTTGCGCTCGGTGAGGATGAAGCGTTTCATCTTCGGGTTCCACCGGCGGGTCTGGTGACCGAAGTGGACGCCGCTCTCAAGGAGCTGCCTCATGGTGACGACGGGTGCCATGCCCGTGTTCTCCTTCTCTGGCCCTGCCGGGCCGCATTTGGTTAGCTGCCTACGCCCGGGTGTCGTCCCACCGTCGCGGTTGCGACGGACCGAGGGACGGCGCCCCACCATGTCTGCGGTGGCATGCGGACGCGTGAAATCAGCCGCCGGGAAACCCCAGGCGGCTGTGACCCGTTCCCGGGTCTGTGACCTCTCCGCTCACCGGGAGCGGCTTCCCACCGTTCCGCCCTGGGGACGGAACGGTGACGGCCTGGCCCTGGCCGGTGTCCTCTCGGGCACCCCTACAGATTATCAGGGCGGGGACGCGTCCGGGAATTTACGGTGCCGACGGTTATCCACAGTTCGCGGGGAGGGCTGCGTCCCGCCGGGCGGACCGGCAGGCTGCGGTTCATGACGCTGCTGACACTGCTCCTCACCTGCGTGATCGCCACCGGGACGCCGGGCCTGGACGGCTGGCGGTGGCCCTTGGGACCGCCCGCCCCGCGAGTCGTCGGGACCTTCTCGCCGCCCGCGTCCCCGTGGGGCCCGGGCCACCGCGGCGCGGACCTCGCGGCACGCCCGGGACAGCCCGTCCACGCCGCCGGCCCCGGCCGCGTCTCCTATGCCGACCGGCTGGCCGGACGCGGCGTCGTCGCGATCGACCACGGCGTGCTGCGCACCACGTACCTGCCCGTCCGTCCCAGCGTCCGCGTGGGCCGCCGGGTCGCGTCCGGCACCAGGATCGGCGTGCTGGAGGACGGCTCGCCCCACTGTCCGGAGGCATGCCTGCACTGGGGACTGCGCCGCGGCTCCCTCTACCTGAACCCGCTCAACCTGGTCCAGCGCCAGGTACGCCTGCTCCCCCTCTGGCGCCCGCCCTCGCCGTCACCGGCTCACCACGCCCCCGAACCGCCGTCCGAGCCGAGGATGACCATGCGGGACGCGACCACCGCGACGGGCGGGGCGCTGACGGGCATGGCCATGGCCTTCATGCTGGCCTTCGCCTGGCGCCGCACCCGCGCCCGCTACCGCCTGCACGCCCGGCGCCGTCCGCCCTCGGGCGTCGTCAACCTGTCCCAGGAACGCCGCCTGCGCCGCACCCCGTAACCCACCCGAGGCCATCCAGTCCGTGTAGCCGACACCTCCGCGTAGCCGACACCTCCGCGTAGCCGACACCTCCACGTAGCCGACGCCCGCGGGCGGTCCGGCTAGTCGGTTCGGGTTCCGCGGGGGTGCGCCTGGCGGTGGACCTGCTTGAGCCGCTCGGCCGACACGTGGGTGTAGATCTGGGTGGTCTGGAGGGAGGCGTGGCCGAGGATCTCCTGCACGCTCCGCAGGTCGGCTCCGCCTTCGAGCAAGTGGGTGGCGGCGCTGTGCCGCAGCCCGTGCGGGCTCAGGTCGGGCACCTGGCCGACCTCGGAGATCCTGGCGTGGACGATGCGGCGCGCACTGGTCGGGTGAAGGCGTCCACCGCGGGCGCCCAGGAAGAGGGCGGGGCCGCTGTCCTCGGCCGCGAGTGCGGGCCGTCCCGCGCGCAACCAGTCCCGGACGGCGCGGGCGGCGGGTTCGCCCATGGGGACGGTGCGTTCGCGACCCCCTTTGCCCAGGACGCGGACCGTCCCTCGACCGGCGTCCAAGTCGTCGATATCGAGGCCGCACAGCTCGCTCACGCGGACGCCCGTCCCATAGAGGACCTCTAGGACGGCCAGATCACGGAGACCCACGGGGCCTTGCGCGTCCATCGTGTCGAGGAGACGTGCGGCGTAGTCCTGGGTGAGGACCCCAGGCAGATCACGGTGCCGTTTGGGGGTGCCGAGCAGGAGCCCGGGATCGTCCTGGAGGAGGCCACGCCGGTGCAGGTGCCGCGTGAACGCGCGGGCGGCGGCGGTGCGCCGGGCGAGGGTTGCGCGCGAACGGCCGAGGGCGTGCTGACGGGCGAGCCAGGCACGCAGCAGCGGCAGGTCGAGCGCGGCCGGTTCCGTCACGCCGGCCTCGGCCGCGTAGCCGGTCAGGTCGTTCAGATCTCCGAGATAGGCCCGCAGCGTGTGCGGCGAGACGTCGCGTTCGGCGCGCAGATGCCGCTCGAAGTCGGAGATGGCCTCCCGTAGCGCGTTGGTCACAGCGTCACGCTCCGCCAACGTCCCCGCCGAAGCAAGCACCGGAGACCGTTTCGAGCGGATCGCCGCACATGTCCCCCAGGTTATCCACAGTCAGCGAAACCTCGGATACGGACCGTCACCGTCCGGCAGCGTCGAAGGCAGGAGGTGAGGCGCATGAAAGCGCACATCGGTCTCGGCCGGCGCGGCGAAGACGCGGCGGCCGGCTACCTGACCGGACTCGGCTGGACGATCATCGAGCGCAACTGGCGGTGCCCCGAGGGCGAGCTCGACATCGTCGCCCACGACGGCCGCGGACACGTCGTCTGCGAGGTGAAGACCCGCGGCTCGGACCGCTTCGGCGATCCCCTCGAAGCGATCACCGCCGATAAGGCGGCCCGGCTGAGGCGGCTGGCCTGGCGGTGGGCCGCCGCGAACGGTGTCGGCGGCACGCGTGTCCGGGTGGACGCCCTCGGCCTGGTCTCCGACGGCGACGGCTTCTCCATCGATCACCTGCGGGAGGTGTGCTAGATGACGCTCGCCAAGACCCGCTCGGTCTCCCTGGTCGGGGTCGACGGCTTCGTGGTGGACGTGGAGGCCGCCATCACCAGCGGCGTCCCGGGCCTGCACCTGGTCGGCCTCCCGGACACGGCGCTCAGCGAGGCCCGCGACCGGGTCCGCGCCGCCATATTCAACTCGGGTGAAGACTGGCCCAACAGGCACGTCACGGTGTCGCTGTTCCCGGCGAGCATGCCGAAGAAGGGCTCGACCTTCGACTTGGCCATAGCCATAGCGTTACTCGCGGCGGCCGAGGCCGTCCCGGCGCGGGCATGCGCGGGCCTGGTGATGATCGGCGAACTCGGCCTGGACGGCCGCATCCGTCCCATCCAGGGCTTGCTGCCCGCCGTGCTGGCCGCGGCCAACCAGGGCTGCCAGACGGTCGTCGTCCCGAGTTCCAACGCCGCCGAGGCGGAACTCGTCCCGGGCATGAAGGTGGTTTCCGCGGGCACGCTGCGCGGCCTGCTGTGCCTCCTGCGCGACGAACCGCCCCCCATCGAGGAGGACGAGGAGAGCGGCTCTCCCCCGCCCCCGGACGGGCTCGCCGTCAGGCAGCGGGACATCCCGCCCGACCTGGACCTGGCCGACGTCCGGGGGCAGGCCGAGGCGCGCCGGGCACTGGAGATCAGCGCCGCCGGAGGGCATCACCTCTTCTTCGCCGGTCCCCCCGGCTGCGGGAAGACGATGCTCGCCGAGCGCCTGCCGACGCTGATGCCGCCCCTGGAGCCCGACATCGCGCTGGAGGTCACCGCGATCCACTCCGTCGCAGGGACCCTCCGGCCGGGTCAGCCGCTGATCACTCAGCCGCCGTTCTACGCGCCGCACCACACCGCTTCGCGCGCCTCGATGGTCGGCGGCGGCTCGGGCCGCGTCCTCCAGCCGGGCGCGGTGTCCCTCGCCCATCGGGGGATCCTCTTCCTGGACGAGGCTCCGGAGTTCGTCGCGGGAACCCTCGACGCCCTCCGCCAGCCTCTCGAAGAGGGCGAGGTGCGGATCAGCCGGATCGAGGGCATGGCGCGTTTCCCCGCGCGGTTCACGCTCGTCCTGGCGGCGAACCCGTGCCCGTGCGCGGCCGCCAAGCAGGTCGACTGCTCCTGCGCTCCGGGGATCCGCCGCAAGTACACGTCCCGCCTGTCCGGCCCGCTCCTCGATCGCATCGACCTCAAGCTCGAACTGACACCGGCCAGCCGGGCCGAACTCCGCTACGACCTGGAGTTCGCGGAGTCCAGCGACGTCGTGGCCGAACGCGTCCAGCTCGCCAGGGAACGAACGCTCAGACGTCTGGCCGGCACCCCGTGGCGTTCCAACTCCGAGATCCCCGGCCCGGAGCTGCGCCGCCGCTTCACGCCGCCGTCGGAGGCGATGAAGGGCGTCGACGAAGCCCTGCACCGGGGCACGCTCAGCGCACGCGGCCTCGACCGCATCCTGCGCGTCGCCTGGACGATCGCCGATCTGGCGGGCCACGACGAACCCGGCCCGGACGATGTCGGCGGCGCGCTCGGCCTGTGGTCGGCGGGGCGCCAATGAGCGACGAACGAACCGCCCGCGCCACCCTCACCGCCGTGGCGGAGCCCGGTGACACCTTCCTCAACCGCATCATCGACCACGCCGGCCCGGAGCGGGCGCTCGAATCGATCCGCACCGGACGGCTTCCCGGCGGCGTTTCCGCGGACGCCAAGGAGATCCGGCGGCTCGACCACTGGCGGATCCGGCTGATCGCCGCGGAACCCGATCAGGACATGGCCGTCTGCGCCCGGTTCAACGGCCGCCTCATCTGCCCGGGAGACCCCGAATGGCCGACGACCCTCGACGACCTCGGCGACGGACGCCCGTACGCCCTGTGGCTGCGCGGCACCGGCGACCTGCGTTACGGCTGCCTGCGTTCGGTCGCCATCGTCGGTTCCCGCGCCGCGTCCCCCTACGGCCTGCGCGCCGCCGCCGACTTCGCCTCGGAACTCGCCGACGGGGGCTGGACGGTGATCTCCGGCGGCGCACTCGGAATCGACGCGGCCGCACACCGTGGCGCCCTGGCAGCCGACGGCCCCACCGTCGCCGTCCTGGCCAACGGCGTCGACGTCCCCTACCCGGCCTCCAACGAGGGCCTCTTCGCGGAGATGGCCCGCCGTTCCCTCCTGGTGAGCGAGTCGCCGCCGGGCACCCACCCGCATCGCCTCAGGTTCCTCGTCCGCAACCGGGTGATCGCCGCCCTGTCCCGGGGGACGGTCATCGTCGAGGCGGAGGCCCGCAGCGGCGCCCTCAACACCGCCGGCTGGGCGGCCAGGCTCGGCCGCGTCGTCATGGCCGTGCCCGGCCCGATCACGAGCCGGTCGTCGGCCGGCGCCCACCGGCTGCTGCGCGAGGAGGGCACCACCCTCGTCACCCGCAGCGAGGAGATCATCGAGGCGGTGGGAAGCATCGGGACGGATCTCGCCCCGCCACCGCGCACCCCGGTCCTCCCCCGGGACCACCTCGAACCCGTGACCCGGTCTGTACTGGAGGCGTTCCCGGCC
>NZ_SMKK01000318.1 GCF_004348425.1 Actinomadura sp. 7K507
GGCGGGGGCGCCGCCGGCGGCAGCTGCCCCAGGAAGTCGCTGGGCTGCGCCGGCGCCGGGGCGGGCGTCGGCACGGGCGCCGGGATCGCGGTCGACCCCGGCGTGGTGGGACGCGCCGGCGCGTCGTGCGGCGCGGGCCCGGTCGCCGGCATGGAGAACTGGCGCGAGTGGTCCGCCTCGGGCTCCTCCACCGGCTGGGACACGCCTGCGGCGGCCGCCGCACCGGCGGCGCCTCCGGCCGCAGCGGCCGCACCGGCCGCCGGATAGTGCCGGTCGACCCGCGTCTGGTCGGTGATGGTGGCTTCGATGTGGATCCGCCGGGTGAGCTGCACCAGGTTGACCGCGGTGGGACGTTCGGCCGGGTTGCGCGCCATCGCCGAGCGCAGCAGCGGCAGCAGCGCGTCGGGCACGCCCTCCAGGTCCGGCGTCCCCTGCATGATCTTGTAGAAGATCGACTCGAACGTCCCGGAGCCGAACGGCGGGCGGCCGGTCGCGGCGTAGGCGACCGTCCCGGCCATGGCGTGCACGTCCGACGGCGGGCCCGCGTCCTCGCCCTCGATGATCTCCGGGGCCAGGTAGCCGGGGGTGCCGATCACCATCCCCGTCGCGGTCAGCCGCGTCGCCTCCGCGGTCTGCGCGATACCGAAGTCGATCACGACGGGCTCGCTGTCGACGAGCATCACGTTCCCGGGCTTCATGTCCCGGTGCACGATCCCGGCGCCGTGGATCGCCGACAGCGCCGACGCCAGCCCCACCCCGAGGCGCTGCAGCGCCTGCCCGTAGATCGGCCCCGAATCCTCGACGATCTCCTCAAGCGTCTGGCCGGGCACGTACTGGGTCACGATGTAGGGCTGCTCGGCCGTCACGTCGGCGTCGAGGATCTCGGCCACGTGCGGGCTGTGCACCCGCCGCATCGAGTCGACCTCGCGGGCGAGCCGGCGACGCGCCGTGGCGTCCCCCGCCACCGCGGGCCGCAGCACCTTGATGGCCACATTGCGCCCCTCGGGGTCGGCGCCGAGGTAGACGACGCCCATGCCCCCTTCCCCCAGGGTCTGGAGCACGCTGTAGTGGCCGATTCGGTCCCCGGACGTGACGACTCCCTTCATCGTTTCCGAAACCCTACCTTCGCCGATCCGGGCGGGAAGATCTAATCGGCATCATGCCGCCACCACCCCGTCACCTGGGGTGTCGCCACGGTCGCCGTCCGCGACGAGGCCCGCGAGCGCGCCGGCGAACCAGCGCGCGGAGGGGCGCCGGGACGGGTCGCGCCGGAACGCCGCCCGCAGCAGCCCGGCCAGCGGCTCCGCGACGCCGTCGAGGTCGGCGTGGCCGCGCAGGATGCGGAAGCACACGCCGTGCAGCGACCCCCGCCCGAACGGCGGCCGGCCCGTCGCGGCGCAAGCGACCGTCGCCGCCCACGAGAACACGTCCGACGCGCTGGTGGCGCGCTCCCCCTCGATCAGCTCGGGCGCCAGGAAGGCGGGCGTCCCCACGACCATCCCCCGCCTGGTGACCTGCTCGGCGCCCGACTCGTGCGCGATGCCGAAGTCGATCAGCGTCGGCCGTTCCCCCATCACGATCACGTTGCCGGGCGCCACGTCCCGGTGCAGCACGCCCGAATCGTGGACGTCCCCGAGCGCGAGCGCGAGCCGCCGCGCGAACCGGACGAGCCGGTCGGGCCGCAGCGGCCCGTACGCCGAGATCAGGTCGCTCAGCGGGCAGCCCGGTACGTACTGCATCACCACGTACGGCCGCTCCGCCGCGACCTCCCCGTCCAGCAGCCGCGCCACGTACTCGCTGCGGACCCGCGCCTGCGCCGACATCTCCCGGGCCAGCCGGAAGATCGCCTCCGGCTCCCCCGCCAGTTCCGGGCTCAGTTCCTTCACCGCGACCTCCCGGCCGCGGGGATCCATCGCCAGGTGCACCACCGCGGTGCTCCCCCGGCCGATCTCGTCCAGCAACCGATACCCGCCCAGTCGCCGATGCGTCCCCATGTCCCTTTTGACGCCAAGAACGCGGTTCGCGTTCCCTCCGTCTTCCCCAGGGGGACGGCCTCCTGGAACCCCCAGGAACCTCCGGGAGAGGCCGAGTGGTCAGCCCTTGCGCGCGGCCTGGCGGGCGCGGCGCTCCTCCCGGCGGGTCTCGAACTTGGTGGCGGAGGCGTCGAGCTGCTCCAGGAACTCGCCGAGCTCCTCGCGGGCCTTCTCGCCGTCGCCGGACAGGTCGGTGCGGTCGAAGACGTTCCACTTGCGCAGCACCGGGACGAGGACGTCGTCGTGGTGGAGCCGCATGTCGTAGATGCCGGCGTTGGCGATGACGACGGACTTGCGCAGGAAGCCGTCGATGCTGTGGCCGGGCATGTGGAACGTCGTCACGACGTCGGTGATCGCCCGCATCGTCTCGTTCGGCGTGGCCTCCAGCGCGGCGCCCATCAGGTTCCGGTAGAAGATCATGTGGAGGTTCTCGTCGGCGGCGATGCGGGTCATCATCTGCTCGCAGACGGGGTCGCCGGACGCCTTTCCGGTGTTGCGGTGCGACACGCGGGTCGCGAGCTCCTGGAACGAGACGTACGCGGTCCCGTGCAGGAACGAGTCGCCGTGGTCGGCCTCGTAGCCGGCCTCCATGTGGTGCATGCGGGCCCGCTCCAGCGCGATCGGGTCGACCGCGCGGGTGACGGTCAGGTAGTCGCGCAGGGCGACGCCGTGCCGGTTCTCCTCGGCCGTCCACCGGTTGACCCAGGTACCCCAGGCGCCCTCGCGGCCGTACACGGTGGCGATGGCGCGGTGGTAGCCGGGGAGGTTGTCCTCGGTGAGGAGGTTGACGATGAGCGACTCGCGCGCCTCGAGGCTCAGCTTGGACTGCTCGATCGACCAGGGCTCGCCGTCGAGGGGACCGTCGAAGTCGCGGCCCTCGCTCCACGGGACGTACTGGTGCGGGAACCATTCCTTGGCCATCGACAGGTGCCGGTTCAGCTCTTTCTCGACCACCGGCTCGAGGTCGAGCAGAAGGCCGGTCTGGAACTTCTCTTCGGGGGTCATGGACATGCGGTTCCTTCACTAGACGACTGGTCTCGCCGGGCGGCACCGCCCGCGTCCGCAGGAGGTAAGGGCTGCCCAGCAGGCCATACCCACAAACCTACTCAAGCGTAGGTTCGATGGTCGCCATTCGGCTCGACTCCCGTCAAGCCGACACCGTGACAAGCCGCCGGCGGCGAGTTTTGTAGATCCGAGCAAAAGCGGCGTGACCGCTTCCTCACCTTGAGTCGGCGGCCTGCTGCCACATGCGGTTCACCGCGGCCCTGAGCAGCGGCCTCGGGACGAGCTTCAGCGCCGGGAACGCGGCCTTGTACTGCATGCCGGGGATGCACAGCGCACGTCCGGACGACACCGCGTCCAGCCCCGCCCGCGCCACGTCGTCGCGGCGCAGCCACAGCAGGTTGGACGGGCCGTGCCCGCCGGGCTGCTCGTCCTCCGTGCGGGTGAACCCGGGGCACAGCGCGGTCACATGGACGCCCCTGGAGGCGACCTCGGCGTGCAGGCTCTCGGAGAACGCCGCCACGTACGCCTTGGTCGCCCCGTACGTGGCGCTGCCGGGCGAAGGGGCGAACCCCGCCATCGAGGCGACGTTCAGCACCCCGCCGCGGCCGCGCTCGACCATCCCCGGCACGGCGGCGTGGGCGAGCCGCACGAGCGAGGCCACGTTCAGTTCGATCTGCGCGAGATGGTCGTCCAGCGGCAGCTCTGCGAACGCTCCAAAAGCGCCGTACCCGGCGTTGTTGACCAGCAGTTCGACCGGGTCGGCGCGCAGCCGCCCCTCGACCTCGGCGCGCTGGCCGGGGTCGGTGAGGTCGGCGGCGACCACCTCCACGGCGACCCGGTACCGCTCGACCAGCTCGCGGGCCAGCCCGTCCAGCAGGTCGGCCCGGCGCGCCACGATCACCAGCTCGGTGCCGCGGGCGGCCAGGAGGCGGGCGAAGCTCTCGCCGATGCCGCTGGACGCGCCCGTCACGAGCGCGGTCCGGTACGCGTGTCGCATGGCGCGAGATGCTATCGGCCGATCTTCACGCCCCCGGGCGGCACGCCCAAAAACACACGTAACGTTTCGACCCACAAGTTTCGCGGCATCCCGCACGCCGTCCCGGAGGCGCGCGGGAGCGGACGGTCAGCGGCCCGTGAACTTCGCCTTGCCGGGGCCTTCCTCCATGAAGCTCTTCATTCCGCTGGCCTGGTCCTCGGTGGCGAACAGGGCGGCGAACTGGGTCCGCTCGATCTCCAGGCCGGTGGCGAGGTCGACCTCCAGGCCCGCGTTGATGGCCTGCTTGGCGGCCTGCAGCGCGATCGCCGCGCCGCCGACGAAGGTCGCCGCCCACTCCCTGGCGGCCGTGTAGACGTCGGCGTCGGGGACGACCCGGTCGACGAGGCCGATGTCGAGGGCCTCGCCCGCCTTGACGTGGCGTCCGGAGAACACCAGGTCCTTGGCCTTGGACGGGCCGATCAGCCGGGACAGCCGCTGCGTGCCGCCCGCGCCGGGGATGATGCCGAGCTGGATCTCCGGCTGCCCCACCTTCGCGCCCTCGCCCGCGACGCGGAAGTCGGCGGTCAGCGCCACCTCCAGGCCGCCGCCGAGCGCGTACCCGGTGATCGCGGCGATGACCGGCTTCGGGATCGCGGCGAGCGCCTTGGCGAAGTCCTGCAGCAGCCGCGAGTGGCCCGCCGACATCTGCGCGTACGACATCGGGGCCATCTCCTTGATGTCCGCGCCGGCCGCGAACACCTTCTCCCCGCCGTACAGGACGACGGCGCCGACGGTCTCGTCCTGGGTGACCTCCCGGGCCGCGTCGATCAGCTCCCGCTGCATCTGGGCGTTCAGGGCGTTCATCTTCGGACGGTCCAGCCTGATCGTCGCGATCCCGTCCTGGACCTCGACCCGTACGAACTCGCCCACGGCGACCCTCCTGTGAAACTCGGCGGCGGAACGTTTCGAGCCTAACCAGGGGCGACGCCGCGGTGACGGGCGGGACGTCGGAGGCTGCTGGTAGCTTCGGGAACCATGCTCGCCGCCCACGCCACCTGGCATGGCGGTGCGCTGTGCCTCTGGGCCGAGCGCACCGGCCCGTACGAGCCTTCACCGGACGTCCACCCGTTCGCGACCTGCGACTTCAGCGGGACGTCCTACGAGCCGCTCGTGCGGGACGCGTTCCGTGTCGAGCTGGCCATGACGCTTCCCACTCTCGGCGATCACCCGCTGCCCTCGGCGGAGCTGGGTCCCGAGGCGGTGCGGGACGAGCCCGAACTGCGCCCGTGGAGGGTGCCCGCCCTCGTCCTGGAGCCGTTCCCCGCGATGGCGCTGCTCCAGGCGGCCGAGCACAGCGCCGACGTGGTCCCCGGTACCGACCTGCGCTTCCTCTGCATGATCGCGGACGAGGCCGTGCATCTCGCCGGACGCGGCCAGGTGCTGCCCGCGCTGCTGCGCGAGGACGGCGACCTCGTGGCCCGCTGGCGCCCGGTGATCGACGACCCGGCCCGGTTCCGGGCGCTGGCCCGCGCGATGCCCGCCGCGTGCCGCGCCGCCGACGGCGGACGTCCGGCCGGCGAGGTGCTGCGCGAGGCGCTGTCCGGCCTGGTCGACACCGCCGTCCGGGGCGTGGTCCCGCATCCGCTGCTGGTGTCGCGGCGCAAGGAGCCCGACCGGCTGCCGCTCGCCGAACGCTGGGTCGCGGCCCTGACCGGCCCGTCCGCCGGGGTCGCCCGCGAGCCGCGCGACGACCCCGGCGACCTGATCGCCGAACTGGACGCCTGGGCCGCCGCCGCGCGCCGCCCGTCCGGCCCCCTGCGCGTGTGCTTCCGCCTCGCGGAGCCCGGCGCGGAGCAGTTCGACGCGGAGGACGAAGGGCTCGCCGAGGAGCCCGAGGACGACGACTCCTGGCGGGTCGAGTTCGCCCTCCAGGGCACCGACGACCCCAGCCTCTACGTGCCCGCCGCGATGGTGTGGGCGGGCGAGGCGACCTCGGTCGCGGATGCCGAGGAGACGCTCCTCACCGGCCTCGGCCGCGCGCTGCGCCTGTTCCCCGACCTGGCCCCTTCACTGGACGGCCCCACGCCGGACGAGCTGGTCCTCGACACCGCCGGCGCGTTCCGCTTCCTCCGCCAGGCGGCCCCGATGCTCTCCGCCGCCGGGTTCGGCGTCCTGCTCCCCCAGTGGGCGGGCAAGGCGAAGCTCGGCATGAAGCTGTCGACGCGCAGCGAGGACCCGGAGGCGTCGTCCGGTGCGGCCGTGGCCTCGGGCTTCGACATGAAGGCCATGGTCGACTTCCGCTGGGACCTCGCCATCGGGGACGACAGCATCGACGAGGCCGAGCTGGAGGAACTGGCCCGCCTGAAGACGCCCCTCGTCCGGTTGCGCGGCCAGTGGGTCGAGCTGGACGAACGGCAACTCGAAGCCGCCCTCGACTTCCTGCGCCACCCCCGCCGTGGCCGGATGTCCGCCGCCGAAGCGATCCGCGCGGTCATTCACGCCGACGAGGACGCCCTGCCCCTCACCGGCGTCGACGCGCACGGCGCACTCGGCGACCTGCTGTCCGGCGAGGCCGACCGCCGCCTCACCCCGATGAGGACCCCCGATGAACTGGACGCCGAACTGCGGCCGTACCAGGAGCGCGGCCTCGCCTGGCTGACGTTTATGAACGAGTTGGGGCTAGGTGCCCTACTTGCGGACGACATGGGGCTCGGGAAGACGATCTCCGTTCTCTCGTTGCTCGTCCACGAGCGGGAGAACGGCGCGCGTCCCGATCCGACGCTGGCGATCCTGCCGATGTCGCTGGTGGGGAACTGGCAGCGGGAGGCGGCGCGGTTCACGCCCAAGCTGCGCGTGTACGTCCACCACGGGACGGGGCGGCATCGCGGCGAGGATCTCGCCGAGGCGGTCGCGGGAGCCGACCTCGTGCTGACCACCTACGGAACGGCGGCGCGCGACGCGGAGACGCTCGCGGAGATCGGCTGGGAGCGGATCATCTGCGACGAGGCGCAGGCGCTCAAGAACAGCGGGACGCGGCAGGCCAGGGCCGTGCGGAGCATCCCCGCCCGGACCCGGATCGCGCTCACCGGTACCCCGGTCGAGAACCACCTGACCGAGCTGTGGTCGATCATGGAGTTCGCGAACCCCGGGCTGCTCGGCCCGCGCAGCGCGTTCCGGCAGCGGTTCGCGATCCCGATCGAGCGCGAGGGCGACGAGCAGGCGGCGCTGGGACTGAAGCGGGCGACGCAGCCGTTCATCCTCCGCCGCCTCAAGACCGACAAGTCGATCATCTCGGATCTGCCGGAGAAGCAGGAGATCAAGGTCTACTGCAACCTCACCACCGAGCAGGCGTCGCTCTACCAGGCGACCGTGGACGACATGCTCCAGCAGATCGCCGAGGCGGAGGAGAAGAAGCGGCGCGGGCTCGTCCTGGCGACGATGGCCAAGCTCAAGCAGGTCTGCAACCATCCGGCGCAGCTGCTCAAGGACGGGTCCCGGCTCCCCGGTCGCTCCGGCAAGCTCGAACGCCTGGAAGAGATCTGCGCCGAGGTCCTGGAGCAGGGCGAGAAGGCCCTCGTCTTCACCCAGTACGCCGAGTTCGGCTCGATGCTCCAGCCCTATCTGGCCGCCCGCCTGGAACGTCCCGTGCTGTGGCTGCACGGCGGGACGTCCAAGCAGGGACGGGACGACCTCGTCCAGCGTTTCCAGGACGACGACGAGCCCGCGATCTTCCTCCTGTCCCTCAAGGCCGCCGGGACGGGACTGACGCTGACGGCCGCGAACCACGTCGTGCACGTCGACCGCTGGTGGAACCCGGCCGTCGAGGACCAGGCCACCGACCGCGCCTTCCGGATCGGGCAGACCCGCAACGTCCAGGTCCGCAAGTTCATCTGCGTCGGGACGATGGAGGAGCGCGTCGACGAGATGATCGAGCGCAAGAAGGCCCTCGCCGAGTCGATCGTCGGCACCGGAGAAGACTGGCTCACAGAACTCTCCGTCGCTGAACTGCGCGACGTCCTGCGCCTGTCCCCCGAGGCGGTGAGCGACTGATGTCCGAGGGCATCAAGGCCCGCAACAAGCGCGGCTCGATCGGCGCCCAGTGGTGGTCGCGCCGCTTCATCGACCTCCTTGAGTCGTTCGCCGACAAGGGCCGCCTGTCACGCGGCCGGACGTACGCGCGCAAGGGCATGGTGTTCGACCTGAAGGTCGCGCCGTACGAGGTGACGGCGAAGGTGCACGGCTCGGCACCGGAGCCATACGAGGTGGCCCTAGGCATCGACGCGATCGACGAGGCGGACTGGAGGGCCGTCGAGAAGGAACTGGCGTCCCGCGCGGTGTTCCGCGCCCGCCTGCTGGCCGGGGAGATGCCACCGGAGATCGAGTGGGTCTTCGCCGAACTGGGCCTCGCCCTCTTCCCCGGCTCGGCGTCCGACCTGCACCTGATGTGCGACTGCCCCGACTGGGGCGACCCCTGCAAGCACGCCGCGGCCGTCCTGTACCTGCTGGCCGAGGCGTTCGACGACGACCCGTTCCTCATCCTCGAATGGAACGGCCGGAGCAAAGACCAACTCCTGGCGGCCCTGAGACGCGGCACCGAAACCGAGCCAGACCCCCTCGCCATGGAGGACGAGCCCCTCACGGCCACTGGCTTCTGGACACCCCCGTCGGGCATGGCCCATCTCCGCGACCGCCCGGCCACACCTCACGTCCCGCCCGGCTTCGTCCTCCAGGTGGCCACACCC
>NZ_SMKK01000319.1 GCF_004348425.1 Actinomadura sp. 7K507
GCCCCGACCTCCGCGCCGACTACGAACGATTCGAAGCCGACTTCAGAGAACTCCTGGCCGCCCACGTCACTGCCTGAACCAGGACACAGACCCAGCCCGCGCCGCGCCGCCTCAGAAGCCGCGCCGCCTCAGAACAGGCCGTGCCACATCTGCTCGACCAGCACCGACCACCAGTTCATCCCCTTGGCCAGCGCGGTCGCGTCGATGCCGACCAACTGCCTCTGGAATGCGGTCAGGACGCCGCCCGCCTCGACCGGGTCCAGGCCCGGCAGCTGTGACCGGGCGACTTCGAGCAGCGCGAGAGAGCGGGCGAACGCCGCGGCCGACGCGTTCACATACCGGCCGGCGCCGGTCTCCGGATTCGCCGCCCAGACCGTGCCCAGTGACCCTTCCGGGCCCCGGCAGCGGACCGTGACGACGTAGAGGCCGTCCGTCCCTATCCGTACGTGGCCGGACAGGGTCCGCAGGGTGTCTTCATCCGCCTCCGTACCGGTCGCCCTCAGGTGGGTGGCGACGTCCGCGAACAGTCTGCCGGGCGGCGGGTTCCGCGGGTCGTCCGCCACGAAGAAGAACGGCATCGCCGCGGGAAGCCCGGCCTCCACCAGCGTCGCCCGGGTCGGCCCGGGCAGCAGCGGCTGCCCGGCGAGCGCGCCGGGCGGGTACCGCAGCACGCCGTGCGGCCCGAAGATCCCGTCCAGTTGCCTGCCGAGGTCCCGGTCGCTCACCGGTCGCGCCCGCTGCAGGTTCACCGGCACCGGAACGCGGTGCGGAGTCGGGGGCGGCGGCCGGCCGACCAGGCGGTTCATCATCGTGGCCTGCTCGTGCAAGGCCAGGATTCCCCGGGCGCGGTCTTCCGGATCGGTGCCGTAATCATGAGAACAGGACAACTCGGCGTTCGGGAACGACCGCGAAATGAAATGGATGGCGTAGCCGCCGGGAAGCAGGCTGGGCCGCAGGTCGGTGTGGATGGACGTGACCGTTTCCAGCGGCACTCCCATGCGCTGCAGTTCGTACCAGACCTGGAATTCGACCGGTGGCATCCCGGGCGCGGAGAGCCGGGTCACAGAGGACTCCCCCTTCGAGGGATCCATGAAGCCGAATACCGCGGTATTACCGGGACCGACCACGCCTGCCGCGCCGTTCTCCATGCTGCTCTCCCCGCTGTGACTCATCCAGGTACATGCGCGCCACCTCCCCCATCGGGCATGGACGGCAGGCCAGCCGACCTCGGAAGCCCTGCCTGGCCTCCGCGACCGGACGCCGCCGTCCCGTCAACGGGACGCGCTCGGGAGGCGGGGCCCGGTACCGCGAGGGAATGGTGGGGCGCAGCGCCCAAAAGTAGAGAGCCCGACAAGTTCGCGCCAAACTCGGATCACACCGGCGGGCCGCCGGGATCAGGTCAGAACCGTGCGGCGGGTCATTCTTCGTCGGCGCGGGGATTGTAGGCGTCGACCCATTCGCGGTCGGAGAGTTTGCAGATGGCGTCCATGATCTCGTCGGTGATGACGCGGCGCGCTCGGCCCGGGGGCAGATCGCGGTAGCGGGTGAAGTCCATCGGTTCCCCGATGCGGATGACGGGGCGGACGCGGAGCCGGGGGCGCCACGTGCCGAGCGGGATGATGTGGTCGGTCTCCCCGATGGCGACGGGGATGACCCTGGCGCCGGAGGCCATGGCAAGCCAGGCGACGCCCGTGCGGCCCCGGTAGATGCGGCCGTCCGGGGAGCGGCTGCCCTCCGGGTAGATGGCGACACCGCCGCCTGCGTTCAGGACGGCGGCGATCTGCTCCAGGGCGCGGACGGCGGCGCGGGTGGGGCCGCGTTTGACAGGGACGTTCCCGAGCGCGAAGAGTCCCCACCGGATCAGCCGGCCGAACCGTCCGGGCATCTCGAAGTACTCGGACCTGGCCAGGTAGACGAGGCGGCGGCGGACGACCGGCGACAGGGCGAAGCTGTCGACGAACGACAGGTGGTTGCACGCCAGGATGAACGGCCCCTCGGCCGGGATGTTGGCCGTGCCCTCCACCTTGGGGCGCAGCAGAAGCCGAAGCACGGTCCCGGCGAAGCGCGAGAAGACACCGTAGATCACGCGACCTCCTGCGACTCGGGTAGCGAGACCGAATCTAAGGAGCCCGCGGGCAAGCCGAATCCGCCATGTGACGGGCGTCATGCTTGCGCCACTGGAAATTAATCGAACGCTCGCTTATTTTTTGAGCATCGACCGAGAGCAAGAGACGGACCGAGGAGGCAGGGATGCATGAGAAGGGAAAGCCCATCGCCGTGATCGTGGTGGTGGCGCTGCTCGGGATGGTGTTCGCGGGGTCGTTCCTGGGCGCCCTGCACAAGCCGGAGCCGCACGGGGTCCCCGTCGCGGTGGTCGGGCCGGAGAACGCGGTGGACCGGCTCGGCGCGGAAATGGACAAGCGCGCGGACGGCGCGTTCGACCTCGCCGCGTACGAGACCGAGAAGGCGGCGCGGGACGCGCTGCTCGACCGGGACGTGGACGCGGTGTTCGTCCCCGGCCAGGGCGGGGCCGCGCTGATCGTCGCGGGCGCGACCGGGAAGATCGAGAACGCGGTGCTGACGCAGGCGTTCCAGGGCGTCGGGCAGGCCACCGGTCAGCCGGTCACGGTCGAGGACGTCCGGCCGCTGCCGGCCGACGACGGCAACGGCGTGTCCGCGATCTTCTTCGTGATCACGACGGTCATCCCGGCGATCGTGCTGGCGGTCCTGCTCGCGTTCGCCGTGCCGAAGGCCGGAGCCGGGCGGCGGGTCGGGCTGCTGGCCGCGGGGTCGGTCGTGCTGGGCGGGGTCAACGCCTGGGTCGCGGCGGGGCTGACCGGCGCGCTCGTCGGGGCGCCCTGGGAGCTGTGGGGGCTCGGCAGCCTGCTGGTGTTCGCGGTGAGCTCGTTCGCGGCGGGAGCGCTGCGTGCCGGAGGGCCGCCCGCGGCGGGGCTGACCGTGCTGCTGTTCATCCCGATCGGCGTCCCGGCGAGCGGTGGTCCCATCGGCCCGCGGTTCATTCCCGAGTGGTACGCGGCGTTCGGCGAGTGGCTGCCGGTGTCGGCCGCGATCAACGCGGTGCGCAACACCGTCTACTTCGACGGCAGCGCGATCGGCGGGCCGCTGCTCGTGCTCACGCTGTGGGCCGCGGCGGGGCTCGCGCTCGTGCTGGTCCCCAAGAAGACTCGGCAGCGCGGCCACGCGGCGCCGGAACCGGCCACCAGCTCGTGAAGGACCGGAAGGGGCGGGTCCACCGGAACATCTGGTGGACCTTCCGGCACGCTTGCCCTGTAAGACGAGCCCTATGAGACGGGACGCGGGGGGGAGGTAAGAGGTGTCCTTGACGTCCTCCCCCGCCGGAAGGCGGGGGATTCCAACTCATCGATCTAGGAGAGGAGGACGAGTTGGGGTTCGCGGTGCACCGGCCCGGCAACCCGTGGCCCTTCCCGCGCAGACACGGCATGCCCTGCCGCATTTCGGATGTTGATGGCCGCGTTGACGTCGGCGTTGGCCCGGTGCCCGCAGGCCACGCACCGGAACACCGCTTGGCTCTCGCGGTTGTCCGGTGCGCGGTGCCCGCAGGCGTGGCAGGTCTGCGACGTGAACGCGGGATTGATCTTGACAACGCGTCCGGGCGCTTTGTTCTCCAACCGCTGGACGAGGGCACCCCACCCGTTGGTGAGGATGGCGCGGTTCAGCCCGGCCTTCTGCCGAACGTTCACGCCAGGTGCATCGATGGTGCCCTTGGCCGACCGGGTCATGACGGCCACGTTCAAATCCTCGACCGCGATCACATCGAACTCGGAGGCCAAGCGGGTGGTGGTCTTGTCCACCCAGTCGCGGCGGCGGTCCGCCTCACGCGCCTTGAGGCAGGCGATGGCGGCCCTGACACCCGCGCGGCGGGCCGACCCCCGGCGGGCCCGCGCCAGCTTGCGCTCCAGCCGCCGGAGCCGCGCGGCCTCGGCTCGCGTGAGACCAGGGGCGTGCAGGAGTTCCCCGGTCGACAGCGCCGCCGAGACCGCGACACCCCGGTCCACCCCGACGCCATCCCCGTTGCCCGGTGCGGGGATGGCGTCGGGGACATGCGCAAACGCGACATGCCAGCGCCCGGCGCGGTCACGCGTCACACGGAACGACTTCACTTCGTCGGGGACGGGGCGCGACCAGCGGAACCGCACCCACCCCACCTTCGGGATGCGCACCTGGCCGACGCGGCGGGACACCCGTCGCACCTCCCAGTGCATGCCGCGTCGGCCGACGATCCGGAATCCTTCGTGCCGCCCGGCTTTGCGCCACGTCGGCCGCCGGTGCGTCCTGGCGAAGAAGCCCGCCATGGCCTGCGCGAAATCGCGGAGCGCCTGCTGCTGGACCGTCTGGGAACCCGCGCGCAGCCACTCGGATGCGGCGCGGGCCTGGGTGAGCTGGCGGCACTGCTCAGCCAACCCCGGCGCCGAACGGCGGCCCGGCCGCCAGTACCGGTGCTGCTCGACTGCCAGGTTCCACACGAACCTGGCCTGCCCGCAAAGTTCCAGCAACGCCGCCTCCTGAGAAGGCGTCGGCTGCAAACGGTAACGAGACACGCACACAAAACTAGCGGGAAGGGCCGACACAACATGACCAGACGGAGGCGCCTCCTTCCCACCCCGAAGGATGGGGCATCCGCCCCAGAAGCCCGATGAAGTCGGAGGGGCCGGTGCGCCGGCGTCCCGGACGGCCGCCCAAGACGGAGGCCGGGGACACCAAGGCGGAACTCGTCGAGGCGGCGCTGCGGCTCTTCGCGCAGAAGGGTTACACGGGCACCTCGATCCGCGCGATCGCCCGCGAGGTCGGGCTCAGCGAGAGCGTGCTCTACGCGCATTTCGCCAGCAAACAGGACATCTTCGATGCGGCGATGGCCACGCTGGGGCCGCAGGGCCTGGTCTCCGGGCAGGAGAAACTGGACCCGGAGCTGGCCGACGACGACCCGGCCGCGTACATCCGCGCGCTGGTCGCGCACGTCCTCGACGCCTGGGACTCGCCGAGCGGACGGCTGTTCGTCAGCCTGATGGTCCGGGACGGCCTGGTGCACAGCGCCTCCATCGGCGACACGATCGCGCGGTCGATGAGCGAGATGGGTCCGCTGTTCCAGCGCTGGATCGACACCGGCCGGATCCCGCCGGATCTCGGCCGTCCCGCCGATCTGGCCTGGGCGCTGTTCGGGCCGATCGGCCAAGCGCGGTTACTGTGGTTGCACGCCGATGCCGCGCCCGGCGAACGGCGGGAGGCCAGGGAGAGGGCACTGCGACACACCGAACTGTTCATCAGGGCGGTCTTCCGCGAGCAGCGGGAGTCCCCGGACGGGTGATCTGGAGGACGTGATCAGCGATGGCGGGCTTGGACGGTGACTTCTCCCCGGGGCCGGTCGAGACCGTGCCCGGGGCGATCCGGATCCTGCTGGCCGAGGACGTCGCGCTCCTGCGCGGCGCGCTGACGGGCATCCTGGACCTGGAGTCCGACATGGAGGTCGTGGCGGAGATCGAGACCGGCGACGCGATCGTCCAGGCGGCGTTGCGGCACCGGCCCGACGTGGCGGTGCTCGACGTGGACCTCCCCGGTGTGGACGGCGTGACGGCGGCGGCGGAGCTGCACGAGCGCCTGCCGGAGTGCCGGGTGCTCATCCTCACCGGGCTCGGGCGTCCCGGCGACCTGCGGCGGGCACTGGACGCGCACGCGCACGGCTTCGTCCTCAAGGACGTGCCGCCCGAGGAACTGGCGACCGCGATCCGCCGTGTCGCGGCGGGCGAGCAGGTCGTCGACCCGCAGCTCGCGCTGGTGGCGCTGCGCCAGCCGGAGAGCCCGCTCACGCCCCGGGAGGCGCAGGTGCTGCGGCTGGCGGCGGAGGGCGCTGACGTGGACGACATCGCCCTGGCGCTCAACCTGACGGTCGGGACCGTCCGCAACTACCTGGCGAGCTGCATCACCAAGCTCAACGCCCGCAACCGGATCGACGCCGTCCGCATCGCCCGCGACTTCGGGTGGGTGTAGAGCGCCGGGCCGGTGTGAGCAAGGTCCGGGTTTAGGGGCGGTATGAGAAACGCATGGTCCGACCCTCGGACGATTCACATGGGGATCGGTGTGCACCGCACTGGCCAGGGCTGACGTGCGGTGACACGCTCCGAAGCATGGTGGGGCAGGCGCTGTACGGACGTGTGGCCGAAGTCGCCGAGATCGACCGCCTCGTCGGGCGTGCGCGGGAGGGCGCGGGCGGCGGAGTCCTGATCCTGCGCGGGGAGGCCGGCAGCGGCAAGACCGCGCTGCTGGACCACGCCGAGAAGGTCGCGGGCGGGGCGGCCGGGATGCGCGTGCTCCGCGGGAGCGGCATGGAGGCGGAGGCCGGGGTCCCCTTCGCGGCCCTGCATCTGCTGCTCGGCGACCGTGACGACCGGTTCGAGGGGCTGCCCGCACCGCAGGCCGCGGCGCTGAAGGCGGCGCTCGGCCTCACCCGGCCGCGACCGGAGGACAGGCTTCTCGTCGGGCTGGCGCTGCTGACCCTGCTCGGCGGGCCGGCGGCGGACGCGCCGGTGCTGTGCCTGGTGGACGACGCGCAGTGGCTCGACCGGGAGTCCGCGGACGCGCTGCTGTTCGCCGCCCGCCGGGTCGCCGCCCGCGACGTGGTCTTCCTCATCGCGGTCCGGGACGACATCGCGGTCCGGGACGAGACCGCCATGTGGCAACGGGCGGGGCTCCCCGGATATCACCTGACCGGCCTCGACGCCGAGGACGCGCGGCTGCTGCTGGACGAGCATGCGCCGCACGTCCCCGCGGGGCGGCGTGACCACGCCGTCGAGCAGGCGCGCGGCAACCCGCTCGCGCTCATCGAGTTCGCCGCCGCGGGGTCGGGGCGTCCCACCCGGGTGCCGGTGGAGTTCGAACGGGCCGTCCGCGACCTGCCCGAACCGACGCGGGTGCTGCTCGCCGTCGTGGCCGCCGACGACACCGGGGAGCCGGGGATCGCGGTGCGGGCGGCGCGGAGCCTGGGCGTGCCGTTCGACGCGCTGGAGGCGGCCGAGGACGCCGGTCTGGTGGCCGTCACCCGCGCCGCGATCGGTTTCCGGCATCCGCTGGCCCGCGCCGCCGCGTACCAGGGCGTCCCGGTCACGCGGCGGATCGCCGTCCACCGCGCACTCGCCGAGGTGCACGCGCGGGCGGGCGACGCGGACCTGCGGGTCCGGCACCTGGCCGCCGCGGCCCTCGGGACGGACGAGGCGGTCGCCGCCGAACTGGAGTCGGCCGCGGGCGACATCCGGGACCAGGACGGGCCGCCGGCCGCCGCGTTCGCCTACGAGCGCGCCGCCCGCCTCGCGGGGGAACCTGAGGTCCGGGCCCGGCGGCTGGCGTCGGCGGCCGAGGCGGAACTGGCCGGGGGACGTTCCGGCCGGGCGCGTGCGCTGGCCGACGAGGCGGCGCGGGCGGACTCCGGTCAGGGGACACGGGCGCGCGCCGATCTCGTGCGGGCCGGTATCGAGCTGGAGTACGGCGTCCCGGAGGCCGCCGGGCGGCTGCTGCTGGAACGGGCCGGGAGCTGCGACGACCCGGAGATCCGCGCGCGCATGCTCGAAGAGGCCGTGTTCCATGCGTGGTCCTGCGGCGACCGGGAGACGGCCGTCCAGGCAAGAGACCAGCACGCCGCACACCAGGACTCCCCAGGCCGGCCTTCGGAGATGATGCGGGCGCTGTCGGCGTTGCTTGACGGTGATGTCGCGGACGCCAGGCGCCTCCTCGCCGACGTGGGCGGGGAGGCGGACGAGCGGCTGTGGCTGGTGAGTGCCGAGGTCGCGTTGCTGTCCGGTGACGACGCGGCCGCCGGGGAGATGGCCGCGCGGCTGGTCGAGCGGTGCCGCGCACGCGGGATCCTCGCGCTCGTGCCGCGCGGCCTCGGGGTGCGGGCGTGGTCGCGGCTCTTCCACGGCGCGCACGACGACGCCCGCGCGCTGACCCGCGAGGCGCTGGAGATCGCCGAGGAGGCGGGGCAGCACCGGCAGGCCGCGGCGCTGCGGTCGATCCAGGCGCGGCAGGCGGCGATCGAGGGGGACGAGGTCCGCTGCCGCGCGCTGTCCGCCGATGGCCGGGTGGGGGACGCGCTCGGGCTGCTCGCCCTCGGTCTGGGACGCCCCGAGGACGCCTTAGAGCATCTCCAGGACGCGCACAGGCACGATCTCCCGGACGCGCACAGGCACGATCTCCCGGACGCGCACAAGCACGATGGGCATCGAGGTACGGCGGCGTGCGGTCCGCCGGTGATCCTCGCGCTCGCGGACACCGTGGAGGCCGCCGTGGCTTCGGGGCGGCCCGGCGCCGGTGAGGAGGCGATGGCGCGGCTCGCGGCGTTCGCTCGCAACGCGCGGCAGCCGTGGGCGGACGGCGTCGCCTCGCGCTGCCGGGCGCTGCTCGCCGCCGACAACGGAGGCGGCGACACCGGGGGCGGCGGCACGGGAGGCGGCGGCACGGGCGAGGCGGCGGACCGGCATTTCGCGCTGGCGCTCGCGTCCCACCGGCAGGGCGGGCGGCCGTTCGAACGGGCCCGCACGGAACTGCTGTACGGCGAGTGGCTGCGGCGGTCGCGGCGCCGCGCGCAGGCCAGGGCCCGGCTCGGCGCGGCGCTGGAGATCTTCGAGCGGCTGGGCGCGGTCCCGTGGGCGGAGCGGGCCCGCGGGGAGCTGCGCGCCGCCGGGCAGGGGGTGCG
>NZ_SMKK01000031.1 GCF_004348425.1 Actinomadura sp. 7K507
GGTATCGGTCGAGGCGGGAGTGGTTCGCCAAGTCCCGCCGCCTGCACGTCCTCAAGGACCGCCTCGCACGCGTGCAGGCCGACTGGGACGCCGGGCGGGTGCGGGTGGTGCGCGGCGGCAGGCGCCTGCTGAACACCCGCCACCACCTGGACGCCGCCGGGCTGACCGAGGAGCAGTGGCGGGCGCGGTGGGAGGCCGGGCGGTGGTTCTGGCAGGCCGACGGCGAAAGCGGGAAGCGGTACGGCAACGAGACCATCCGCGTCACCCCCGACGGCGAAGTATCGATCAGGCTGCCTGCCCCTTTGGCGCATCTGGCCAACGCCCCGCACGGCCGCTACGTCCTGACCGCCCGGGTGCGGTTCGCGCACCGGGCCGCCGAGTGGGCCGACCGGATCACCGTGGACCGGGCGGTGGCCTACCGCATCCACCACGACCCGGACCGGGACCGCTGGTACCTCACCGCATCCTGGAAACGCCCCACCACCCCCACGGTTCCGCTCGAGGCGGCCCGCGCCCACGGCATCATCGGAGTCGACACCAACACCGACCACTTCGCCGCCTACCGCCTGGACACCCACGGCAACCCGGTCGGCGACCCCATGCGGTTCGGCTACGACCTGTCCGGGACCGTCGGGCACCGGGACGCGCAGGTCCGGCACGCCATCACCGCCCTGCTGCACTGGGCCCGGCGATGCGGCGTCGCCGCCATCGCCATCGAAGACCTGGACTTCGCCCAAGACAAGACCCGGGAGAAACACGGCCGACGCAAACGATTCCGGCAGCTCATCTCCGGCTTCCCCACCGGGAAACTCAAGGCGCGGCTGGTCTCGATGGCCGCCGAGCAGGGGCTCGCGATCGTCGCGGTCGATCCGGCCTACACCTCGAGATGGGGCGACCAGCACTGGCGCAAACCCCTCACCACCAGCGATAGGAAGATGACCTGCCATGACGCCGCCTCGGTGGCGATCGGCAGACGCGCCCTCGGACACCCGATCCGGCGACGGACGACACCGCCCCGCACCCACCAGAGCGATGGGCGCGGGCATCGGACCGCCCAGGCCGAACCGGGTGCCCAGGGGCGTGAGGGAACCCGCTCGCCCGTCCCGGAACGCGCACACGATGCACGCCCCCGGACGGCGACACAACGAACGCGGGCAACCAGCGCATCCAACACCGTTCGGGACGCGCGCAGTACCGGGACGTGGGTGCAACACTCACTCCTGGATCCTGGTTAGGAACGGTGCGGATGGGTCTTGAACAGCCATGGTGCCGTACGCTTCGGGATAGTAAGGAAAGCGCAGACCAGTGAGGGGGCGGTCGTGGCGCGTGTCGTCGTAGACGTCATGCTCAAGCCGGAGATCCTGGACCCGCAAGGGCAGGCGATCGCCCGGAAGCTTCCGCAGATGGGGTTCGACGGCGTCGTCGCCGTCCGGCAGGGGAAGCGGTTCGAGGTCGAACTGGAGGGGGAGGCCGACGAGGCGGCCCTGGAGCAGGTCGGCAAGATCGCCGAAACGCTCCTCGCCAACCCGGTCATCGAGAACTTCGAGGTTCGCGTTCTCTAGCCGGAAATGGCATTGAATGCCCGTTCGTCTCCGGGGGAAGTTGGCGCGTTCCATGGGCCCACGGGCCTTTCCGCGGGCTCGGGTCATTGACTAGATTTCGCGGAACGACCCGGCAGTATAGCGATTACGGAAGATACCGCCGGGGAAGTCTTAGCTGCGTCGAGTCGTCGAGCACGCTCCGGGGACCGGGGGAACGGCCAGGAAGCCCGGGGCATGACACGAGGTGTCCGGGTGGAAATGAGGTTCTCGCTCGCGCTCCCGCGCGAAGCGCTCAGCATCCCGGTGATACGGCGGGTGGTCGGTGACGCGCTGCGGGGGCTGGGCGTCACCGAGGACTGCGTCGACGACGTACTGGTCGCCACGTCCGAGGCGTGCACGAACGTCGTCCAGCACGTCCGCGCGTCCGGTGAGTACCAGGTCACAGGGCACGTGGACGAGGGCGTTTGTGTGCTCAAAGTCATGGACCGGGGCGGCGGGCCCCGGCCGGCCCCCGAGGATCGGGGGGTTTTGGGCGAATCCGGACGCGGGATTAGGATCATGCGTGCGCTGGTCGACGACCTCGCCATCGACAGCTCGCCCGACAGGGGCACCGTCGTCAGCCTGCGGAAGCGCCTGAGCTGGCGGGACGAGGCGCTGGTGCGGCGCCTCGACCACAATCTCGTCCACAACGCCGGGTAGATTGGTACGCGCGCGGGGGGAATGCGACGCGCAGCGGGGTGATCGGCGGAGGAGAACCGCCAGTCCCGGCCGCCCCTCATTTCGGAGGAACAGTAGAGATGGATGCTGCCCGGGTCGGGGTCGTCACCTTCCCCGGTTCTCTCGACGACAAGGACGCCGCACGTGCCGTGCGGCTGGCCGGCGCCGAGCCGGTCGCCCTATGGCACGGCGACCACGATCTGCAGGGGGTCGACGCGGTCGTACTGCCCGGCGGATTCTCGTACGGGGACTACCTGCGGGCCGGGGCTATCGCCCGGTTCGCACCGCTCATGACCGAATTGGCGGCCGCCGCCGAGGCGGGCCTGCCGGTCCTCGGCATCTGCAACGGCTTCCAGGTGCTGTGCGAGTCGCACCTGCTGCCGGGCGCGCTGCTGCCGAACGCCGGCCTGCACTTCGTCTGCCGCGACCAGCGGCTTCGAGTGGAGAACACCGACACCGCCTGGACGACCGAGTACCGTGAGGGCCAGGAGCTGGTCATCCCGATCAAGAACCGGGACGGCCGGTACACCGCCGACAGGGAGACGCTGATCGAACTGGCCGACACCGGCCGGATCGTCGCCCGATACCTCGACCTGAACCCCAACGGCTCCCTCGATGACATCGCCGGGATCTGCAACGAAGCCGGCAACGTGGTCGGGCTCATGCCGCATCCCGAGCACGCCGTGGAGTCACTGACCGGCCCGTCCACCGATGGGCTCGGCTTCTTTTCCTCCATTGTCAAGAGACTGGTCAACGCATGAGCGAGCAACCGCCACACGCCTCCGGGCGCGCCACCCGGGAATCCACTGACGAGCCGTCGATGGAGTGGCTCGGCGAGCTCAGGTCCGACGCGGACGACCCCGAGCTCCAGCCGATCGACCCGTCGGTCACGCAGGCTTTCGAGGCCATGCTGGAGGAGGCCAAGCCCGCGGACCGGGCCGCCACCGCCACCCAGCCCGGATCGGCCGCTCAGCCGCGGCCGATGATCCAGGTGGACCCGTCCGCCCAGGCCGTGCTCAGGTCGGCTCAGCCGCTGCCCGGCGCACCCCTCGAAGGGCCGGAACAGCAGTTCGCCCAAGCCCTGGCCGAGGAGAGCGCCGCCGCTGACCCTGCCTCCACCCTGGCGGACCCGACGCTCACCAACCCGGACCTGAACGGATTCACCGCTCCGCCGACGGACCCCACCACCCGGGACAGCGGCCCGCAACCCCTGGCCGGCCCCGGCCCCGAGCCCTTCGCCGGGCCGGGAACGGGCCCGCAGCCCGCCGTCGAGCCAGGAGCAAGCCCTCCGCCCGCTCTGGGCACCGGCCCCCTGCCCGCACTAGGCACCGGACCTCAGCCTGCTCTGGGCACCGGACCTCAGCCCTCTGCCGGTCCCGGGACCGGCCCGCAGCCTGCGGTCGGTACGGGGACGGGCCCGCAGCAGGCGGTCGGGCCGAACACGGGCCCGCAGCCGCCCGTCCAAGCCGACCGGCCCGACGCGCAGCCCACGCCCGGCCCCGGGCAGCAGCCCGCCGCCGGGCCGAACACGGGCCCGCAGCCGCCCGTCCAGGGTGACCGGCCTGGGACCGGCCCTCTGCCCGCACTGGGCACCGGCCCTGTACCCGCGCTAGGCACCGGCCCTCAGCCCGCTCTCGGCACCGGGCCGCTGCCCACGGTCAACCCCGGGAGCGGCCCGCAGCTCACCGTCGGCCTGAACACGGGCCCGCAGCCGCCCGTCCAGCCCGAGGGACGCGGCACGGGCCCGCAGCCCGCCGTCGGCCCCGGCACCGGCCCGCAGCCCGCCGTCGGCCCCGGCACCGGCCCGCAGCGCGCCGTCGGGCGCGGCACCGGCCCGCAGCCCGCCGTCGGCCCCGGCACCGGCCCGCAGCGCGCCGTCGGGCACGGCACCGGCCCGCAGCCCGCAGTCGGCCCCGGGACGGGCCCGCAGCCCGCGCTGGGCCGCGGGACGGGCCCGCAGCCGGCCATCGAAGGCCAGGCCTACTCCGGCACGGACACCGTGGCCATCGCCGCCGCGTCCCCGGAGCGTCGGCAGCCGTTCGCCGAGCTGGGGATGAACGAGGAGGAGTACCGGCGCGTCCGCGACATTCTCGGGCGCCGCCCCACCTCGGCCGAGCTGGCGATCTACTCGGTGATGTGGAGCGAGCACTGCTCGTACAAGAGCTCCAAGGTCCACCTCCGCCAGTTCGGTGACAAGGCCCCGAAGACGGACAAGTTGCTCGTCGGCATGGGCGAGAACGCCGGCGTCGTGGACGTCGGCCAGGGGCTGGCGGTCACCTTCAAGGTGGAGTCGCACAACCACCCGTCCTACGTGGAGCCATACCAGGGCGCCGCGACCGGCGTCGGCGGGATCGTGCGCGACATCATGTCGATGGGCGCCCGGCCCATCGCGGTGATGGACTCGCTCCGGTTCGGCCCGGCGGACGCCCCCGACACCCAGCGCGTCCTGCCCGGCGTGGTGGCGGGCATCGGCGGCTACGCCAACTCGCTCGGCCTGCCCAACATCGGCGGCGAGACGGTCTTCGACGCCTGCTACGAGCAGAACCCCCTCGTCAACGCGCTCTGCGTCGGCCTCATGAGGCACGAGGACATCCAGCGCGCCACGGCCCCCGGCCCCGGCAACCAGGTGATCCTGTTCGGTGCGCTGACCGGCCCGGACGGCATCGGCGGCGCCTCCGTCCTCGCCTCGGCGAACTTCGATGACGAGTCTCACCAGAAGCGGCCGTCCGTCCAGGTGGGCGACCCGTTCATGGAGAAGCTGCTCATCGAGTGCTGCCTGGAGCTGTTCAACGAGGACCTCGTGGTCGGCATCCAGGACCTCGGCGCCGCCGGCGTGTCCTGCGCGACGACGGAGCTGGCCGCGGCCGGCACCGGCGGCATGCACGTCAACCTCGACGCCGTCCCGCTCCGCGACGAGACTCTCCTGCCCGAGGAGATCCTCATGAGCGAGTCGCAGGAGCGCATGATGGCGGTGGTCACGCCCGACAAAGTCGAACGCTTCATGGAGATCTGCGGCCGCTGGGAGATCCCGGCGACCGTGATCGGGACGGTCACCGACACGCGCCGGCTGGTCATGACGTGGCGGGGCGAGACGATCGTCGACCTCCCGCCGACCACGGCCGCCGACGAGGGCCCGGTGTACCGGCGCCCCCTGGAGCCCCCGCTGGACCTCGGCGCCCTCCAGTCCGACACGCCGGGCCGCCTCACCCGCCCGTCCAACGGCGACGAGCTGCGCCGCACGGTGCTGTGGCTGGCCGGGTCGCCGAACCTGGCCGGCAAGACGTGGGTGACGTCGCAGTACGACCGGTACGTGCTCGGCAACACCGTGATGGCCATGCCGGAGAACGCGGGCGTGGTGCGCATCGACGACGAGTCCGGGCTGGGCATCGCGCTGTCCCTCGACGGGAACGGCCGCTACACCCGCCTGGACCCGTACGCGGGCGCGCAACTGGCCCTGTCCGAGGCGTACCGCAACGTCGCCGCCACGGGTGCGCGGCCGCTGGCCGTCACCAACTGCCTCAACTTCGGCTCCCCGGAGGACCCCGGGGTCATGTGGCAGTTCGCCCGCGCGGTCGAGGGCCTGGCGGACGGCTGCCAGTACCTCGGCATCCCGGTCACGGGCGGCAACGTGAGCTTCTACAACCAGACGGGCTCCACGCCCATCAACCCGACCCCGGTCGTGGGCGTCCTCGGCGTCCACGACGACGTACGGCGCCGCGTGAACATCGGGCTCACCACCGACGGCGCCACGATCGCGCTGCTCGGCGAGACCCGCGAGGAGTTCGGCGGCTCGGAATGGGCGCACGTCGTCTACGGGCACCTGGGCGGCCTGCCGCCGCTGGTGGACCTCAAGGCCGAGACGTCGCTGGCCTCCGTGCTCGTCAACGCCGTCCGCGACGGGCTGGTGACCGTCGTCCACGACCTGTCGGACGGCGGCCTGTCCCAGACGCTCGTGGAGTCGTGCCTGCGCGGCGGACTGGGGGCCCGCATCACGCTGCCGGGCGACCCGTTCGTGGCCCTGTTCAGCGAGTCGGTGGCCCGCGCCATGGTCGCCGTCCGCCCGGGTGCCGAGGCGCGCCTGGCGGCCCTGTGCGAGTCGGCGGGCGTCCCCGTCAGCCAGATCGGCGTGGCCGGCGGCGACTCCCTGAGCGTCACGGGCCACGGCCCCGACGGCGAGCAGCAGGAACTGTTCAGCATCCCGCTGTACGAACTCCGGGAGTCCCACGAACGCATGCTCCCGAGCTACGCCGACTGACCCTCCACACCCACCCACGTCCACACCAGACAAGAAAAGGGCGCCCCCTCACCGGGGCGCCCTTTCTGCATGAGCCGGAAGGCTCAGAAGACCGAGATGTGGACGTGGTCGTAGTGGTTGGCGGTGTTGCCGCCTCGGTTCTCCATCGCGCGCCAGCCGGGGCTGCGCATGTCGTAGATGCGCTGGCGCCAGATGACGTACTTGACGCCGAGGGAGCTGGCGTTGGAGATGGCGTACTGGGCCGCCTGGTCGCCCTGGGTCTGCGCGCTGCCCGAGGCCATGACGCCGCCGGTCGTCACCATGAAGTCGCAGGCCTGGCCGGTGCCGTGGTCCTGGGCGTCGACGCCGCCGCGGACGCAGCCGATGGTGGGGAAGGGGCCGAACTCCAGGTCGATGGCGTTCTTGGTCTTGAGCATGCGGGACGTGACGCCGCCCAGGCCGCTGACCGGCGACTCGGGCTTGTACTTCTTGACCAGGGCCTCGATCTTGGTCCTGCGGCTCTTCAGGTCCTTGATCTCCTTCTTGACCTGCGTCATCTTCGCCTCGGCCTGCTTGCGGGCCTGAGCCTGCTCGTTGATGAGCTTCTGGATCTGCTCGACCTTCGCGTGCTGGTTCTGGGCCATGTGGCTGACCAGGCTGGCGTTGCTGAGGAGCTCGCTCGGGTTGGAGGCGGACAGGAAGGTGACCGTGGGGTCCTCGCCGTTCCTCATGTACTGGGTCGCGGCGAGCTGGGCGGCGATGCTGCGGGCCTCGATGAGGTCCTTTTCCAGGGTCTTCGACTTCTGGTGCGCCTTCTTGGCCGCGTACTGGATGTCCTTGAGCTTGGCCAGGTCGCCGCCGAGTTCCTTCTCGAGCTGCTCGATCTGCCGGTTCAGCTTGGCGAACTTGGCGCTGTCGCCCGGGTCGAGCGGGACGTACGCGGCGGCCGCCGGAGACGCGGCGGCGCCGGACGGAGTGGCGGTACCGAACAGGGGCAGTGCGGTGGCGAGCGCCACGAGAGCCACGGCGGCGCGTCGCCTACCGTGCCTGCGTGTGGAGGCGGGGGTCTCCACGTGCTTCTCCTCTCGTCACGGCCGAAGGTCAATGAACATTAAACAACCGTCTGCAGTTTCGCCAAGGCTAGACCCCTGCGGCGAGTGAGACGGCGCCAAGCGCGAGATGTCAGGCTCCTTGCTGGGAGCCGAGCCATCTTACGTGACTGGACTCACAAGGGCTCACTTCCGAGGGAACCTTAGCGGAACTATCAAGTTTTCAGTGGGCGAATCGGGCATTCCGCCGGTTCATACGTGTCGCATGCGGTTCCGGTTCAGTCGCGGATCAGGCGGCCCCCGTAGCCGAGGTTCGTGCCGGGCTTGTTCCACGTGTACTGGAGCGTGCCGTCCGGTTGCCGGGTGATCTGGACGACCCCGGCCGTGCACGGCTTCCCGACGGCCAGGGCCATCTTCAGAGCGCTCTCCGTGCCCCTGGTGAGCGTGAGCGTGCCGTTGCAGCCTTCCCGTGGATAGACCGCGCGCGCTGTGGTGCCGCCCACGTCGAACGTCACCTCCACGGGGAACGAGGCGTTGCGGCTTGTGTTGACCAGCGTCCCCTTCCACGTCCCGCCGAAGGACGACGGGATCGTCGTCACCGGACGGTTGTTCGACGCGTTGGCGCTGTCGGGGGGCGGGCCGTCATCGGCCTTGAGCTGGGGCCACAGGACCAGCGCGATGATGGCGATGCCCACGCCGACCCCGATGAACAGCGAGAGCGCGACCCCCAGCACGTGGTTGCTCGGGCGCCGCATCTTGGCGAGGGACGCCAGCGGGGAGTTGCGTCCGCCGCTGTCACGGCCCTCGCCCATGCCGGGGATCATCGGGGACGGTGCGGTGCTGTTCGCCTGCTGTTCCAGGTCGATCGCGTCGAACGTGGCGGTGGGGTCGGGGCCGCTGAACGCGTCGAACTGCGTGGTCTGTTCCGCCCGGTCGGGCTGCCGCGGCTCGAACGCGTTGAAGGTCGTGGTCTCCTCGAAGGCGGACGAGTCCAGGTCGGCGGGGGGCGTCACAGGCTCGGGCTCGGGTGGGCGTGACCGGCGCGCGCGCGAGAGCTTCCCTAGCAAGGACGACGAGGCGCTGTCCGAGGGGGGAGCCGCAGGGGAGCCTGGAGGAGGCCCCGCCGACGCGCCGGGCACCGGCGTCCCGTCTGTGAAGGTGGCTGCGACGCCAGGGCTGGCGGTCCAGGGCCCTGGTGGGCCTCCTATGGGGACCTGCGGCGGCACGGGGGGCGGCATGTGCGGTGAAGGCGAAGGTGACTCTGGCCCGGGGCGCAGCCCCGGTTGCTGTACGGCCGGCCCTGAGGCGAGGGCCCGGCCCTCGTCCACCATCGAGGGCGGCATCCGGCTTGCCAGCGGGCTGGACGAGTCCAGGAGCCGCTGCAGGAGGTCCGGGGCCGTGGGACGGTCGGCAGGGTCCTTGACGAAGGCGTCGGACAGCACTTCGCGCAGCGAATCGGGGGCCCCGGTCAGGTCCACCTCGTCGTAGACGATCCGCTGCATCACCTCGGACGGCGAACCGGTCCCGAACGGCGCCCGGCCCGTCGCGGCGAACAGGATGGTCGACGCCCACGCGAACACGTCCGCGGCGGGCCCGATGCCCCTGCCGCTGAGCTGCTCCGGGGCCTTGTAGGACGGGTCCTCGGTGATGTGCCCGGAAAAGGTCACGTTCACCGCCTCCAGAGCGCTCGCGATACCGAAGTCGCCCAGCCTCGGCCCGTCCCGCCCCAGGAGGACGTTCCCCGGCTTCAGATCGTGATGGAGCGCACCCGCCCGGTGGACGGCGGCCATCGCGATCGCCATGCCGGCCGCGAGGCGCTCGACGACCGCGCCGCCGCGCGGGCCCTCCTCGGCCACGAGCTGTTGGAGGGACGGCCCGTCCACCCACTCGCTCACCACGAAGGGACGGTCGCCCTCCACATCGGCGTCCAGAATCGCCGCCGTGCAGAAGCCGGACACCTTCCGGGCGGAGTCGAACGCGCCGGCGAACCGCGACCTGGCGACGGGCTCACCGCTCAGCCGCACATGCAGGACCTTCACGGCGACCTGGCGGCCCGCAGGATCCCTGCCGAGGAAGACGGCGCCCTGCTCGCCGACGCCGAGCCGTCCCGTGACCTCGTACGAGCCGAGTCTTCGCGGGTCACCCGGCTGCAGGGGCAGCGCCTCGGGCATCTGACGAACCTCCGTGTCCTCCGGGGACCGTGTCCCCGAGCTCCCGGTTTCGGCCGGGGTCCTTTCTACCGTCTGCGCGGCCTCGCCACGCCATCGCAGGCCGGATCGCCTTGGGCCGCGACCCGGTACCGTCGGTGGCGATGTCGCGAACACCGCTTTCTCTCGCTCTCGTGAACGAGCAGCTCGCCGCACTCGGCCTGCCGGCCCATACCGGCGCGGACGAGTCGGCCGAGCTTCGTCGCGCGGCCATGGACATCGTCCTCGCCTGCATCGAGACAGGGAAAGCCGAACCGCCCCGGCCGGTCGTCAAAGGAGCGGTGCGCTTCCTGCTCGACCGGCTCGCCGAGCTGGCGCCCGGCCGTTCCGTGGAGGTTCGCGTTCCTCCTTACGCCGCTGTCCAATGCATCGACGGCCCGCACCATACCCGTGGTACACCCCCGAATGTGGTGGAGATGGACGCGGCCGCCTGGATCGCCCTGGCCACGGGCCGGTTGGCCTGGGCCGACGCCGTAGCGGACGGACGGGTCCGCGCCAGCGGCGCGCGCGCGGACCTGTCGGATCATCTTCCCCTGCCCCTCGAACCGCTCGATGGCCTCCCCGCCGGCGGGGACGCCTCAGAGACCGGCTGAGCCGGGTTACTGGCAGATCGCCCTTTTCAGGTCTAGCGTCCTATTCGGGTCTTGCCGGGGCCGCCCGGCGCTGCCAGCGTGGTCACCACCGTCCGTTCGGGGCACGGCCTGGAAGGCGGCGTCATGCGCCCATCGTGGCAGCGCACATCCTGCCGGCGGCGCGGCGCCGTCCTGGAGGTGATCGCGTGCTGATCGCGCACTGGACGTTCGACGTCGGCACCGTGGACGGCCGCCTGGTCGCCGACGCGGCGGGCACCGGCCCCGCCGCCGAGTTGGACGAGATCGCCGAGATCGTCCCGGGCCGGGACGGGGAGGCCCTGTCGCTGCAAGGCAACGGCCGGGCGGTGATTCCCGCCACACCCCAGCTCGTCCTCAGCCAGGTGTTCGGGTTCAGCGTGGCGTTCTTCGTCCAGATCGGCGAGGAGCCGACCGGTGAATGGCGCAGCCTCGTCTACAAGCCGGTCGCCGAGCACGACGCGCGCGGCCTCGGGCTGTGGCTGTACCCGGACGCGATGAGGCTGCGGATCCAGCTCTTCACCGTCAAGGGCCCCGACTTCGTCGACAGCCGCGCCAGGCTGACCGTGGGGGAGTGGGCGCACATCGCCTTTGTCGTGGACACCGACGGGATGTTCCTCTACGTCAACGGCAGGCTGGACGCGGCCGTCCCCTTGGAACACGCCGTCGTCACACCGGCCGGACCCATCTACCTGGGCCGCGAACCCACCAAGCCCGGATTCGCGGGCCTCATGGACGATCTGCGCGTCTACGCCTCCGCGCTCGACGAGGAAGCCGTCCGCTCCTTGGCCGACTACGAGAACCCCTAGGGCGGGCCACGAGCCCTTGCCACGAGCCCTTGCCACGAGCCCTAGCGATGGGTGGCGGCGCTGCCCTTGGCGAAGGGGAACTCTCGTTCGACGCAGCCACGCCGCGACGTGTCGTCCGGGTAGCGCGCCTCGTCCCCGCACTCTGCCGCCTTGCTCAGCAGCCAGACGAGCATCCCGGCGCCGATGACGAGGGCAAGGGCGGAGCAGACGACGCCCACGACGGCGGGCCGCCGGTCGGCGTCGCGCCGCATCAGGGACACCGTCCCCAGGACGAGCCCCACAAGCGCCGGAATCATGCCCGCCAGGCACAGCACGAGCCCCACCAGGCCGACGATTCCGAGTACCTGCGAGGTCCTCGCCAGCGTGCTCCGCTTGGGCGGGGAGGGCGGCGAATACGTCTGGTACCCGGGCAGCGTCATGCGTTCCTCCACGTGTCGGTCACCAGACTCCCCCGAGATACGTGATGCCCGTGGTTCGGGTGCGTAAAGGTCCGTTAAGTACATGCCACCGATCGGAGCAGCTGAATCAGGCATCTAGACTGGCAAATGTGCCTCTCCGTGACGGACGTCTGAGCCACGACCTCGATCCCACCGACCGCCCCCCACAGGACGCGTGCGGGGTCTTCGGCGTCTGGGTGCCTGCTGACCAGGCCGCCCGGGCAGAAGTCAGCAAGCTCACCTACTACGGCCTGTACGCGCTCCAGCACCGCGGGCAGGAATCCGCGGGTATCGCCGTCAGCGACGGCTCACGCATCGTCGTCTTCAAGGACATGGGCCTCGTCGCCCAGGTGTTCGACGAATCGGTGCTGAACACCTTGCGCGGCCACATCGCCGTGGGTCACTGCCGCTACTCGACGACCGGGGCGCCCACGTGGGAGAACGCGCAGCCCACGTTCCGGTCGAGCGACGCGGGCGGGCTGGCGCTCGTCCACAACGGCAACCTGATCAACACACCGGAGCTGGCCGCAAGGCTCGCCCCCGGCGTGCTGACCGCCACGACCGACACCGAGGTCCTGACGGCCCTGCTGGCCACCCACGGCGACGGCCCCATGGCGGCGGCGCGGGAGATCCTGCCCGCCACCCGCGGCGCGTACTCCCTGGTCTTCATGGACGAGGGGACGCTGTACGCCGCCCGGGACCCGGAGGGCATCCGCCCGCTCGTCCTCGGCGAACTGGAGGGCGGAGGCTGGGTCGTGGCGTCCGAGACCGCCGGTCTCGACATCGTCGGCGCCCGCGTCGTCCGCGAGATCGAACCGGGCGAGATGATCGCGGTCGACGGCGACGGCGTCCGGTCCGAGCGGTTCGCCGAGGCGCGGCCGAAGGGCTGCCTGTTCGAGTACGTCTACCTGGCGCGGCCCGACACGACGATCGCGGGGCGCAGCGTCCAGGCCACCCGCGTCGAGGTGGGGCGCCGGCTGGCCCGCGAGCACCCCGTCGAGGGCGACATGGTCATCCCGACCCCGGAGTCGGGCACCCCGGCGGCGATCGGCTACGCCGAGGCGTCCGGCATCCCCTACGGCCAGGGCCTGGTGAAGAACTCCTACGTCGGGCGGACGTTCATCCAGCCGTCCCAGACCATTCGGCAGCTCGGCATCCGGCTCAAGCTGAACCCGCTGCGCGAGGCCATCGAGGGCAAGCGGCTGATCGTGGTGGACGACTCGATCGTGCGCGGCAACACCCAGCGCGCCATCGTCGCGATGCTGCGGGACGCGGGCGCCGCCGAGGTGCACGTGCGGATCTCCAGCCCGCCCGTCGCCTGGCCGTGCTTCTACGGCATCGACTTCGCGACCCGCGCCGAGCTGATCGCCGGGAACCTGTCGGTCGAGGAGATCCGCGACTCGATCGGCGCCGACTCGCTCGGCTACGTCTCCCTGGACGAGCTGATCTCCGCGACGCAGATCGCCAAGGACAGTCTGTGCCGGGCGTGCTTCGACGGCGTCTATCCCGTCCCGGTGGACGAGGACGCCCGCGGCAAGCACCTGCTGGAGGTCACCTGATGCCGGGTCCTACGCCGGCCTCGTATGAAGCCGCTGGGGTCGACATCGCGGCGGGTGAGCGCGCCGTCGAGTTGATGAAGTCCCGGGTGGCGCGCGCGCGGCGTCCGGAAGTAGTCGATGACGTCAGCGGGTTCGCGGGCCTTTTCGACGCCTCGGCGCTCCTGCGCTACAAGCGCCCCTTGCTCGCCACGTCCACGGACGGTGTCGGTACCAAGGTCGATCTGGCGCGCCGTCTCGGCGTGTACGACACGGTCGGCCACGACCTGGTCGGCATGGTCATCGACGATCTGGTCGTGTGCGGTGCCGAGCCGCTGTTCATGACCGACTACATCGCCTGCGGCAAGGTCGTCCCGGAACGGATCGCCGACATCGTCGGTGGCATCGCCGACGCCTGCGCTCTGGCCGGATGCGCCCTCGTCGGCGGCGAGACCGCCGAGCACCCCGGCCTCCTGGAGGCGGACGAGTTCGACCTCGCGGGTGCCGGGACCGGTGTCGTCGAGGCCGGCGAGGTCCTCGGTCCAGAACGTGTCCGCCCGGGTGACGTCGTCATCGCCATGGCCTCATCCGGGATTCACTCGAACGGGTACTCGCTCGTCCGGCACATCCTTGCCACGACGGATCTGAACCTCGAATCCGAGCCGCCGGAACTTGGTCGTCCACTCGGTGAGGAACTTCTCACACCGACTCGCATCTACGCCAAGCACTGCCTGGCCCTGATCCAGGCCGGTGGTGTGCGTGCCTTCGCTCACATCACTGGCGGCGGGCTGGCCGCGAACCTGGCCCGCTCGTTGCCCGCGAGCGTCGACGCCGTGCTCAACCGGTCGTCTTGGGAGACGCCCGCTCTGTTCCGCGTCCTTCAGGCTCACGGGGACGTTCCCCAGGCCGAGATGGACAAGACGTTCAACCTGGGCGTCGGGATGGCCGCCATCGTCGACCCGGACGGTGCCGACGAGGCCCTCCGCCTCCTGACCGCCCGTGGCGTGCCGGCCTGGCACCTGGGCGACATCGTACGTAGCGGAGTCAACGGCAGGGCCGGCGGCACCGGCTCCGCGACTCTGGTCTGAGCGACGGGCAGCCTGAGTGACGGGTAAGTCGGAGTGACGGGCAAGCCTGCGTGACGGGCAAGCCTGCGTGACGGGCAAGCCGTGACGGGCAAGCCTGCGTGACGGGCCGCTTGATTCAGGAGCCTCGCGCGCCGCGGCGGGCGCCGCAGACGCCGTGCGCGAGGGCTGAGAGGGACGCAGAGCGCCTCTCAGCCCTCACGAGTCACACGGGAAGCGTCAGCCGCCGGACGTGCCCTGCGGGCAATCTCGGCGGCGTTCGGAGACCATGATGAACCACACCCCAATGACGAGCACCTTGGCGAACAACCAGAGGTCACGACAAACGCCACCGCCCTGTGCTGCGGGCAGTGGCGCGCTGTCGGCCGGTCAACCGGAGGTGCCGTCCTTGCGGTCCTCGGTGCCGTAGTCCTCGGCGAAATCGGCGTACTTCTCGGCGAGCTCGTCATAGGAGTCTTCGCCGGAGTCGTCGACTCCCAGTTCGTCCTTCAGGCGGTCGAGGTCCGTGTTGCCACTGTTGTACTTGAGCTGTCGGGCAACCTTTACCTGCTTGGCCTTGGCTCGGCCGCGACCCATTGGCTCGACCCCCTCGATGGTCAGGGCTTTCTTGGGCCCATCCAAGCGCGCGTGTACCACACGGACCGGTGCCTGATGAGCCATGCGTCAGTCACGGGTACAACCGTACCCGTTTTGCGCCCGGCTCGGTACATCGACGGTACGTGGCGGCGCCTCCGTTGCTGATAACAACAGTGTATCCCGTGGTCACGGGTACGTGCCAAAGCCGCCGGGGGACGGTCGTACAGTCCTCCACGGCGGCCCTGGCAACGGTTTTGCAACGGTCTAATCAGGCCAGCGAATCCTCTGGAGACCCTCTGGCTCAGACCAGGATGCCGCGCAGCCTGCCGATCTCGGACATCCTGCGCTCAGCGAGCCGGTCGGCCGCGGCCGCCGGCGGGACGCCCTCGTCGGCCCCCAACGCGAAGATCTTTCGGGTGGTGTCGTGGATGCCCGCGGCGCGGGCCTTGGCACGGTCGAAGTTGAAGCCCTCGATCTCGTCCGCGACCTGGATCAGGCCACCGGAGTTGACCACGTAGTCGGGTGCGTACAGGACGCCGCGGTCGGCGAGGCGCTTCTCCACACCGGGGTGGTCGAGCTGGTTGTTGGCGGCACCGCAGACCACCTTCGCCTTCAGGGCCGTCACGGTGTCGTCGTTGAGAGAGCCGCCGAGCGCACATGGTGCGTACACGTCGAGCTCGGTACGGATCATCGCGTCGCTGTCTGCGACGACCTCGACTTCCGGGTGCGTTGACCGGACCCGGTCGATGGCGGGCTCGTTCACATCGCAGATCACGACGTCCGCGCCGTCCTCACGCAGGTGCTCCACCAGCCGGTGACCGACCTTCCCGACGCCCTCTACCCCGACCCGCTTTCCCTGCAGCGTGGGAGATCCCCACATGGTGTCGGCCGCGGCGCGCATCCCCTGGAACACGCCGAACGCGGTGAGGATGGACGAGTCGCCGGCGCCTCCGTGCGCGACCGTCCGGCCGGTGACGAAACTGGTCTCGCGGGCCACGACGTCCATGTCCTCGCTGAACGTGCCGACATCGCACGCGGTGTAGTAGCGGCCGTTGAGGGACTGGACGAACCGTCCGTACGCCCTCAGCTTCGCCTCGGACTTGTCGGTGGCCGGGTCGCCGATGATGACCGCCTTGCCGCCACCGAGATCCAGCCCGGCCATCGCGCTCTTGTACGCCATGCCCCGGGACAGGTTGAGCACGTCGGCCAGGGCCTCGTCCTCGGATCCGTACGGGTAGAAGCGTGTGCCTCCCAAGGCCGGGCCGAGCGCGGTGGAGTAGATCGCGATGATGGCGCGCAGGCCGCTGGCCTCGTCCTGGCAGAAGACGACCTGCTCGTGTCGGGGTTCGGTGCCCTTGTGGGGCGCCCCGAAGACATTAGGCACGGTAGTGCCCTCCTCTCTGTCTCTAAGATCAGCGTAGGACGCCCGATGCCGTCCCGCCCGGCCGAATCTCGTGTAACGATGCGATGGTGCTTCCGTACGCCGCGTACCTACGGGTTTATGAACCGGTGACCGCCTTCCCGGAACCCGCGCGGACCCTGTGGACGGTCTACGCCGACTCCAGGCGCCGCCCGCGGCGGATCCACGCGCTCGGAGTCGAGCACCGTGACGCCACGCTGAGGATGACCGGCTCGCCGCCGGAGGTCGTGCCGGAGCGGGAGAGCAGGGACGCCTACGTGCGCCGCCTGGACGACATGATCTACGTGTGCCCGTGGGAGACGCGGCTGCGCTCATGGCTGGCCTTCGAACGCTTCAGGGACGAGCACGCCGCCGGTGTCGCGGCCGCGTTCGTCCCGCCGCCGCTGTCGGAGCGGGTGATGAGCGACTTCGGGCAGTGGAAGAACGCGGGACGGTCGCTGCGCCCCCACATCCTCACGAGCACCTGGCACGTCCCGCTGGACTGGTTCGTGCCTTTCGCGCGAGGTGAGCGGTGCCTGATGCTCGGCACCCCTGGGACGGGTTACAGCAAGTCGGACGACGTGTCGGAGGAGCAAGGAGGCCATGGCCCGGCGACGGCCGCGCCGGCCCGGACCCTCATCTACGTCACCTCCATGGGCGAAGCGCGCCAGCGGGTCTCCGCTGCGCTCCCCGTGGTGCGCGAGAACCTCGGGGACGGGACGGGCGACGTCCATCTCCTGTCGGCCGGACGGCTGGAGACGCTCGGCCGGTGGCTGGGCGGCTTCCACCCGCGCGCGCTTGTGGAACTCGACTACGGAGGGCTCGTCCATCTGATGGACGACCGGGCGCTCAGCGCGGACGAGTCGGTGGCGGAGATGGCCGTGGCGCTCACCGGGATGGAGCGGGGAGAGGCCGAGCTGACCGTGGCGATGTACAAGCGGCTCCTCGCTCGCTGGAGGCCGGTCCAGGCTCTGGAGACGGCGAACTAAAACAAATTTCCCGAATCCCTGCGCGATACGACTATACGTGTCGCTAGAATCACGCAGCGTGACTCAGAGGCCATCGCACCGGCGCAGCACCCCGGATCCTCGGGGATGTTTGCACGCAACTCCTGCCAGGAACTTGCTTGTAGCGCTGAGTGGTGGCAAGGTTACACGTTGTGATGTCATAGTGGCTCTTTCGGGCCATAGGGGACATCAGTGACCGCGCGAAGATCAAATCGCAGGATCGCTGTCATCGGTCCATGGAGGAGAGGCCGCAAACATGTCAGCACGTACGCCAGAGGCCGAGCCCCTGCTGACGCCGGCGGAGGTGGCGACGATGTTCCGCGTCGACCCCAAGACCGTCACGCGGTGGGCGAAGGCGGGAAAGCTCACGTCCATCCGGACACTGGGGGGGCACCGCCGCTACCGCGAGGCAGAGGTGCGAGCGCTGCTCGCGGGAATCCCGCAGCAGCGGTCGGAGTAACCGTTGTTCGCTGCGCCGCCCCCGGCGCCGGACGCCGAACCGCGTCCGATGCCGGGGACGGTGCAGACGGTTACACAGAAGTGGTCGCGTAGGAGTGGAAGTGGTCGCGTAGGTGCGGCCGCACTGTCGTGACTGCGCTGACGTGCGCGGAATTTGGGACACACGAGACTTTCTGTCCACATGAGGACAGGGTTCTCAGGAGGGGACACTGAGTCCGTGATTGGACAAACTGTCCAAGGGTGACGGCGTCCGGGCCCCACGAACGGGGTCTTATGAGCCGGGTGCGAGCCGGGCCCTACGAGCTCAGCTCCTCCTGGGAGAGGCGGTCGAACAGCTGGCCGGTGCCCGGGTCATGGCGTCCGGCCGCGTGCAGCATGACGACCAGGTGGTCGACCAGCAGGCTCTCCAGCTCGGGACGGCCCACGTCGCGGTTCTCCAGCCAGTCCAGCCCGGCGGTCTCCACGGCCGCCATCCAGGAGCGCAGAGTGATGCGCAGGATTGGCTGCGGGGTTTCGACGTCCAGCGATTGCAGGACCCGGTTCAGCACCAGCTGCCGGATCCCGTCGACGATCTCGCCGACCTCGCCCGACCGGTCGGCCGGTCCGCCGCGCAGCAGGGCCGTGTAGCCCGCGGCGTGGCTCTCCACGAAGTCGAAGTAGCGCCGCAGCGAGATCCGCAGGCGCTCCATCGGCTTGCCCTCGGTGGGCGGTTCGAGCAGCACCGACAGCTGCTTGGCGGCGCTGCCGAGAGCCGCGATGTACAGCTCGTACTTGCCGCCGAAGTAGTGGTAGACCAGGGCGCGCGAGGCGCCCGCCGTGGCCGCCACGTCGTCGATCGAGATGTCCTCGGGCGAGCGCGTGCTGAACAGCTGCAGCGCCGCCGCGATCAGTTCGTCCCGCCGTTCGTCGACGCTGAGCCTGCGGCGGCCCGTGCCGCCGCCGCCCTGCCGGTTCCGCGCCCTGCCGCCGGCCACCGCACGATCTCCCACCTGGGCAGCGTATCCGAGCCCGGGAGGCGGCACGCCATACCGATTAGGCACGAAACGGGCTTTTCGCCCGGTCGAGATCGCCTCGACGCGGCTGTGACCCGGAACACCACAGGCCCGAACCACCATTGTCGGATGCCCGTTACTCCCTGTTGCGGCGGTTTGGGGGGAAGGCGCGGCATCATGGCATCTCCTCCCGAGCGGAGGCCGGTGCGCCGATCCCCCAGCGGCGCGCTGCCGCGGCAGGTCCTGCAGGTCCCCCTGGACGGAGTGCCATGTCAGCTGAGCAAGCAAATCCCCCGCACAACAGGCAGGGAGAGGGTGCGGTCCCCCGGCCGCGCACGGAATCGCCTCCCGCCGCGCGCGACGAGGGGAGGCCCGTCCCCGCACCGAAACCGACGATCCGCAACGTCGCCGAGCGCGCCGGTGTCTCCAAATCGCTCGTCTCCCTGGTGATGCGGGGGTCACCGCATGTGAGCGAGCGCCGCAGGCAGGCCGTCCTGCAGGCCGCCCGAGAACTCGGCTACCGGCCGAACGCCGTGGCCAGAAGCCTGGTCGAGGGACGCACCAGGCTGATCGGCGCGATCGTCGCCGACCTGCACAACCCGTTCTTCGCCGAGTTCCTCGACGGCCTGCAGGAGAGCCTGCACGGCGCGGGCCTGCGGATGCTCGTCGGCAGCGGCCGCTGGGACCCCATGTTCGAGGCGGAGGCCGTCGAGGCGTTCCTGGAGATGCGGGTGGACGGGCTGGTCCTGCTCAGCGTCGTCCCCGAGAGCCTCAAGGAGGCCGCGGCCAGCGTCCCGGTCGTGGTCGTCGGCGAGCGCGACGTCAGCGGCGTCGACATCGTGGTGGACGACGACGAGCTCGGCGCCAGCCTCGCCGTCGACCACCTCGTCGAGCTGGGCCACCGGCGGATCGCGCACATCGAGGGGGCGCGCTCCACCACCGCGCGCTACCGCCGCGCCGGCTACGAGCGCGCGATGCGCCGGCACGGGCTGGCGGCCGAGGTCGTCGTCGAGCCCGGCGACTTCACCGAGGACGGCGGCTACCGGGCCGCGGGCGCGCTGCTGCGCCGCGACCCCCGTCCCACCGCGATCTTCGCGCCGAACGACCTGGTCGCGACCGGCGCGCTGTCGGCGGCCGACGAGCTGGGGGTACGAATCCCCGGCGAGCTGTCGATCGTCGGCTACGACAACACCCATCTCGCCGCCATCCGCCACATCTCGCTGACCAGCGTGGACCAGCCGCGCCGGGACATGGGACGGGTGGCCGCCGAACTGCTGACCGCGCGCATCGGCGACCCGTCCCGCGCGGCCCGGCAGAACCTGGTCGTCCCGCACCTGGTGGTCCGCTCGACGACGGGACCCGCCCCGTCCGCCTGAGCCCGCCAAGGAACACGTCCCCCCGCCTCGCAAGCGCTCCCCGCCGGCCTCGCCTTCCGCACCGGGCCCGGTCATGCCCGCGTACAGGAAACGGCCGATCGTTCATCGAATCGGTGTGGAGCGGGTAAGGGGCCGGCCAAGCCTGCCGCATTCGCCAGCCCGTGACCCGCCGCGGACGGGTTAATGGGACTCACCGTTCGGCGCCCGGGTCCGGGCGGCCTCGGGGGAGGCCGCCCGGACGGGACGGCGCCGCGCGGGCACGGGGAACGACATTTCATCAGGGGGGTTGGTCTCGTGCGTGATCCGGAACTGGTGTCGTGCGCGCAGCACGCGGCGAGCGAATTGGAACGCGCATGGTCGGAGTGGCGCCACGCGCGCGGCCTGGCCGAGGAGGTCTCGGAGTCCGTCGCCAGCTACGTCGCCCATTCGATCGACCACCCGTGGGGCCGTCCTCGCGTGGTGCTGGGCCTGGACGCGGAAGAGGCCCGCGCCCTCGCCGCCCTCCTGGGCAAGGAGGATCCCCTCGGTTGACCCCCTCGGTCGACCCCTCCGCGCGCACCGGCCGGTTTCCCGGAGTTCGTTTGACGAAGCCTGATCGGTGTGCAGACTGTGTGGGTCCATAACGAACCCATCACGGAGGAAGCGGCCAGTGCGCATTCAACTAGGCGGCCCGGTGGTCGCCGGTATCGCGCTGTGCCTCGGCGCGCTCACCGCGTGCGGGGGATCCTCCGGGACGTCCGCCGGAGAGGGTGAGACGGCGAACCCACCGAAAGCGGGTGCGCCCTCCCTGGCCGGCAAGGCGCCCGCGGCCGCCGGGGGCGACGCGTCCGCGCTGGACGGCAAGGTGATCGTCATCGACCCCGGGCACAACGGCGGGAACGCCGACCACCCGGACGAGATCAACAAGCAGGTCAAGATCGGCAATGGCAGCAAGGCGTGCGACACGACCGGCACCTCGTCCAACGACGGCTACCCCGAGCACGCCTTCACCTGGGACGTCTCCAAGCGGCTCGCGAAGCTGCTGCAAGCCGAGGGCGCCAAGGTCACGCTGACGCGCAAGAACGACAAGGGCGTCGGCCCCTGCATCACCGAACGCGCCGCGATCGCCAACCGGCTGAAGGCCGACGCCGCGGTGTCGATCCACGCCGACGGCAACGCGCGCGCGTCCGCCCACGGCTTCCACATCATCGAGCCGGTCGCGATCCCCAGGAACGCCGATATGGTGCCCGGCTCCCATGAACTGGGCAAGGCCCTCCGCGACGCCTACCGCGACGGTACCGGGATGCCCTACTCCAACTACCTGGGCGAGGACGGCCGGGACCGGCGCAACGACCTCGGCGGCCTCAACATGTCGAAGGTCCCCAAGGTCTTCATCGAGTGCGGCAACATGCGCAACAAGGGAGACGCGGCCAAGTTCGCCGACAAGTCCTTCCGCCAGCGGATCGCCGAGTCCCTGACCGAAGGCTTCAAGACCTACCTGAGCTGACCTGCCTGAACGGACGGGCCTGAACCGACCTGCCTGAACCGACCCCGCCGGTGTCCTGCGGGAGCCCCATGGGCTCTCGCCGAGGGGGCAGGATGGGGGAGTGTCTGATCTTCGGAGGCCCCTTCTTCGTGTCCGCGATGTCCTGCTAGAGGCGGATTACACCGTCGCTGGGGTGCGGGAACTGCTCGGTGCGGTCGCGGGTGGCGCGCTGGCGCGGGACGAGATCGTCCCGGCGTTGCGGGCGACCGGCGGCGGGTCGCCGCTGGAGGTCCTGACGCGGCTGTTCTGGCTGCAGGTGCCGGTGGACGCGGGGGCGATCAAGGCGGACGATCTGGTGGCAGCGGGGCTCGCCGAGGTGTCGGGCGGGCAGGTGCGGGCCCGGCTGCGCGTCGAGCCGCTGGAGGATGTGAGCGGAGACGGGCACGCCGGATACGCCGTGTCCGATCTCGCGGTACGCCCGGGATCGGGAGCCGTCCCGGCGGTCGATCATGTGGTGGGTGCGGGTGGCGCGTCCGGCAATCTTGCGCGGCTGGTTATCCACAGGCCTGTGGACAACATGCTCGATCTCGGGACGGGTTGCGGCGTCCAGGCGGTGCATCTGGCGGGGCGTTCCCCGGCCGCGCGGATCACCGCGACGGACGTCAATCCGCGGGCTCTGGAACTGGCCGCGATGAGCTTCGCGCTCTCCGGCGTGGCCGACGCGGAGTTGCTCCAGGGGTCGCTGATGGAGCCCGTCCAGGGCCGCCGGTTCGATCTCATCGTGTCCAATCCGCCGTTCGTGGTCGCGCCGCCCGGCGACCGGCGCTTCACGTACCGGGAGTCCGGGCTGCCGGGTGACGACTTCTGCCGGCGCCTCGTCGAGAGTGCCCCACGGCATCTGAACGACGGCGGATACTGCCATCTACTGGCGAACTGGCTGCATATCGACGGTGTCCCGTGGGAGGAGCGCGTCGGCTCGTGGGTGGACGGGTGCGACGCGTGGATCGTCCAGCGGGACGTCCAGGATCCGGCGGAGTATGCCGAGTTGTGGCTGAGGGATTCCTGCGAGGCCGGTACGCCGAGGTACCGGGCCCGGTACGACGCGTGGCTCGATCACTTCGAGCGGCAGGGCGTCACCGGCGTCGGCTTCGGGTGGATCACGTTGCGGCGCAGCCAGCGTCCCGCGGTCCAGATCGAGGAACTGCGGCACGCGGTCGAGCAACCGGTCGGCGCCTACGTTGGCGACGTCCTCGACGGCTTCGCCAAGGCCGCCGAGTTTTCCACAGCCTGTGGACAGACGCTGGGCGTCGCGCCGGGCCTCGTCCAGGAACAGGTCGGCCCGCCCGGAGCCGAGAACCCCGAACGGATCGTGCTGCGCCAGACCGGACGCCTCCGCCGCGCGGCCGGTGTCGGGACCGTCGAAGCCGGCCTCGCGGGCGTCTGCGACGGCACCCTGCCCCTCGAACCCCTCCTCGACGCCATCGCCCAACTCACCGGCATGGACCCGGCCCAAGTCCGCGCCCACGCCGACACCGTCCTGCCCGCCCTGATAGCGGACGGCTTCTTCACCTAGGCCCCTTCCGCGTCCCGAGGGGGCGGACCACGGTTTCCATCGCCTGGCCCAGGTCGCGGTAGCGGGCGATCAGGACGGAGAAGCCGATCGCCAGGCAGAGGCCCGCGAGGACCAGCCTGGCCTCCTCGCCCGGCAGGGCGAACTGGACCGCGAACAGCACGAACAGCAGCGCGGCCTCCCACCGCTTGAAGACCAGATCGATGAGCAGGGCCAGCCCGAGGACGGTCTGCGAGGCGGTCAGCAGCACCTCCTCGATCTGCCGGGAGTCCAGCGGCAGCGACCAGCCGCCGCCGCCCGCGCGGTAGGCGAACGGCAGGCAGGCGATCAGCAGCGTCCACTGGTTGACCTTGCAGGACAGCAGCGTCCCGATCGCGTCGGCGTCGCGCAGCCGCCACGCCAGCATGGCCGCCACGAGCAGCACCGGCGCCTCCGCCGCCACCGGCGCGAGCAACTGCACCAGCAGGAACTCGTCGATCCCGAGGGACGCTCCGGTGACCACGAGCGCGTCCCCGAAGCGTGCCGTGGACAGAATCAAGATGACCTTGGCGATGGTGAACCCGGCCACGGCCGCGATCCACCGTTTCCGGCGCGGCAGCGTGACCAGCCACGCCGGTACCCCTTCGGGCGTCCAGGCGTCCTCCTCCCGGCCGCCGCCGGCGACGCGGGCCAGGTACAGGCCGTACACGGCGAGGAGCACGATCGCGATGTACCAGCCGATCTCGCCCGTCAGCGCCGGGATGAAGCCGAGGACGGCCGCCAGCGCCAGGAAACCCAGCTCGACGCGGTGACGCGCGGCCAGCCGGACGTTGCGCCTGCCCGGCCCGCGCGCGGCGTGCCTGCCCGAGCCGCCGCCGCCGGAACGTCCCGACAGCCGCCGGACGCCCAGCGCCAGCGCGACCACGACCAGCGCCCAGCCGAACCCGACGAGAAGCCGGTTCGCGCCCGTCATGGTGGCGGCCGCGTAGGCGCTGTAGCCGGGTCTCGTCCCGCCGGCATACGCGTAGTAGACGTCCACCGCGTACTGGGGCAGCACCGCGACCAGCGCCAGCATCGCCATCGCGAGCGGCCCCGGGATGTCGGCCCGCGCCGTCTCCGCCGCCCACAGCAGCAGGATCGCCGCGGACAGCACCCCGGCTCCGTGGATCAGCACCTCCGCCGAGGCCGCCGGATGCAGCCCGCCCACCCGCGTCACGACCGCCGGAAGCGCGATGACCAGAACGCCCGTGACCCGCACGAGCAACGTCTCACGAGATATCGGCTCGGTCGCACGAGACATCGACTCCCCGGACATACCTGCACAGTGCCCCGCCCCGTCCCGCCGATGTCCGGCACCCGGGCAACCAACAGGCAAAGCCGGGCGGGACGGTCAGCGGCGGGCTTCGTCCAGGGTGCGGAAGGCGCTCTCGCGGAGGCGGCGGGACAGGCCGCGGTTGACGCCGCGCACCCAGAGGGGCCCGCCGTAGATCATCCCGGTGTAGGCCTGGACGAGGGTGGCGCCGGCCCGGACGCGTTCCCACACGTCGTCGGCGGTCTCGACGCCGCCGACCGAGATCAGCGTGAGCCGGCCGCCGGTGCGGGAGCGCAGCCGGCGCAGGACGTCCAGCGACCGCTCCTTCAGCGGCGCGCCGGACAGCCCGCCGGTCTCCTTGACCAGGGCGGGCGGGCTCAGCAGGGCGTCCCGGGCGACCGTGGTGTTGGTCGCGATGATGCCGTCCAGGCCGAGGTCGAGGGCGAGGTCGGCGACCGCGTCGATGTCGTCGTCCGCCAGGTCCGGCGCGATCTTGACCAGGACGGGGACGCGGCGTGCGGACGCGCGGTCCGCGGCCTCGCGCACCGCGGCCAGCAGCGGGCGCAGGTGCTCGACGGCCTGGAGGTTCCGCAGCCCGGGGGTGTTGGGGGAGCTGACGTTGACGACGAGGTAGTCCGCGTGCGGGGCGAGCCGCTCGGTGCTCGACACGTAGTCGGCCGCCGCCGACGCCTCCGGGACGGTCTTCGTCTTGCCGATGTTGGCCCCGACGACCGTCCCGCCGCCGCGGCCGCGCAGCCGCCGCGCGGCGGCCTCCGAGCCCTCGTTGTTGAACCCCATCCGGTTGACGACCGCCCGGTCGGCGGCGAGCCGGAACAGCCGCGGGCGCGGGTTGCCGGGCTGCGGACGTCCCGTCACCGTGCCGATCTCGACGTGCCCGAACCCGAACGCGCCGAGCGCCTCGTACGCGGCGGCGTCCTTGTCGAACCCGGCGGCGAGGCCGAGCGGGCTCGGGAAGTCCAGCCCGAGCGCGTGCACGGCCAGCGCCGGGTCACGGGGCGCGAGCAGCCGCCGCAGCAGCGGGACGGCGCCGGGCACCGACTGGATCGCGCGGAGCCCGCGCAACGTCAGGTGGTGGACGGTCTCGGCCGGGACCCGGGAGATGACCAGTGAGAACAGGAGTCGATACATCGTCCGCAAGTATCTCAGCCGGGCCCGGCCGAAAACCCTTTGAGGGGCCCCGGAGCCGGTGTTTAAGCTGGCCCGCATGATGTTCCACGACTGGGCCACCGCGTGGTGGTCCACTCCGAAGCGCGTTCACCGTGACCGTTCCGTTGCCGGGTCCGGCCGGGACGCGATCGGAGTCTGAACGCTCCGCTCCCGCGGGCCGGACCTGGGTGCACCTGCATGAACCCACCCAAGTCCGACGGGAGAACACCATGGCCAAGAGCCGCCGGAACGGCATGCTGGGCGTAGGCGGCCAGCGCAACAACCTCTCGCGACGCGCGCTGCGCGGCGGGAGGCCACAGGGGTCGGGCAACGGCAGCGACCCCGCCGCCGAGAAGAGGGAACTGCTCCAGAGGATGCGCGAGCGCAACGAGCGCCGCGCCGCTTCGGAGTCCGACACCGGCTCGGAGGAGTAGTTCATTGGGCCGCGCCGGCCTCCCGATGGGGGCCGGCGCGGTTCATCTTCCGCGGAAGGTCCGGCGGAGTTGCAGGCGGACGTCCCGGGCCGTCTCCCGCATCGTCCGGCGGGCGGCGCGGAGCGGATCGCGGACCGAGGCCCGCCACGCCCCGCGGGCCCCCCGCCCCACCGGACGCAGCACGCTCCTCCCGACCCAGCGCGCCGGGTCGACGATCAGGACCCGTCCGGGCAGGACGACGAGAGTGCGCCAGCACCACCGCAGGACGCGGCCCGTGAGGCGCCACGTCCCCACGAACCCGGCCGCGATCGGAGACAGCACGTAACGCCACAGGGTCCGGGCGGGCGCCACGATGAGGATTCGCGCCAGCCATCCCAGCAACCCGCCCACGAGTTTCCACGACCAGGCGACGGCACCCGCGAACGCGCCCCATCCGGCTGCGAGGACGGCCCCGAGTGCGCCGAGGACGAGAAGCGTCCCGCGTCCCAGCCAGGCGAGGCCGTCCCAGACGGCGCGGGCCAGCCACCCGATACCGAGCAGCGGCGGACGCAGCACATAACGCCACACGAACGCGGCCGGGACGATCACCAGCACGGTGAACAGCACCGCGAGCCCTTGGCCCGCAAGGGTCAGCAGCCATACCAGCCCGCGCCCGAGTGCCCGCAGCGGCCGCAGGAGCCCCTGCCCGGCCAGCCAGGCCAGCCCCCGGCCGACCAGGGCGAGGAACCGGCCGATCGGGGTGAGCAGCGCGCGGTAGACCCAGCGGGCCAGGCGTCCGGCCCCGCTTCCGAACCACTTGAGGGCACCGAGGATCAGGACGACGGCGACCCACCGCAGCGGCCGGACCACGAGCAGATCGAGCAGCCCGCCGATCCCGCGCGCGATGGCCGCCACCAGCCGCCCCACCGGGGCGAGCAACCACCGGTAAAGGGCGCCCCCGACCCCGCGCAGCATCCGGCCGATGAGCCTGGCCAGGCGCCCCGGTGCCCGCATCAGGACGTCCCACACCGCCCGCACGCCCCGCGCGACCGCCACCACCAGATCGTGGACGAGCCGCAGCGGCACGACGACGATCAGCGCGATGACCTGCGCGGGGATCACGATCCACGCCGGGCCCCGGCGTTCCCGGGGTGTCTCGTCCCGCCGTTCCCGGGGTGTCTCGTCCCGCCGTTCCTTGCTCAGGTCGATCGGGCCGCCCGCAGGGGAGCCGTCACCGGTCATGATGCCGCCCGCCTCGCGAACCGTCGATGAGAACCACGTGAATAGGACCCGGCCCGCGGCCGCCCGGTTCCGGGGGTTTGAACCCGTGCCAAGGGCATCACCGTACTGCTCCCCGACCGGGAAAGCAGCGCGGCGGCTCCAAAGGCGAAGGCGCGGAGGTCTCGCGGGTCGGTCGGGGTCCGCGATGCCTCCGCGCCTTCTTGTCGTTCGCCTTGTTCGCAGTGCCCATGGATCTGACCGGGGCCGGCCGCGCCCCTGACACTCCTAGTTGATCCCTCTGGGACGATCGAGGCATGTACGAGCGCTTTGCCCACGAGTACGCGAGCCACGCCGAGGACAGCGCCTACAACGCCCTATACGACCGTCCCGCCGTGCTCGGGCTCGCCGGTGACGTCGAGGGGCTGTCGGTCTTCGACGCGGCGTGCGGCCCTGGCCTCTACGCCCGCGAGCTACTGGAACGCGGAGCCCATGTCGCCGGCTGTGATGTGAGCCCGACCTTCGTCGACCTTGCCCAGGCTCGCTGTGACGGCCTCGCCGACCTGCGCGTCCATGACCTGTCGGAGCCTTTGACCTGGGTCCCGGACGGTTCTGCCGATCTGGTCGTCCTCGCCTTGGCCCTGCATTACATCGATGACCGTGTGGCCCTGCTGAGAGAGTTCCGCCGCATTCTGGCGCCGTCCGGTGCGCTGGTCCTGTCGACCGAGCACCCGACGATGGGATGGATGCGCCTGGGCGGCTCCTACTTCGCCGAAGAAGCCGTGGAGGAGTCCTTGAGCCCCACTCAGGACTGGCCGATCCGGGCGTGGCGCCGCTCCTTGACCGCGATATGCGCAGAATTCCGTGAGGCGGGTTTCCTCATCGAGGAACTTCTCGAACCTCGTCCTGTCCCCGAAATGGTCGATCGCTTCCCCGAAGACCACGCCAAGCTGGAGGTGCTTCCGGCCTTCATAGCCTTCCGCCTGGTCCCCGCCTCCGGCGCGGGAGTCAGCCTCTGAGCCCGGCGTATCTCGCCGGTGAAACCCCTACCGCGCCGGTGAAGTCGCGGGTCAGGTGCGACTGGTCGAAATAGCCGAGGTCGTCGGCCAGGGCCGCCCAGTCGATGTGGACGCCCTCTTCGGCGCGGGCCGCGGCCTCGTGGAGGCGTGCCCGGCGAAGAACCCACTTGGGGCTCGCGCCCACGTACTCGGCGAAAAGCCGTTGAAGAGTGCGGACCGAAACGTGCAGGGCCTCGGCCGCCTGATCGACACGGAACAGTGCCGGGTCGGCGGTGATGGCATCGACCATCCCGGCCACCTGCCCGGCGACGGGATCGGGTGCGGGGAGGCCGTCCAGCAGGAATTCCTCGGCCAGTCGCGCCATCGCATCGATGTCGGTGCCGCCGAGCACTTCGCGGCTGGTGTCCTCGACGGCGGGGCTGAAGATGTCCGCGGCGGGAATCCTCCGATCGGCGAGAGCGATGACCGGCCTTGCCGCGAGCGGCCGGAACGCGCCGGGCCGGAACTTCACGCCGAGGACCTGGCCCTGCCCCTCAAGGCGGCGGACGAACAACGTCCGGTCCACGCCGTAGACCAGCGGGGCGGGCTCCTCGAAGACGAGGTGGACGTTCGGGTGGGACAGCACCTTCGTCTCGTACGGCTCCTCGGTGCTCCACCGGACGTGCCAGTAGAACTCGACGAACGGGGCCAGTGCGGGGCCCGGCGCCTTCCGGTTTATGGCGGCGACGGCCTCGTGCTCGCGCGGGTACAGCACCCCGCGTCCCAGATCCCCCACGCGACCAGGATACTTGGCGCGTTTCTCCAAGAGGCGGGGCGGCGGGGATCCGTAGCGTCCGGGGTATGAACGAGAACCACGCCTACATGAAGGAATGCGCCGCCGAGGCCGCCCGCATCGCGCAGGGCGTTCAGCGGGAGCGGCTCGGGGACGCGACGCCCTGCGGCGAGTTCGACCTCCGGACGCTGGTGAACCACCTGGTGCTCTACACCTCTCACGGGCTTGAGCGCCGCGCGCTGCGCGAGGAACTGCCGGACGAGCTCACCGAACGCGACTTCACCGCCGACGCGGCCTGGCCGCAGGAGTACGCGGTCCAGCTCGACCGCGCGGTGGCGGCCTGGGCGGACCCGGCCGTGTGGGACGGCGACATCGGCGGCACCCCGGCCGCGGACGTCGCCGTCATGATGACCTTGGAGATGGCTTTGCACGGCTGGGACGTCGCGAAGGCCACCGGCCAGGAGTACGGCGTCTCGCCGGAGACCGGCGGGTTCGTCCTCCAGGTCGTCGAGAAGTACGCCGAGATGTACCGCCAGTACGACGGTTTCGGCGGCGCCGTGCCCGCCGGCCCGGACGCGCCGCCGTTCGAGCGGGCCGTCGCCGCGTCCGGCCGCGATCCGCACTGGCGGCCGGACGCCGGCTGAGGCGCGTCAGGACTCGGCCGGCGCCACGATGCGCCACTGTCCGACATTGGCGTAACCGGAGTCGTAGATGTCCGATCCGTCGCCCGGCTTCAGCGCGTAGTGGTGAAGGTTGCCGCCCCAGTACCGCAGGATCCGGCCGAGTTCGCGGGCGGCGTCCTCACCCACCACGCCTTCGCTCATGTCGATTTCGAGGATGAACCTCACGTCCCCAACCTTCCGTTGAACTGGCGATTCACCCTCAATTGTTTCATTGAGGCTCGCAGTGAAGGTTTCGCGGCCATTTCCCTGGGTGATGGCCGTTGGACGTTGCCGAAGTCTCAAACCGGTGGCGGGGTGCCTGGCGTCAGCCGGTGCGCTCGCTCCTGATCGCCGCCGGCTCCCTGTCCGCGGTGGCGACGAAGGGGGTGCGTCCGCCGGGCACCGACGTCCGGGTCTCGCCGTCGCTTTCGTACGGGAAGGCGAACGGCAGCCCGGCGGCGGCCATCGCACCCGGACGGTCCATGAGGTGGAAGTGCAGGTGCGGCTCGGAGGAGTTGCCGGAGTTGCCGACCTCGCCGAGGACGTCCCCGGCCCTGACCCGGTCGCCCTTCTCGACGCGGACCGACCCGCGCCGCAGGTGGGCGAAGACCGCGTACACCCCGTCGCCGAGGTCCAGCACCACGGAGTTGCCGACGACGAACCGTCCCGCCGAAAGAGTCAGCAGGGACAGCAGCTGCCGGAAGAGCATCCCCTCGATCGCCAGGTAGACCATGGCGGGCCAGGAGTTGCGGCTCCAGTGGTCGCGCTGCCATCCGCTCGCCTGGACGACGACCCCGTCGGCGGGCGCGAGAACGTCCTGCCCGAACGCCGGGAACGTCTCCGGGCGAGCCGCGAGCGGCCTCTTGCGGAGGGGCTGCCAGACCTCCGCCGGATCCGGCACGTGGACGAGGTCGATCGCGTACGTCTGTCCCAGCTCATGCGTCCCGTGGCTGGGGACCTTGTCGGCGGGGCTGTTCACCGGAACCCAGCGGCCGCGGACGGGGCTGCGCACCAGGAGCGGCTTCCGGCTCGTCCCCCCGCTGGGCACGAAGAACAGCACGAGGCCGCCGACGATCAGCACGAGCCCCGCATAGGAGAGCGCGTTCGCGCCGTGCAGGACCTCGCCGAACGTCAGGACCAGCCCCACGAGGACGAACACCGTCCTGAAGCGCGCGAGTGTTCTGTGCATCTTCCCTCCCCAGGGTTTCAGCGGCGGGCCGCCGCGAGAACGGTGAGAATCGGCACCACGCGTTCGCCGGGAACGCTGTACCGTCCCCGCGCCGTGGTGCGCAGCCAGCCGGCCGCGACGAGCTGGCGCAGATGGTGGTACAGCTGCCCGGTCGTGCCGAGCCGTTCGTGGGCGGCGAGCTCGGCGGTCGTGCGGGCGCCGTGGAGGATCTCCCGGAGCAGCAGCAGCCGCACCGGATGCGCCAGCGCCGAGAGCGTCTCGGCCGCCTGCGACCAGTCGTCGGCCAGCAGGTCGTCCACCGGATGCCCTTGCTGCCACTCGTAGTGCTCACCGGACGGCAACGTCACCGACCCGGTGAACAGCACCGCCCCGGGCTCGTCGACGAGGTCCTTCAGGGCGTTCAGTGCCCAGAACGTCTCGTCGGTCTCCGGGCGTGCGGCCTCCGTCTCCGGACGAGGGCGCACATGCTCCAGCCGACCCACGCGTTCCTCCAACCGCGCGACCCGGTCCTCCAGAGGTTCGTCACCCATGACTTCTAGACTACGTAACTACGTAATTTTTTCAACCGGTGTCTCTGGGGACGCGGATGACCGAGCTTCCGGGGGGCCGGTGCTCAGGTGAGGGTTCGGAGGAAGGTGTCGGCTATCCGCTGGTAGCCGGCAGGGGTCGCGTGGCCGTCGTTGTGGCTGCACTGGTAGGTCCAGGTGCAGATCCGTGCGACGTTCAGCGGGATCGTCCCGTACGGGTCGACGGTGACCTTGGTGGCGAAGTCGTGGCTGTCGAACGCGGCGGCGACGTCGGCGACCTTGAAGCCGCCGGCCAGGTAGACGCCTCGTTCCCAGGTGTTGAACACCTCCAGCACCGGCACCGAGGCGATCGCCGTGGCCTTCCCGGCCGGGCCGGTCACCCAGGAGGCCAGGCCCGGGTTGTAGTACGTCATCCCCGCGTAGGCCGGGGTGTCGCCGCCCGCCAGCCGCAGCTTCGTGGTGATCTGCGGCAGGTTGGCGATGATCGCGCCCACGCCCTGCAGACCGCACGCGATGTCGCCCTCAAGCACGCAGCTCGTGTCGTTGGCACCGATGTTGAGGGTGACGTGGCGCACCTGGCCGGGATGCTCCTCAAGAAACGCGACGGCGGCGTCCATTTGAGAACCGGCGGGATAGGAGCAGATCCCGCCTTCGAGCATGGTCGTGGTCGTCTCGCCCGGACATCCCAGCTTGACCAGTTCCAGGTCGGGATTCTCGGCCTTCAGCGCCGCGTACAGCCGGTCGGGGTAGCCCTCGTCGGTGGGGCCCTGTCCCGGCTGGGCACCCACGGACAGCGAGTCGCCCACGGACAGGTAGTACTCCGGAGAAGCCGCATGGACGGGAGGCCCGAGCCAGAGGGCGAGCAGGACGGTGACGGCGATTGACGCGACTCTGACCAGGCGCACGTGCGCTCCAGGGAACTGGGGGAACACCGGAAAGCGCTATGAATTATCACGGCGCAATGCCGCGCTGTACATGGCGCCGGATGAGCTTTCCCCGGCCCCATTTCTAAAACAACCAACACCGCACGGAGAACGCCATGAGTCGCCGGGCGGTGCCAGCAGTGATCGGGGTGGTGTCAGGTGAGCTTCTTGACGAGCAGTTCGAACTCGAGGTCGTCCCGTTTGGGCAGGCCGAACCGCTCGTCGCCGTACGGGAACGGGCTCGTTTCGCCGGTGCGGACGTAGCCGCGCCGGACGTACCAGGCGATCAGCTCCTCGCGGGCGGTGATCACCGTCATGCGCATCTCGCTCGCGCCCCACTCGTCGCGTGCGAGTCGTTCGGCCTCGGCGAGGACCTGCTTGCCGAGCCCGCCGCCCTGGACGCCTGGGGAGACGGCGAACATGCCGAAGTAGGCGTGGCCGTCACGGTTCTCCAGCTGGCAGCAGGTGACCAGGGCGCCGTCCACTTCTGCGACCAGCATCCCGCCGTCGGGGTTGTTCACCACTGCGGTGACGCCCTCGGGATCCGTGCGCTGGCCGCCCAGGAGATCGGCTTCGGTCGTCCACCCGGCACGGCTCGCGTCGCCGCGGTAGGCGCTCTCGATGAGCCTGACGAGGGCCGGGACGTCGGCCGCCGTGGCAGTGCGGAAAGTCGCCTTGAGAGGTCGCATCGAGACGAACCTAGCGCAGGCCGTGATGGTTCGTGTTTGTCCCCCGTGCGAGCTACCGGCGAATGTCCACTGTGCGGTGACGATTCAGGGTTGGTCGACTACATAGCGTTCCTTCCTGGTCGAGGGCGTTCGGCTCGCCCGAGGCGCCTCGCGTCAATTCGCTCACTGGAGGACTTCGTGCTTCGCAAGATCAAGGCTCCCGTTGTGATCGCTCTCTGCTGCGCCGCCGTCGGTGCGGGACTCACCGGTTGCGACGGCGATACGATGGATGACTGGGACCCGCTCGCCTCCACGAAGAAGCCGGACGGCTTCTCCGGGACCAAGAAGATCGATGTCGACGGGAAGTCGGTCAACGTGTCCTGCTCGGGCGACGCGGCGAAAGGCGGGCCGGTCGTCGTCCTGATGCACGGAGGGGGCGATGGTCTGGGCAAGATGGCCGCTCTCCAGAAGACCGTGAGCAAGAACAACCGGGTCTGTTCCTACGACCGGCTAGGCGCGGGCGCGAGTGACAAGCCTGCGGGTCCGCAGAGCTTCGACAGCACGGGGAAGGTCCTGACCGGGGTGCTGGACCAGATCGCCGGCGACGGTCCGGTCGTCCTGGCCGGGCACTCGCTGGGCGGCTTGATCGCCGCCAGGTACGCCCCCGACCACCAGAAAAGGGTCAAGGGCCTGGTCCTGCTGGACGCCACTCCGTCGACGATGGTCGCCGACATCACGAAGACCATTCCCGCCAACGCCAAGGGGCCGGGGGGCCAGGTGCGCGCCCAGAACCTCGCGGTCTTCCAGGGGCAGAACCCGGAGAAGCTCGTCATCAAGGACGGGGAGGTCCGTTCCGCCGGGAACATCCCGGTCGAGGTCATCCGGCACGGGAAGCCGTACCTCGCGGCCATCCCGCAGTACGGGCAGCAGCTGGAGCGGGCGTGGTCCGAGGGCCAGCGCAAGTGGCTCGCGCTGTCCGGCGGCAGCAAGCTGAGCAAGGCGGCGAAGAGCGGGCACTACATCTACGTCGACCAGCCCGATGTGGCGGTCAAGGCCATCGAGCGCGTCGCCTCGGAGACCGCCGCGTAGCCGGCGGGAGTGGGGTGTGCCTTCCCGCCGGGATCACGTTTCGTGGTCTCGGCGGGACCGCGATCGGGTCCGCGATCGGCCCACGTCCGGCGACCCGCGTCCACCTCTTCCGGAGCCGGGCCCCGGGTTGCGGGCCATCAATCTGGATGTTTAGTATCCAGATTATGCGGATGAGCGAGGGCGTCGAGTGGGCGCTTCACAGCTGCCTCAACCTGACCTGGCTGGATTCGGGTGAGGCGGTGACGGCGGCGCGGCTGGCGAAGTTCTACGAGCTGCCCACGGCCTACCTGAACAAGCAACTGCAGGCGCTCGCCCGCGCCGGGATCCTCGCCTCCACGCCGGGGCCGCGGGGCGGGTTCCGGCTCGCGCGGCGGCCCGAGGACATCACGATGATGGACGTGGTGACCGCGATCGAGGGGGCGGACGGCGCGTTCCGCTGCGAGGAGATCCTGCGGCGGAGGCCGGGTGACCATGAGGGCGCCGACTACCGCAGGACCTGCGCCGTCTCCCAGTCCATGCGGCGGGCGGAACTCGCCTGGCGCAGGGAGCTGGCCGCGGTGACGGTCGCCGACCTCAAGGAGACCGTGGAGAAGCGGGACCCGGCCGTGCCCGGCAACACCCGCAACGGGTTCGCGAACCTGCGTACCTGATCTTGGAGGCCGACCGCCCGGGGCCGTCGTCCGTCCGAATTCTAGATAAGAAACATCCAGATTAGGAGGCCGTCATGCACGCACGTATGAACATCCGGAAGTCCGCCGCCGCGGGCTACAAAGCCTTGTTCGCGGTGGAGTCGTATGTCGAGGGCAGCGGCGTCCCGCACAGCACGCTGTTGCTGGTCAAGCTGCGGGTGAGCCAGATCAACGGCTGCGCGTTCTGCGTGCACATGCACTCCCGCGACGCCAAGAAGGCCGGGGAGACCGACGAGCGGCTCTGGTCGGTGGCGGCCTGGCGCGAGGCGCCGTTCTACACCGGCGAGGAGCGGGCGGCGCTGGCGCTGGCCGAGTCCGCCACGCGGATCACCGACAACCCGGACGGGGTTCCGGACGACGTCTGGAACGAGGCCGCCGACCACTACGACGAGGAGTCCCTCGCCGGCCTGGTCATGGCGATCGCCGCCATCAACACCTGGAACCGCCTCAGCGTCACCGTCCGCACCCCCGTCGCCTGATCGGATTCGCCATGCCGCACTCCATTTCCAATCCTTCCGGCCTGCACAAGCCCGCGACCTACAGTCATGTGGCGACCGCCTCCGGGGAACTGGTCTTCATCGCCGGCCAGTACGCCTCGGACGGCAACGGCCAAGTCGTTTCCACGGACTTCGCCGAGCAGGTACGGCAATCCTTCGCCAACCTGCGCACCGCATTGGCGTCGGTGGGGCTCGATTTCGAGCACGTCGTACAGCTGCGTTCGCACATAGTCGCGCACGACAGCGACAAGCTCGCGGTCCTTGGCAAACGCATCATCGAAATCTGGGGGGAAGAGCCGCCGACGCAGACCCTTTCCGGCGTCGCCGCGCTGGCATACCCCGGCATGCTGTTCGAGGTCGACGCGATCGCCGTCCACCCCTGACCTGGCCGCCCTACTGGTCGATCTTCCAGTCGGCGCCGATCGGCTGGACGATCGCCCAGTAGCGCCGGAAATGGCATTTGGACATCTTCCAGCGGCCGTCCTCGACGACGTACTCGTCGTCGTACTCGCCGGTGCTGACCGACTCGGTGTTGTCCAGCAGGTTCACCTGCCGGAACTTCAGCGTCCAGCGGCCCGACGCCGTATCCGCATCGTGGACGGTGATGTCCGGATGCATCGCGTGGTGCATGTCCAGGATCACGTTCTCGCCGTCGACCTGCCGCAGGGCGATCGACTCGAACACCTTGACGATGCCGTCGGCGTCGTCGAACCGGCCGAGCCGCCCGAAGTCGATGGACGCGCCGGAGGTGACGAAGCACGCCCGGAATCCCTCCGGGTCCTTGGCGTCGCAGGCGCGCAGGTAGCGGTGCTTGAGCGCCTTGATGGCCTCGACCGCCTCCAGCCGGGCGATTCGCCCGGCGAGGTCGTGGCTGACCGGGTGCTGCGACATGGTGGCTCGCCTTCGAACGCGTGACGCCTCGTCCCCCGATGATCGGGTCCACGAAGCCGAGCCGCCCGCCGGCGTCCCGGTGACCGGGAGCCCGCGCCGTGCGCCGTCGCCTGAAAATGACAAATGGCAAGGAGATTTCGTCCTCCTTGCCATTCTCAATTTATAGCGCACATGGGGGCTTGTGGCAAGACCCGGGTCGTGTTGCAGAATCGTCAGCCGTGGCCAGGACCTGCGGAAATCAGGGCTCGCCGAGCCTGGGCAGAGGGCGGACGGGGTGTGCCCGCCGGATCGCGCGGGGGCCTGGCCGGAGGCAAGCGAAATGGGGGCTCATGTTCGACGTGATCATTGCCGGCGGCGGACCGACCGGCCTGATGCTGGCGAGCGAACTGCGGCTGCGCGGCGTGCGCGCGGTCGTGCTGGAGAAGGACGCGGAGCCGACCAAGGTCGTCCGCGCGCTCGGCCTGCACGTGCGCAGCATCGAGGTGATGGCCCAGCGCGGACTGCTGGACCGGTTCCTCGCCCTTGGCAAGCAGTACCCGCTCGGCGGCTTCTTCGCCGGCATTCCCAAGCCGCATCCGGACCGGCTGGACACCGCGCACGGGTACGTCCTCGGCATCCCGCAGACGACCATCGATCGCCTGCTGAACGAGCACGTCACCGGGATCGGCGTCGAGATCCGGCGCCGCTGCGAACTGGTCGGGCTGACCCAGGACGGGGACGGCGTGACCGCCGAACTGGCCGACGGCACGCGGCTGCGCTCGCGCTACCTCGTCGGCTGCGACGGGGGACGCAGCACGGTGCGCAGGCTGCTGGGCGTCGGCTTCCCCGGGGAGCCCGCCGGGACCGAGTGGCTGCTGGGCGAGATGGAGGTGACGGAGGATCCGGAGAAGCTCGCCGCCGTGGTGGCCGACGTCCGCAAGACCGAACTGGGCTTCGGCGTCGGGCCCATCGGGGACGGGGCGTACCGCGTCATCGTGCCCGCCGAGGGAGTGACCGAAGACCGCACGTTCCCGCCGACCTTCGGGGAGGTCCGGCGGCGGTTGCGGGACGTCGCGGGCACCGACTTCGGCGCGCACTCACCGCGCTGGCTGTCCCGCTTCGGCGACGCCACCCGGCTGGCCGCGCGCTACCGGGTCGGCCGGGTGCTGCTGGCCGGCGATGCGGCGCACGTTCATCCGCCGCTCGGCGGGCAGGGGCTCAACCTCGGCATCCAGGACGCGTTCAACCTCGGCTGGAAACTCGCCGCCGCGGTGGACGGCTGGGCACCGGAAGGGCTGCTGGACAGCTACCACACCGAACGGCACCCGGTGGCCGCCGACGTGCTGGACAACACCCGCGCCCAGACCGTGCTGATGTCCACCGAGCCGGGACCCCAGGCGGTCCGACGGCTGGTGTCGGAATTGATGGACTTCGAGGACGTGAACCGGTACCTGATCGAGAAGATCACCGCGATCGGGGTCCGCTACGACTTCGGCGGAGGGCATGAACTGCTCGGCCGGAGGATGCGGGACGTGGAACTCAAGCGCGGCCGCCTCTACGAGCTGATGCACGGCGGCCGCGGGCTGCTGCTCGACCAGACCGGCCGGCTCTCGGTGGCGGGCTGGGCGGACCGGGTCGACCACGTCGTCGACATCAGCGAGGAACTGGACGTCCCCGCGGCGCTGCTGCGGCCGGACGGTCATGTGGCATGGGTCGGCGACGACCAGCAGGAGCTGCTCGGCCGCCTGCCCACGTGGTTCGGCGCACCCGTCGGCTGAGGGCCGGCGCCACGCTTCAGGGGCCGCCCGGTCCCCGCCTGCTCACCGGCCGAACAGCCGGGAACCGAATCCCTTGGGCCTCATGACGTCGAGCAGCACCATGAAGTCGATGACGAACCGGGTGATCCCGCCGTCGGCGTCGCGTCCGATGAACGTCGGGTAGGAGCCGTCGCCCCAGCCGGAGCCGACCACCGAGAGGTTGGCTCCGGTCGCGGGGTCGACGACGGCCGTCACATACCCGGGGACGGGCTTCCGGGGCAGTGGCCTGGGGATGTAGACCGACTCCCACCGGTCGAAGTCCCATCGCCGGAGGGCTTCGCACGTGTCGGCGTCCGCGATGGTCGCGCAGCCGGAGTCGACTGAGAAGCCGATGTAGTCGTCGCCTTCGAGGCGGTCGATCGACTCGTCCTCGGTCAAGGCCATCTCCCAGGACACGGTCGGGACGTCACTGACCCGCAACTCGAGTGCGGCATTACGGCGATCGAACTCTTTGCCGCGTTTGCGGATGACCGTGACCCAGGCGTGCATCGGATAAGTACCCGGCGGAATCGTCGCCGCGAAAGGGGCGTCCTCGGCGGAGGGGAGGCCCTCGCTGGCGACGATGCGTCCGGTCGGCAGTACGGCGGGGGCCAGCGGTCTGGACTCGACGATGAACTCGGTCCACATCCGGGTCTGGCGGAGTCCGTCGACCAGGAGCGAGTTCAGATCGGGCGCGTAGACCATCGCCAGATATTAGCGTCGAGCGCCTTTATTCTTGCCATTTCGCGCCATCGGTGTCCCGCTGAGCGGGAGCCGGGGCGGCACGCCGGACCCTCGGGGGGAGCATCGTCCTACCCGGAGCGGCCTTTAGGGGGACGGTATGGGCATGGAAGACGTCCGCCACCACATGCTGGACGTGGACGGCGTCACTCTCCACGTGGCCGAGCAGGGCAGCGGCGTCCCGGTGGTGCTCTGCCATGGTTTCCCTGGGCTCTGGTACAGCTGGCGCCACCAGCTCCCCGCCCTGGCGGCGGCGGGCTACCGCGTGATCGCGCCCGACATGCGCGGGTACGGGCGCAGCGACCGGCCTCCCTCGCCACGGGACTACGCCCGCCGGCAGACCGCAGCGGACATGGTCGGGATCCTGGACGCGCTGGAAATCGACGAGGCGGTGTTCGCCGGGCACGACTTCGGGGCCGCCCTCGTCTGGGACCTGCCGCAGTGGGCTCCAGGACGCGTCAAGGCGCTGATGCAGCTCAGCGTCCCGCGCATGCCCGTCTCGAAGCTCCCGCCGACCGAGGTGTACGCGCGGATGGCCGAGCAGCACTTCGTCCACGTCCACTACTTCCAGGAAGAAGGACCGGCCGACGAGGAGCTCGGCGGGGAGCCGGAACGCTTCTTGGCGAACGTGTTCTGGGCGCTCAGCGGCGGATACCGGTATCTCGACATCTGGCGCCACCCCAGCGCCGGCAACGGCTACCTGGACGTGCTGCCGGAGGCGCCGCCCCTGCCCTGGTCGTGGCTGTCGGTGGACGAGTTCGCCCGCTATGTGGACGAGTTCCGCCGGACGGGCTTCAGCGGCGGCCTCAACTGGTACCGGGCCTACGACCACGTCTGGAAAGAGAAGCAGTCCCGCCCGGACGAACCCGTGACCGTCCCGACGATGTTCCTGGTGGGCGACCGCGACCCCGTCCGCGAGATGATGGGGGCCGACGCGCTGGCGCGCATGGCCGACCTCGTTCCGGGGCTCAGGGACGTCCACATCATCGAGGGTGCCGGGCACTTCGTGCAGATGGAGGCACCCGCCGAGGTCAACGCGGCCATGCTCGCCTTCCTCGACGGCATCACCTGATCCGGGGCCACCGCCCGCGGGTGACGTGCGGGAGACCCTCACGCCGACCGCGGGCAGCGGCCGCGACCTCCTTACCGCTTGACCCCGCTGCCCGGGGTGGCGTCCGCGCTCCGCGCGGGGCATTCACCACGCCAGGTGGCGGACTTGATCACGACCCCGTCCACGAAGTCGATCTTGTACTCCCCGGGATCGGGCTGGCCGGGATACGGGTTGTAGTGCAGGCACCTGGACCAGGTTCGGCCGTTGTATGTCCAGGTGAGCTGGATGTGGTCGGCCCCCGGATGGCGCTTGCCGTTGTTGAACACCGACCGCGCGGCGGCCGACCCCCGCCAGTCGCCGACGGACTTGAACACCAGCGACCCGCTCTGGCCGTTGCCGGAGTAGGCGCACACGTGGCCCCGGGGGCAGCCGGGCGGGTTGGGCTCCGCCGCGGCGGGCACCGCCGCCACGCCCACGGTCGCGGCGGTGGTGGCCAGGGTGATCAGCGCCGCCGTGCCGGCGCGCGGAAGAACACGGATTCGTGTCGGCATGTTTCCTCTCATGCACTCTCGAGTGAATGGCATGCGGGGTTGCCAACAGTGAACACATGATTGCGGAGAGTCGTCACTCTCCAAGACTGCTGCCTTCACTCTCTGTAGCGAAAGCACGACCTGACCTCCGCGAGACCACCCGTCGTCCGAGCGAGGGCCGTGGTGGCGTTGCTCGGCGCGCATCCTGGTTTGTCGGTGGCGGGCGGCAGGCTCGGAATCGGCTTGGCGGAGGGTTGGGAGTCGATCGTGCGGGTGTTGTTCAGCGGTGAGGTTCACGTCCACTACGGCCAGTTGTACGTCACCAGTTCGCCGGAGCTGATTTCTGACCTGCAAGCCGCCGGTGACGCCGAGGCCAGGCTTGGGGACGAGCCGCCTTCGGTGCCGATCACCGCGCCTTCCTTCGGGAGCTTCGGAGTGCGTTCGGACTCTGAGCGGACGGACGCCCGGACGGCGAACCAATCGTTGGCAGTACCAATGATTGTGTTATGTTGGTGCCGCCAACGTTGGGTAGGCCAACATTTGGGCGGTTCCCTGGAGTTGAGAGCATGATCAAGCCATTCCGTATCGACGTCCCTCAGGCCGACCTCGACGACCTGAACGACCGGCTCTCCCGCACCCGCTGGCCCAACGAGGTCGCCGACGCCGGATGGGACTACGGCTTCCCGCTGGCGCGGCTCCAGGAGCTGGCCGAGTACTGGCGCACCGGCTACAGCTGGCGCGACCACGAGGCAGAGCTCAACGAGCTTCCGCACTTCACCACCGAGATCGACGGCCAGAACATCCACTTCGTCCACGTCCGGTCATCGAAGCCGGACGCGCTCGCGCTGATCCTCACCCACGGCTGGCCCGGTTCGTTCCTGGAGTTCCTCGACGTTGTCGAGCCGCTGTCCCGCGACTTCCACCTGGTGATCCCGTCCATCCCGGGCTACGGCTTCTCCGGGCCGACCCACGAGCGCGGCTGGGACATCGTCCGGGTCGCGCGGGCCTGGGCCGAGCTGATGCGCCGTCTCGGGTACGAGCGCTACGGCGCGCAGGGGGGCGACTTCGGCTCGGGCATCTCGACGGCGCTCGGCGCCGTGGCGCCCGAGCAGGTCGTCGGCGTGCACGTCAACTACCTGCCGACCAGGCCGGTCCCGGACGCCGGCATCCGCCTTTCCGAGACCGATGAAGCCCGGCTGGACAAGGTCAGGCAGCTGATGGCGAACCGTCCGCCGTACCAGGCTCTGCAGGCCACCACCCCGCAGACCGTCGGGTACGCGCTCACCGACTCGCCGGTCGGCCAGCTGGCCTGGATCGCCGAGCGCTTCGCCCAGTGGACGGACCCCCGCTCGCAGATCAGTGACGACCGGATGCTCACCGACATCTCGCTGTACTGGCTGACCGCCACCGCGGCTTCCTCGGCGCGGCTGCACCGCGAGGCTCCGCGGCGGCTCGAACCGTGCCCGGTGCCGGTCGGCGTGGCGGTGTTCGCGCACGACATCACGCAGTCGGTGCGGCCGCTGGCCGAGCGGCTGTACGAAATCAGGCACTGGTCGGAGTTCGACCGCGGCGGCCACTTCGCCGCGATGGAGGTGCCGGAACTGCTCGCCGAGGACGTCCGGGACTTCTTCCTCACGCAGGTCGAGCACGACTAGTTACAGGACGCCGCGAGTCAGGTGCCTCGCGTTCGACGTCGAGGGCGGGGAGCCGCACCTCCGGCTGGCTCGTCACGACGGCGAACGCGGGCTCGCCGAATCCGGCGCCCGAACTCATCGCTCATCCGGTGGTGTGCCTCGGCCGCGTATGAGGGGCAGGTAAACCTCGTCGACCATCTCGGTGAGGACGTGGTCGGGGACGGTGGGGACGCCCCGGGTGACGTACTCGTTGCGCAGCAGCACGACGGCGGAGGTGGCCACCCGGGGATGCAGGGCCTCGGGCGCTGCCTCGCCGCGCGCCACGGCTCGTCCGAGGACCGTCAGCCACATGCCGCTGCCGCCGTCACCGGCCTGCTGTTGCAGCCGGTCCAGGAGGTCGGGGTCGTCCCGGGCGCCGGCCAGGAGGCCGCGGAGGATGTCTCCGGAGGGGGACGACCAGGTCCGGTTGGCGCGGCGCAGCAGTTCCAGCACGTCCCCGCGGAGTTCGCCGGTGTCGGGCAGGTCCGCGGCGGCGGCCGGCCGGCGGTAGGCGGCGATGCCGAGTGCGGCGCGGTTGGGCCAGCGGCGGTAGATGGCGTTCTTGTTGGTGCCCGCGCGGCGGGCCACGGCGTCCATGGTCATCGCGGCGTAGCCGGCCTCGGCGAGGAGCGCCGCGGCGGCGTCCAGGATCGCCTGCTCCAGGGCGGCGCCCCGCCGTCGCGGACGGGGCCCGGCCGGCGGGTCGGTGGTCATGCGTCCTCCGTTACGGTACGAACCGTACCGCACTGCCTCGGCGGGCCGGGACCGCCGGCGTTCATCCGCGATCCGTGCCGTCCGATGTCGCTCCGGCGTCCATGTGGAGGACCTCGCGGGCCTGCTCGGCGGCGCGGAGGGTGCTCTCGCTGACGAAGTCGAGGAAGCGGGCGATGTTCTCCAGGCGGGCGGCGGCCGGGGTGCCGCGGCCGAGGATGTCGATGCCCTGCCGTGCGGTCTCGACGATCTGGTCGAGGGACCGGACACTGGACATCATCGACTGGTACCAGATGTCGTCGTCGACGACGTAGCGCTCGCGGCGGCTTTCGTCGCGTTCCCGGCGGACGAGGCTCTGGGCCTCCAGGAACGTGATCGCTTTGGAGATGGACGCCGGGCTGACCTGGAGGCGCTGGACGAGTTCGGACGCGGTGAGGCTGCCGGAGTCGGTGATGGAGAGGCAGGCCATCACGCCGGCCATCATCTTGGGCACGCCCGAGGTCATGTAGACGGTGGTGAGCGTCTCCCCGTACTCGCGCACGGCCTCGGGGTCGCGCCCGTAGGCCTGCGGGGGCGCCTCCGGCCCCCTGGGCGCGTTCTGCCTGCGCCGGTGGGCGCGGCGCTCGGTGGCGCGGTGGGCCAGGTCGGCGCGGTAGGCGGTGGGGCCGCCGTTGCGCATCACCTCGCGCGTGATCGTCGACGTCGGACGGTCGATGCGTCTGGCGATCTCCGCGTAGGCGAGGCCGTCGGCCAGGCCCAGCGCGATCTGCTGGCGGTCCTGCTGGGTGAGCCTGCCTCCCGGCATCGCGTCCTCCCCGGTGCTCCGTCGATGCCCGCAGCATAGCGTTAACTCGCAGTCCATTGCAACGAAGCGGCAGGATTCGTTGCGTTAAATCTGAATCCATTGCAACGATTCAGTGGCTATGACCTGCAGTGATGCTCTCTATTCCCAACGAGTATGTTGCGTGAACTTGAAAGGCAACGTAGCTTTTCCATTGTCCGAAACAGCGTGAACGCAAGGAGAGCACGATGCAGGAGTTCGACACCCCCGCCCCGATCACCGCCGTCCTCGACATCCCCGCGGGGCGCGTCCAGTTCATCGCCGCCGACCGGGCCGACACCGCGGTCGAGGTCCGGCCCGCGGACGCCGCGAAGGGACGCGACGTGAAGGCGGCGGAGCAGACCGAGGTCGCCTACGCCGACGGCGTCCTGCGGATCGAGTCCTCGGCGAAGAACCAGATCCTCGGCGCCCCCGGATCCGTCGAGGTCACGGTCAAGCTGCCCGCCGGTTCCCGGATCGAGGCGAAGGCGGCCAGCGCCGAATTCCGGGCCGTCGGACGGTTCGGCGACGTCGCCTTCGAGGGCTCGCACGGCCCGGTCAAGCTCGACGAGGCCGAGAGCGTCCACCTCACCACCGCCGCCGGCGACGTCTCGGTCGGCCGCCTCAACGGGCCCGCCGAGATCAGCACCAGGAAGGGCGACATCCGCATCGCCGAGGCCGTGCGCGGCACGGTCGTGCTGCGCACCGAGGACGGCGAGGTGGCGGTCGGCGCCGCCGCCGGAGTCTCCGCGTCCCTGGACGCCGGCACCACCCTCGGCCGGATCCGCAACGCGCTCAAGAACACCGAGGGCGCAGCCGCCGACCTGACCATCCACGCGACCACCGCCCGCGGCGACATCGTCGCCCGCAGCCTCTGAGGAGAACCACCATGACCGACCTGGCCATCGCGGCGAGCGGGCTGCGCAAGTCCTACGGCGACAACGTCGTGCTCGACGGCGTCGACCTGGCCGTCCCCGAAGGGACGATCTTCTCCCTGCTCGGCCCGAACGGCGCCGGCAAGACGACGGCCGTCCAGATCCTGTCCACCCTGACCCCGGCCGACGGCGGCGCCGTCCAGGTCGCCGGCCATGACCTGGCCCGCAGTCCGGACGACGTGCGCGGCGCGATCGGCGTCACCGGGCAGTACTCGGCCGTCGACAAGCTGCTCACCGGCGAGGAGAACCTGCTCCTCATGGCCGACCTGTGGCACCTGTCCCGCCGGGACGGCAAGCGCAAGGCCGCCGAACTGCTCGACCGCTTCGACCTGGTCGACGCGGCGGGCAAGCCGGCCGGGACCTACTCCGGCGGCATGCAACGCCGGCTCGACCTGGCGATGACCCTCGTCGGCGACCCCCGCCTGATCTTCCTGGACGAGCCCACCACCGGCCTCGACCCGCGCAGCCGCCGCTCCATGTGGCAGATCGTCCGGGAACTCGTCGCGAACGGCGTCACCATCTTCCTCACCACCCAGTACCTGGAGGAAGCCGACGAACTGGCCGACCGCATCGCCCTCCTCGACCACGGACGGCTGATCGCCGAAGGCACCGCCGAAGAGCTCAAGCGGCTCATCCCCGGCGGCCACATCGAACTCACCTTCGCCGGCGCGCACCTGCTCGACGCCGCACGCGACCTCGTCGGCGCGGGGATCGCCGACCCCGGCGCACTCACCTTGCGGGTGCCGAGCGACGGCAGCGTCCGCGCGATCCGCGAACTGCTCGTCCGCCTGGACGAACGCTCGATCGACATCGCCGAACTGAGCGTCCACACCCCCGACCTCGACGACGTCTTCCTCACCCTCACAGGCCAGCACAAGGAGGCCGACCGATGAGCACCGTCACCCTCGCCATGCGCGACTCGTCCACCATGGTCCGGCGCCAGCTCAAGCGCCTGCTCCGCTACCCGGCCATGACCGTGCAGCTGGTCGTGACGCCCGTCATCCTCCTGCTCGTGTTCGTCTACGTCTTCGGCGGCACCCTCGGTGACGGCCTCGGCGGCGGTGGCCGCGACGCCTACGTCGACTATGTCGTCCCCGGCATCCTGCTCATGGCGGCGGCCACGGCCGCGACCGGAACCGCCGTCATGGTCGCGACCGACATGACCGAGGGCATCGTCGCCCGCTTCCGCACCATGCGGATCTCCCGGGCGTCGATCTTCACCGGCCACGTCGTCGGCAGCGTGATCCAGCAGTTCCTCGGCATGGCCGTCCTCATCGGCATAGCGCTCGCGATCGGTTTCCGTCCCAACGCCACCGCCGTCGAATGGCTGGCCGCCGCCGGCCTGCTCACCCTGTTCGTGGTGGCCATCACCTGGCTCGCCGTCGCCCTCGGCCTGAAGGCCCCGACCCCCGAGTCCGCGAGCAACGCACCGATGCCCCTGATCCTGCTGCCCTTCCTCGGCAGCGGCTTCGTCCCCACCGACTCGATGCCCACCGTCCTGCGCTGGTTCGCCGAGTACCAGCCCTTCACCCCGATCATGGAGACCGTCCGCGGCCTCCTCCTCGGTACCCCCATCGGCAACAGCGCCGCCGTCGCCACCGCCTGGTGCACCGGCATCGCCGTCCTGTCCTACCTCTGGGCCAAGCGCACCTTCAACCAGAAATAGAGTACGGTCCGTACCTTAAGAATCCTTCGACGCAGGGACGGGCGCGAGATGCGAGCTTTCGGCATTACCTACGACACCGGGTTCGTCAACGGTGGCCACACCACCCGCGAGCACTTCGCCCCCGAACTGGTGCGACGGGAGATGCGGGTCATCCGCGACGAGTTGCACTGCACGGCGGTCCGGGTCACCGGCGGCGACCCGGACCGGCTGGAACTCGCCGCCCGGTCGGCCTGGGACGCCGGGTTGCGGCCCTGGATCTCTCCCTTCACCTGCGGCCTCTCCCGGGAGGAACTGCTCCGCCTGCTGATCGACTGCGCCGAGCGCGCCGAGCGGCTGCGGCGTCGAGGGGCCGAGGTGGTGTTCCTCACCGGATCCGAGGTGAGCTTGTTCAACCCGGGCTTCCTGCCGGGCGACACCTTGGACGAGCGCCTCGCCCTGCTGGCCGACCCTGGACGGCTGCGCCAGGAGCTGCCGCGCCTGCCCGATCGCGTCAACGCGTTCCTCGGCGAGGCCGTCGCCGAAGTCCGCGAACGGTTCCACGGGACGATCGGCTACGCGTCCCTGCCGTTCGAGGGCGTCGACTGGGCGCCGTTCGACGTCGTCGCCACCGACGGCGGCTACCGTTCGGCCGAGGTCGCCGACCGTTTCCGGGACGGAATCCGCGCACTGGTCGCGCAAGGGCGCGCCCTGGGCAAGCCGGTCGCCGTCACCGAGTTCGGCTGCACCACCCACCGGGGCGCGGCCGATCTGGGCGCCCGCGGCGAGTCCATCGTCGAATGGGAGCGGACGGGCCTGCCCGCCCGGTTGACCGGTGAATACGTCCGCGACGAGCAGGAACAGGCCGCCTACCTGCTCGAACTGATGGACCTGTTCACCGCCGAGGGCGTCGACTGCGTGTTCGCCAACACCTTCGCACGCTACGACCTGCCGCACCGCAGCAGCCCGGACGAGGACTTCGACATGGCCAGCTTCGGCATAGTCAAGGTCCTCGAAGGCGACACCGACAGCACCATGCCCTGGGAACCCAAGGCCGCCTTCACCGCACTCGCCACCGCCTACCGCGACCGCCCCGCGTAGAACCGGGCGTACCGGCTGGAGTCATTCGCCCGCTTCGTGAAGACGGATCGGGCGGGCGGGCAATAACGGGCATCAGGGAAGCGATATGGAAGGTGCCGATGCATGACCGCCATCCCCTCGTCCGCGGCACCGCCCGCGGTGCCCGTGGAAGACAGTGACGCCGCGGTGATCGTGGCGTCCCGCGACGATCCTGAACGCTTCTCGGAGATATTCGACCGGTACTTCGCGGAGATCCACCGCTACGTCGCGTCCCGCCTCGGGGGAACTCCGGCCGATGACGTGGCCGCCGAGACGTTCCTGACCGCCTTCACGCTGCGGCACAAGTACGACGCCGGACGGCCGCACGCCCGCGCGTGGCTGTACGGCATCGCCACCAACCTCGTCCGGCGGCACCGACGCTCCGAGACGCGCGCCTACCGAGCGGTCGGACGCGCGAGCGCCGAGATCGACCACGCCGACCGGGTGGCGGAGATGGTCAGCGCGCAGCGGATGCAACCCCGGCTGGCGGCCGTGCTGGCGGGCTTAGGTGCGGGAGACCGCGATGTCCTGCTGCTCGTGGCGTACGCCGACCTGAGCTACGAGGAGGTCGCGCAGGCCCTCGGCATCCGCGCGGGGACGGTCGGTTCCCGGCTCAACCGGGCGCGGCGGAAGCTGCGCCAGGCACTCGAAGGAGACGTGGAGTCATGAACGAGATGCAGACGCTGCGGGAGTACCACGACGCCCGTCCCGGCCCGTCGCCCGAGGTGGTGGCCGAGGCCCGCGCCCGGCTGAACGAGAACACCCGGACGCGGGACCGCCACTTCAGGACATGGCGGCGCAGGTACGTGCTGGGCGCGGCGACGGTCGGCGCCGCAGCGGTCGTGACGGTGCCGCTGAGCACGCTCGGCGGCGGCGAACCGGGCGGCGACCAGGCATTCGCGGCCGAGCGCCTCGCGGACGGCCGGATCAGGGTGACGATGCACGAACTCACCGGCCCGCCCGAGATCACCGAGCGCCGGCTGGAGGCGGTCGAACGCGAACTCGCCGCGCTGGGAGTAAAGGCGGAAATCGACCTCATCCCATTCGGCGCGCGATGCTCCGTCCTCCCCCGCGGCGATCTCGACCATAAAGCGAACAGCAGCGCGAACGTACCCGTCCACATCGGGTCGAAAGACCCTGAGGAGAACAAGCGCGCGGTCTTCTTTGTGTACCCCGACCACGTCAAGCAGGGGAACACGCTGGTGTGGATGGTCTCCGTGCAGGTGCGACGCGGCACCAAGGCGACGGCAATAGCAACATCCTTCTACCAGGTGCGCGGCCCGGTAGAACCCTGCAACCCCGTCCCCCTCGGCGACCAAAGCCGCCAGCCCAGCTGAGGCAACCAGGCGGCCCGGCATGAGGGCGGCGCAGTCGCGAGCGGGCGGCGTGCCGCCCTCAGCCGCGCCGAGAGCGGTGGACGTGATGACGCGGCCGCTCGGACCTCAATACGATCTTCGACCGCATCGCTGCCAACCCGCGCCCTTGAGAGTCGCCCGTCCGCGGGGAGTGCTGTGCTGGATCGAGACCGGCGGGAACCGGTCTTTGTAGGCTGCGGTGTGGTGTGAGAGCGGGGAGTCGGATGGGTGGCAAGGGACAGCGGGGCGGCGCGGCGCCGGAGCGGGTGCTCGCAGCGGCCCTGGACCTGTTCTCCCGGCATGGGGTGAGCGGGACGTCCCTGCAGATGATCGCGGACGAGCTGGGCGTGACCAAGGCCGCCGTCTACCACCGGTTCCGCAGCAAGGAGGAGATCGTCTGGGCGGTGGTCGCCCCGGCGCTGGGGCGGCTCGCGGAGGTGGCGCAGGACGCCGAGGCGCAGACCCGGCGTTCCCGGCAGGTCGGGATCGCCCTCGCGGGCGTGGTGGACCTGGTCGTGCGGAACCGCCGCGTCGCCGCCATCATCCTGACCGATCCCGCCGTAAGCAGCCTCGTCCGCGGTGACCCCGTGCTGTATGCGCTGGAGGACCGCATCAACCGTGTCCTCGCCGGTCCCGATCCCGACGCCGAGACGCTCGTCGCCGCCGCGATGCTGAGCGGAGGGCTGATGGCGGCCGGTCTGGATCCGCGGCTGGAGGACCTGGACGACGGGGAGCTGCACCGCCACCTGCTGGACACCGCGCGCCGGCTGATGCGCCTCCGCC
>NZ_SMKK01000320.1 GCF_004348425.1 Actinomadura sp. 7K507
GTGACCCAACGCCCGCACCTTCCCCCGCCCCCGTCGCCGGTAGTGGCAGCGGCGGGTCCCCAGCTACGCGCTAATCCTGCTCTCAGGTTGATCGGGGACACTGAGCGGCAAAAGCATGGACTGGAAGGGGGCGGGCCGGCGTGCGGATCATGATCGCGGATGATGAGAGGGCCATCCGTGAGTCGCTGGAGCGGGTGCTCCAGGTCGAGGGTTACGACACCAGCACCGTCGCCAACGGTCTCGCCGTGCTCGACGGGGTCGGGGGGGCCGGTGGTGACACGCTGGATCTGCTGATCCTCGACGTGATGATGCCCCGCCTCGGCGGGTTGGAGACCTGCCGGCGGTTGCGGGCCGCGGGCCGGGATCTGCCGGTGCTGATGCTGACCGCCCGTGACCAGGTCTCCGACCGGGTCGCGGGGTTGGACGCGGGCGCCGACGACTACCTGCCCAAGCCGTTCGCCACCGAGGAGTTGCTGGCCCGGGTGCGGGCCCTGCTGCGCCGGCGCACGCCGCCCGACGGGGAGTCGCAGGTCCTGTCGTTCGCCGACGTCCGGCTCGATCCCGACAGGTTCGAGGCGTGGCGTGGCGGGCGGCCGCTGCGCCTGACCCGGACCGAGTTCTCCCTCCTGGAGGTCCTCGTGCGCAACGCGACCCGGGTCTTGACCCGCGACGCGCTGTTCGAGGCGGTCTGGGGCTTCGACATGTGCGCCACCGCCAACAACCTCCAGGTATACGTGAGCTACCTGCGCCGCAAGATGGAGGCCGAGGGTGAGCCGCGATTGATCTACACGCTGCGCGGCCTGGGATACACGTTGCGGGAGACTCCTCCGTGAGCAGGCCCGCCGGCCGGGAACCGCGCCGGCTGACCCGATGGTGGCGCCGGCGGTCCCTGCGGACCAGGCTGACGGTGATCGCGGCGACGGCCATCGCGGTCAGCGTGTTCGCGGCCTTCCAGGTGGGCATCGAGCTACTGAACTGGGAGCTGCAGGACACCGCCGAGAACCAGCTACGCGCCGACTCCCGCGTCCTGGCGACGAACGCGGAGCGCGCCGGTCTGGCGCAGGTCCAGCTACCGCCGTATCCCGGATCCGGTCAGCTGGTGCGGGTCATCCTGCCCGACGGCTCGACCCGGACGCCGGCCGGCCAACCCGCGCTGCCCCCGGTCAGCGAGCACGCCGGGCGCGTGGCGCAGGGCGCGTCGGCCGGACTGATGGAGTCGAACGACAGCGACGGCTACTTCATCTACACGCTGCGGGCGGGCGACGGCGCGGTCCAGGTGGCCCGCGTCGCCGCCGACGACAGCCCGATCACCCGGTTCGGGTTGGGCATGCTGCTGATCGGGCTGCTCTGCGTGGTCGGCGGCGCCCTTGTCGGGCGGGCCGTGGCGCGGACCGGGCTGGCACCGATCGACCGGCTGACCGCCGCCGCGGTACGTGTCGCGCACACCCGGGATCTCGACGCCGACATCCCGGATGAGGGCGGCGGGGAGATCCGGCGGCTGATTCAGTCGATCAACGACATGCTCGCCGCGCTCCGGGACTCCCGGCGGGCCCAGCGGCTGCTCGCCGAGGACGCCGCCCACGAGCTCAAGACCCCGCTCACCAGCCTGCGCCTCAACGTCGAGTTGCTGATCCGGCTCGATCGGCGCGGCACCCTGGACAGCGCACTGCCGGCGGAGAGCCGGACCCGGCTGCTCAACGATCTCGGCGCCCAGGTGGCCGAGTTGAGCACCCTTGCCGCCGAGCTGACCGACCTGGCGCGCGGTGACGTCAGTGACGAGAGCACCGAGCTGCTCGACCTCGCCGACGTGGTGGTGGCCGCCGCGACCCGGGCGCGTTCCCGCGTGCCCGACATCGAGGTCGCGCTCGACCAAACCTCCGTGTGGGTGAGCGGGCGTCCCGCTGCGCTCCAGCGGGCGGTGCTCAACCTCATCGACAACGCCGGCAAGTGGTCCCCCGCGGACCGGCCGGTCCAGGTCCGGCTCCGTGCCGAGGGCGCGTCGGCGGTGCTCGAGGTCGACGACGCCGGGCCGGGTATCGACGCCGCCGACGTACCGCGGGTGTTCGACCGGTTCTACCGTACCGACAGTGCTCGGGCGTTGCCGGGATCCGGTTTGGGGCTGTCGATCGTGCAGCGGGTCGTCGACACCCACGGCGGCCGGGCCACCGTCGCCCGCTCCGCACGCGGTGGCGCGCTGCTTCGTGTCGACCTTCCGGCCGCGGCCCCGCCCGCCCCGACCGCGCGGCTCACCGCCGGGTAGGACACCGCGGTGCGCTGACCCGCCCTGGGGGCGCGGCGCAGGACAAGGGTCGGCGGCCCTCGGGCATGGCCCCGCGCGGCTCACCGTCGGGGCAGGACACGGTGCGCCGACCCCGGCCCCGGCCCCGGCGCGCGGCGCGGGACCGAAGGGCGGCCGTCGGGCCCATGAAAAGATCCGGGACGGGCCTGGGTCCCCGTCCCGGATCTCGTCCGTGCCGCCGCGCTCACCGTTGCAGCGTGGGCTCCTCGTCGTCGGCGAGCGACTGTTGACCGTCCGGCAGCTCCGCCGCTGGACGGGACAGCCGGCTCGGCCACCAGATCCGCCGGCCGATCAGCAGGGTGAGGGCGGGCACCAGGACCGACCGCACCAGCAGGGCGTCGAGCAGCACGCCGAAGGCGACCAGGAACCCGACCTCGATCAGCATCACCAGCGGAAGTGTGGTGAGGACCGCGAACGTGGCCGCCAGGACCACGCCTGCCGAGGTGATGACGCCACCGGTGGCGGAGAGGGCTTTGAGCATGCCCTCTCTGGTGCCGAGACGCACGGTCTCCTCCCGGGCCCGGCTGGTCAGGAAGATGTTGTAGTCGACGCCGAGCGCCACCAGGAACAGGAATGCCAGCAGCGGCACCGAATAGTCGATCCCCTTGAACCCGAGGATCGTGTCGAAGACGAACACGCTGCCGCCGAAGGCTGCGGCGAATGAGACGATCACGGTGGCCATCAGGACCAGCGGGGCCACGATCGCGCGCAGCAGCAGCCCGAGGATGATCAGGACGACGGCGAGCACCAGCGGTATTACCAGCTTCTCGTCGCGGCTTGTGGTCACCTCGGTGTCGAGGTTCTCCGCACTCGGCCCGCCGACGATCGCCTCCGCCCCGCTCACCGCGTGCACGGCGGTGCGCACCCGCTTGATCGTGTCGTACTCTGCGGCGGTTTCCGGCGCGTCCGTCGGGAACACGGAGATGCTGGCCCAGCCACCGCTGGTCTCCTCCGGGATGGCCAGGGCCACACCGCGAGTGTCCTTGACGATGTCGAGCACCCGCTCCTGGTGCGCCGGCCGCGTCAAGATCGTCATCGGCTGGCCGCCGAGCTCTGGGAAGTGCTGGCTGAGAACGGTGAAGCCGGTGACCGACTCCGGCGCGGACAGGAACTGGTCCTGCTCCCGCAGGGTGCCGGTGTTGCCCGCCAGCCCGATGGCGAGCATGCCGAGGATTCCGAGCGAGCCGAGCGCCGCAACCCACCGGCGGCGGTTGATGGCGGTGCCAAGCCGTCCCCACAGCCCCGGCTTCTCCTCCACGGCCGTGCTGAACCGCGGGATGGCCGGCCAGAAGATCCGCCTGCCGAGCACCACGAGCACCGCCGGGAACAGCGTCAGCATGGCCACCAGCGCGCACAGGATGCCGGCCGCACCGATCGGGCCCAACCCGCTGGTGCTGTTCAGGTCCGCGACGAGCAGGCAGAGCAGGCCGGCGACCACGGTGGCCGCGGACGCGGCGATGGCCGGCGCCGCGCTGCGTAGCGCGTGGACCATCGCGACCCGGACGTTCTCGTAGTGGTGCAGTGTCTCCCGGTACCGGGAGATGAGCAGTAGCGCGTAGTCCGTGCCGACGCCGAATACCAGGATCGTCAGCAGCGCCGAGTTCTGGCTGTTGACCACGATGCCGAAGCCCTTGACGAGCAGGTAGACGGTCGCCATCGCGGTCAGTGCGGCCGCGCCCACGACCACCAGCGGGATCAACCACAACACCGGGCTGCGGTAGGTGAGGATGAGCAGGAGCGTGACGACGGCGACGGTGGTGAGGAGGACCTGCAGGTCGATGCCGTCGAAGACGGCGTCCATGTCGCCGTCGATTGCGCCCGGGCCGGTCACGTCGAGTTCCAGGCCGGCGGGGCGATCCTTCGCGGCGTCACGCAACGGGCCGACGATGGCCTCCGGTTCGCCGTAGGTCGTGCTCACCGGGAGGGTGAACATCATCGCCTTGTCGTCGGTGGAGGATCTCGTCGGTGGGCCCTCGTCCTCGCCGCCGGCCGGGGCCGCCGCCTTCGGCGGGTACCGCTTGGCAAGGGTGTTGTAGTGGCGCTCGACCGTCGCGCGGTCGGCGTCGGTCATGCCGCCGGCGCGGTGGTACACGAAGACGAACGTGTTGTCGTCGCCGCCGGAAAGACTGTCCTCCAGCACCGCCACCTTGGTGGACTCGGCACTGGCCGGCAGGGTGTCCGCGGCGCTGTCGGTGGTGACCGAGCTCAACTTTCCGCTCAGCGGCACCATGAACGCCGCCAGCACCATCCACAGGCCGATCACCAACCACGGCACCCACCGACCGGCCAACCGACCGGCCGGCCCTTCCCCGGACGGCGCTCCGTCGACTGCCATCACTGGCCTCCTACATACGGGTCACGTCGCTGATCTGATGCCTGCTTCCTACCGAGCGAACCTGAGACGACGGTTAGTACTGAGGTGCCACGGCTTCTGTGATGGGAGGCAAACCAGGAGGAGCTCGTGTCGCCCTAGCCCGAGGCTGTGCTGTCGTGCTCGGTGGGCCAGTCTGTCGCCGTCCGTGACGGTCGATGCATCCACTGCAGACCCACCCTGCCCTTATGAGAAGAGCGAGGAGTGCCGGTGGTGTGTACCGGCGATGCGGCTGCGAGGATCCCGACAGTGGCAGGGCGATAGGCCGCAGGTGCCCGCGGTTGGTGGCCGAGCGCAGCCACGGTAGCTGGTACCTGCTCCTCGAACTGGGAACCGGAACGGACGGTCATCGGCGTCGTGTCCGCTGTGGCGGTTTCCCGACCCGCAAGGCCGCGCTGGAGGCGTTGGTGCGGTTGCGCGGCCCGGCCGGGAGTCCGCTCACGGTTGCCCCGTGGCTGCAGCGGTGGTTGGACAACCACCAGGGCGCGCCGTCAACGGTGACCGGTTACGCCGATCATGTCCGGCGGTACCTGACCCCGCAGCTGGGCGGGCTGCTGCTGGGCGAGCTGACGGTGCGGCACCTGCGGGAGATGATCGCCGCGATCGTCCACGAGCATGAGCGGGATGGTCGGCCGCTCAAGCAGGCGACGCTGAATCGGATCCGGGCCACCTTGCGCAGCGCACTGAACACCGCGCTGCGGGACGGCCTGATCGCCGAGAATCCGGCGGCATTGCTGGCGATGCCGACGGCGCGGCGGCCGCGGGCGGTGGTGTGGACGTCCGCCCGGGTGGAGCAGTGGGAGCGGACGGGGGAGCGTCCGGTGGTGGCGGTGTGGACGGCCGAGCAGACCGCCGCGTTCCTGCATGCCATCCGCGGTCATCGGCTGTACGCCGCCTACCATGTGATCGCGCTGCGGGGGCTGCGGCGCGGTGAGGCGGCCGGGCTGCGCTGGGTGGATGCGGACCTGGAGCACGGCACCGCGACCATCTGCCAGCAGCTGCAACGGCGCAACGGCCGCCTGGAGGTGTGTCCGCCCAAGACCGCGCACAGCGCCCGCGTCATCGCGCTGGACCGCACCACGATCGCCGCGCTGCGGAGGCACCGGGGCCGGCAGCGTGCGGAGGCCGCGGCCTACGGGGACCGGTACCGCGACAGCGGGCATGTGTTCACCAACCTCAACGGTGACCCGGTCTCTCCCGGACGGCTCACGCACGTGTTCCAGAAGATGCTGGCCGAGCGTCTTCCCCGTGCCGCTGGCTGCCGTTCGGTGCCGCCCCGTCTCGGAACCGCCGAGCAGACAACGAGCCAACATGGAGTCAGGGGTGTTCGTCCACGACTTGGGGAGGGGCTCGTTGTGATCGGCTCGGCTCGCGATCGGGGTCACGTCCAGCGGAGTGGTGTAATAGTTGATCTTCGCGTGATCCTTTTTCTGCGGGTTAAGCGCGTGACCCGTTCTTGAAGCACCTTCAGACGGACAGGAACTCGCGCCAGCGGCAAACATGAGGATGCCCCCGGTCGCCCCCGCCCTTCTACCGCAACATTCTGGGCTTCGAGGTCCGCTGTGACGTCGGAAGCGGAACGATGCGCTGGATCGCCGTCCGGCCCCGCCCGGCGGCCCGGCAGCCCGGCACGTCCTTGGCCCTGACGGCTCCCGGCATCGTCGACGACGAGCGCCGCACCATCGCCGAGATGAGCACCCCCGTGGCGTCTGGTCGGGCAGGAGGAGCCTGCACGCGGGTTCGCCGCGTCGCGCAGGGGTGCGCCGGTCAGTGCTCTGCGGGGTCGGGCGGGAGGATACGGCACAGCGCTTCGATGGCCTCCGCGTAGCCGTGGTCTGGAGGGGCGGCGTAGCCGACGACCAGTCCGTCCTGGGCGGGCATGGTGGCGTCGGGGTGGCGGAAGTCGGCGAGCCCGTCAAGGGCGATGGACTGCCAGGTGGCGGCCTTGACCGCGGAGCGCTCCGTCCACGGCGGCAGGCGCAGGACCGCGTGCAGCCCGGCGGCGACGCCGGTGGGCGCGATGTGCGGGGCGCGGGCGGTGAGGGCGGTGACGAGCCGGTCGCGGCGCGCGCGGTAGCGCTGGCGCATGCGGCGAACGTGCCGGTCGTAGTGCCCCGAGTCGATGAAGTCGGCGAGGGTGAGCTGGTCGGCCACGCCGACCCATGCCTCCCGCTCTCCCTTGGCCGCCAGGACGGCCGGGACGAGGTGCTCGGGCAGCACCATCCAGCCCAGTCGCAGCGCCGGCGACAGGCTCTTGCTGACCGAGCCGATGTAGACGACCCGGTCGGGGTCGAGGCCCTGGACGGCGCCGACCGGTTCGCGGTCGTAGCGGAATTCGCCGTCGTAGTCGTCCTCCAGGATCACGCCTCCGCGGGTGCGCGCCCAGTCCAGCGCGGTCATGCGCCGCTCGGGGTGCAGCGGCCCCCCGGTCGGGAACTGGTGCGCCGGGGTGAGCAGCGCCGCCCGCACCCCGTTGAGCTCCGCCAACTCGGCGGTGCGGGCGCCGTCGGCGTCGAGGGTGAGCGGGACGGTCCGGACGGAGGCGGCGGCCAGGAGGGAACGGTGGAAGCCGAGCCCGTACGACTCCACGGCCAGCGGGCCGTGCAGGACACGGCCGCCGAAGAGAAGCCTCAGAGCGTGGGCGAAGCCGGAGCATACGACGATCCGGTCGGCTGCGGTCCGGACGCCGCGCGCACGGGCCAGGTACTCGGTGAGGGCGCGGCGCAGTTCCACGCGCCCTTGCGGGTCGCCCGGGCCGAAGGCTTCGTTCGGTGCGGCGTTCAACGCGCGGCGGGCGGCGGCCAGCCAGGCGGACCGCGGGAACGAGGAGGCGTCCGGCTGCCCCTGCCTGAGGTCGTGCGCCGGCGGCGCGGGACGCGCCGGCGCTGCCTTCGGTACCCGGGGCGGGCGGACCGGCTCGGTGCGGGGCGCGACGCGGGTGCCCGATCCCTGCCGGGCGATCAGCCACCCCTCGGCGACCAGTTCAGCGTAGGCGTTGGCGACGGTGTTGCGGGCCAGCCCGAGGTCGGCGGCGAGTGACCGGTACGAGGGGAGCCGGGTGCCCGGGGCCAGGCGCCCGTCCCGTACGGCCTCGCGGAGCGCGCCTATGAGGACGGCGCGGCGGCTGCCCGGTCCGGCAAGGTCCAGATGCAGGTCGCTGCCGAGTCGTTCTGCCAGATTGACCCACGATTTCGTCATGAAAGTGCACCTTATACGAGGTCTATTGGCTCCCTAGCGTGGTGGTCATGACGCATGAGAACACCATCGCCACCGTCGCCCGGGTCAACTTCGCCAAGGCCGCCCCCAAGGCGTTCAAGGCCCTGATCGGCTTCGACGCCGCGGCGCGCGAGGGTCTGGACCCCGCCCTGGTCGAACTGGTCCAGATCCGCGCCTCGCAGCTCAACGGGTGCGCCTACTGCCTGCACATCCACACCTCCGACGCCCGCAAGGCCGGCGAGAGCGACGAGCGGCTCCTCATGATCGCCGTCTGGCGGGAGGCGGCGGGCTTCTTCACCGACCGCGAGCAGGCGGCGCTCGACCTCGCCGAGGCCGTCACCATGGTGTCGCGGGGCGGCGTCCCCGACGCGGTCTACGCCCGCGCGGCCGGCCTGTTCGGGGAGGACGAGTTGGCGCGGCTGCTGGCCCTGATCTTCACGATCAACACCTGGAACCGCATCGCCGTCAGTACCGCGAAGGTGCCGGGCACCGACGAGCGAGCGCCCCGTCCATGACGGCCGGTGCGGCGCGCGAGCGCCGTACGGCCTGACGTGATCCCACCGGCCGCCGCCACAGGCGGCCGGTGCGCCAGATGCATCCGGGTGATCCGGCCGCACCGGCCACCACCTCCTCTGACCGTGCCGGTCCGGACGTCCGGGCCGATCCACCCGCCCCGACCC
>NZ_SMKK01000321.1 GCF_004348425.1 Actinomadura sp. 7K507
CGGGTGGGGTGGTCGCGGGGGAGTTGGTCGCTGAAGGCGATGGCGGTATTCAACGCATGGACGGCGGCGTCGTGGTCGCCGGCGCGGGTGGGGATGGCGGCGCCCAGATAGTGCAGGTAGGCGTCGTAGGGGACCGCCCGGTTCGGGAGGATCTCCATGGCCCGGTCCAGGTGGGCGAGGGCGTCGGTGAAGCGGCCGTTGGCGAGGGCGGTTTCGGCGCGGTTGGTGGCCAGTCGTGAGCGCAGGTAGGACTCGTCCAGATCGGTGAAGAGCGCTTCGGCTGCGGTGAGGTGGGTTTCGGCGTCGATGTGGTGCCCCAGCCGGCTGTGGGCGATGCCGAGCTGACGTTGAAGCAGGGCTTGGCCGCGTGGGTGCGTCGGCAGCGTCTGGTAGAGGGCGAGGCCGGCGTGCAGGACGGTGAGGGCTTGCTGGGGACGGCCCAGGTCCAGCAGGGTGGCGCCGTGGTGCTCGGCTGCGGACGCCTCGGTCAGCAGGTCACCCGCCCTTCGTGCCAGCAGGCGGGTCTTGGTGTGGTGTTCGCTTGCCTCGGCGAGCCGGCCGAGCCTTCGGTCCAGCACTCCGGTGAGCATGTGGGCGCGGGCCTGGGCGCCGGCATCCTGGATGCGCTGAGCGCTGTCCAGGCCGATCTGGCAGACCCGCCGCCAGGCGGGGTAGTCCTGCCGCTGGATCAGATAACCCCACAAGGCGTCGACGAACTGCCAGGCCGCATGGTGCATTGCGTGGGCGGCGGCCGCGGACTGAGCGGCCAGCAGCGTCGGTACCCACTCCTGCACCAGGGCGATCGCCTCCTGGTCACCGGCGACCGCGGGTGCCCGTCCGGGTTCCCACGCGAACACCGGGGCGTAGCGGCGGCGGCCGTGCCCGATGACGGTTTCGAGGCCGGCTGCCCACATCAGGTAGTGACGGACCGCGCGGGCCAGCGCGGCGGCGCGGTCCTCCTCCGGCAGGCTTTCGGCGAGGTGTTCGGCGTGGACGCGGACGGGGGCGGGCATGCGCCACTGCTCGGGGCCGGGTCCGTACTCCAGCAGGTGCGCGTTGTGCAGCCGGGCCAGGGTGGTGTCGGTGGCCTGGTCGTCGGTGCGGAGCGCGGCGGCCGCTGCGGCGGCCGAGAACGCCGGGCCTGGCAGTGTGGCCAGGTACTGGTAGGCGTTCTGCAGGGCCGGGTCCAGACCGTTGTAGATGGCGTCCAGTGTGCTGTTGATGACGGTCTCCTCCTCGCTCAGGCGTGCCGCGCTCAGAGCGGGCTGGGCCGAGCGCGTGGTGCGGGTCAGCCGGACGGCCAGGTCGGTGATGGGGCGGTGGGGCCGGGCGGCGACGTAGGCCGCGGCGGCGACCAGGGCTGCGGGAAGAGCACCGCAGGCGTTCACCAGCGCGCGGACGCCGTCGGGATCACTGGTGGCGCGGTCGCCGATGATGTCGGCGGCCAGTGCTGCGGCGTCGGGCGCGGGTAGCGGTCCCACGGCTACCCGGCACGCGCCGTCAACGGCGGCAAGGTCCAGCAGCTGGTGGCGGCTGGTGACCACGACCAGCCCGGCAGCGGGTAGCAGCGCCCGCACTTGCCCGGCCGTGGTGGCCTGCTCCACGACCGCAACAACCGGACGGTCGGCGGTCAGCGACCGCAGCAGCGCAGTAGCTTCCTCCCCGTGCTCAGGGACTCGGTCGGCGTGCAACGCTCGTAACCAGCCCGCCACGGCGCCCGCGACCGGATCACTTCCGGGGTCAGGATGATGGGCGCTGAGGTCGGCCCACAAGGCTCCGCCCGGTGCGGCGCTGGCGCGGACCGCCCGGTGTGCCAGGTGCAGGGCCAGCGCGGTGGTCCCGGCTCCGCCCGGCCCGCTGATCACCAGCAGATCCGGCCGCAAGGCGCCGCTGCCCGGCCCGTCCCGGTCACCACGGACCTCGGGACCGAGGGGCCGGTCACCGGGCTGACTACTTAGCCAGCCGGTGGGCTGGCCGGGCGACAGGTGACGGGCCGCCGCGATGTTCAGTCGGGCGCGCTCGTGGTGGCGGTCACGTAGTCGTACCGGTGGTGCGGGCAGCATCATCGGTGGCTGCGGCGCTGCGGGTGCAGGGGAGTGCAGGCGTACGTCGCCGTGCACCGCGCCGACCTGCACGACGGTGCCGATCCAGCCCGCGCCCTCGACCCGATTGCCGATCCGGCCGCTCCCGTAGCCAGCCTCGCCACGAGCCGTGTGACTGGTCCCGTTCCCGGGTTGGCTGCCGTGCCCGCTCATCCGACGTCCGTTCCAGCACGAAGACCCAGCAACGCAAGCATCGGGGGACAGGTTGGGGCGCTGCCCCAGCCGCCCGAAACCCACCCAGGGGGAACCGGCACGGAAAGCGCGGCGAGGCCGCCTTCGCAGACGAACTGGCCTTGGATGGGAACCGCCCGAGCAGGCCCGCTGCTGTCATCTTCACCGAAGATGATCATTTTCTCCTTTTCTGTTGTGTCTGCTTTCCGTGCTTGTGTTGGTGGTCTTTGTTGTGCCGCGCCAGTTCGGGTCGAGCGCGTCGAGTGCGGCGTGGCGTTCGGGGGTGAGGTGGCCTCTGCGCGCGTTTTGGCGTTGCTGGGTGAGCCAGCGCCGGAAGTCGTGCCCTTGTGGGGCTGGGTCACGGGCGGCGCCTCTGCTGCGGGGCAGGTGGCCGTGCTTTTCGGCGTAGCGGCGGGCGGCTTGGTAATTGATGTCCCAGCGGCTTTGAAGGCTGAGTGCCGTCTGCCAGGTGGGGTCTAGTGCCTCCAGTGCCTTGAGCCGTTGCGGGTCCAGGGTGTTGTTGATTGCTTGTTTGCGGCGGCCGTACAGCCATCGGCCGAGCGGGAAGCCGTCGTCGGTGACGAAGGTGGTTCGGGCGTGGAGATCGCCGTGTGTTTGGGTGTAGGCGCGGGCCGCAGCCAGCCCTTTCTGCCATTCGGCCTCGATCACCGTCCATGGCATGCCGATCTCGTCGAGGAGGCGTTTCTGGTCGGGGGTGAGATGGCCGCGGTGCTGTGGCCGAGTTCGTGCTCGCCGGCGTTGTTTGTCCAGCCAGTCCGGTAGGTCCAGCCCGTCGGGGCCGCGGTAGTCGGGGTCGGGATGCAGATGCTCGTGCGCGTGGTAGAAGGCTCGGGCGGCCTGGTAGTGCACGTCCCAGATGTCGTCGCTGGTGTGGAGCCAGGTCGGGTCGATCGCGTCCAGGGCGGCTTTGCGTTCGGCGGGGAGTTTCCCGTCGCGGTGGTCGCGGCGGCGGGCGACCAGCCAGCGGCTGAGCTGGACACCGTTGAAGGTCCAGGTGTTGGGAATGCCGTGGAGCTGGCCGTCGTGGTCGTGGGCCCAGGCGCGGGCGGCGGCGATGGCGTCCTGCCACGCGCGGTCCAGCGGGCTGTCCCACTGCAGCCCGATCTCCTCCAGGAGCTCGACCTGCCGCGGGTCGAGCTTGGCGCGGTGACGGCGCTGGTTACGGACCCATTGCCCCAGCTGGGTGCCGTCGGGGGCTCGGTACTCGACGGTGAGGTCAAGGTTCCCGTGGGCTTGGTGGTAGGCCTTGGCCAGTCCGTAGAACTCCAGCCACGAGGGTGAGGCGCCCCGGACGGCGCGGACCTGGATGGCACGGGCGAACGCTTCGGGGGCGGGCACACCGCTGACTTTCAGCCAGTCCCACAGCTCCAGCGGATCTTCCTGGTCGCCGTCATCCGCGTGCTCGCCGGCGTGCTCGTAGGCCTGGTCGTTGTCGGTTTGGTCGTCGGCGGAGGTGGAGCGGTTTTGGCCGAGCTTTTGCCGGGCGGTGTCGAGCTGGATGGCCAGCCGGTCATCGACGGCGCGCAGTGCCCGGATCACTCGCCACACCTGGGCGTAGGCTGACCCGTCCAGCGCTGATTGCGGGTCTTCCTCGGGCCCGAGCAGGACCGGGACGATGACGCGGGCGGTCTTGTCGGTGCGGCCGCCGGTGCGCAGCGCCCGCCCGATGCCCTGCACGATGTCGATCATGCTGTCGCGGGGGTCGATGAACGCCACCGCGTCGACCGCGGGGGCGTCCACGCCCTCGGTCAGCACCCGCGCGTTGCACACCACCCGGACCAGATCACCAGCGTCGTCGTTGTGGTGCGCGCCGCGCAGGCTGCCCAGGGCCCGGCGGCGCTCGCCGATGGCCTGGCCGCCGTGGACGTGCAGCGCCGACACCGCTGCCGGCCGCTGCCCGGCGGGCATCAGTTTCCAGGCGTGTGGCAGCGCGTCCGCCCACGCGCGGGCGTCGGCGATCCGGTTGTGGAAGGTGATGGCGGCGCGGATGCGGTACTCGCGGGCGGCGCGCAGGACCGCGATCTGGGTGGCCAGCGCCCGCGGGCTGATCGTGGTGGTCCCGGCCCGCAGCAGACGGTCGTCGTCGGTGGCCAGCGCACGGACCTGCTCGTCGGTGACCACCACGACCACAAGTTCGTAATCGGCCAGCAGCCCGCGGTCGATGCCCTGCGCGGTGGTGAAGCGGAACACCACCGGCCCGTAGACCTTCTCGTCGTCCATGGACACGACCGTGTCGTCCCCGCCGGCCCCGAGGATCTTGGGAGTGGCGGTCAGGTAGAGCCGCCGGGCGGCCGGGATGACGACGTCGTCGTGGATCAGCGACCAGGACCGCCCGGCCCGGCCCGCGGTGCGGTGCGCTTCATCGACCACCACCAGGTCCCAGCTCGGCATCCGGTGCTCAGCGTGCGCGCCGGCCAGCACGCCCAGGCTTTGATAGGTGCACAGCACCGTCACACGGCCACGGACCCTGGTGAGCTCGGCCAGCCGCGCGGCGTCGGTCGTCACCTTCGCCCCGCCCAGTTCCACCTCACCGGCCGAGAGCACCTCGGCGTCCGAGCACACCGCCACCACGCGGCCCAAAGGGCGGCCGTGTTCGGCGAAGGTCGCCAGCATCTGCGCGACCAGCTCCAGCGTCGGCACCGTCACCAGCACCCGCCCCTCGGGCGCCAGCCGGGCCGCTGCCTGCGCCGCGATCCGTGACTTACCGCTCCCACACGCCGACTCGCCGGTAGCGCGGCCGCCCGCGCCCAGCGCCGCCTCGATGGCGGCAACGGCCACGGGCTGGTGCGCCCACCGATCAGCACCAGGCCGACCACTGCCCCCGAGCGCCTTACTCATGAAGACCTCCTGCCGGAGGTTGCGGGGCGGCGGTTCCGGCGCGGACGGGGCCGATCGCCAGACCCGCTGGCCGCCAGGCAGGTGGTGACCGCGGTTCCGGCGACCATTCGAGGAGGGGGTGAGGGAGGGATCATGGTTCCTCGGGAGAAGAGATGTGCAGGGATTGGTGTTTCGCCGCCTCGTGCTCAGCCAGCAGCGCTCACGTCACTGCGGCTGTGAGAGCGAGCCGGGCCCGGTACGGGGTGGTTTAGGCGCCGGTTGGGGAATGGCGTCCATCAGGCGCTTCAGCGCGCCCAAGTCGAGCGTGAGCACGGCTCCGTGCGGGTCGGCGGAGTTGCGGACGGTGTGCTCGTCGCCGACCACAGCGATCTCGGCGCACACCGCGATGTCCGGGTCGGGCGAGCGGCTGCTCTTGCGCCGGCCGCGCCCGGTTGGCGCCAATGCACCTTGGCTGGCGGTTCATCGTTTTCCCTTTCGGTGCTTTGCCTTCTTGTTCCGTGCGTGGCCTCTGCGCTGTTTCGGGGGCAGGCTTCGTGTCCACGGTGTGCCAGCATGTTGCGCATGCGCTGGGGGTCCTTGCGCCAGCCGGCGGCGGCCATGACGCCGAGGGCCTGCAGCAGCAGGAGCGCGCCGGCCAGGTCCACGGCGGTGATGGAACCGCGTCCCGGGACGCGGAGCTGATCACCGAGCAGATGGAGCACCACGTCGATCGCGCGCTTCCATGCCAAGCCGGGGAACGGGGCTATGCCGGAGTTCAGCGGCTCCATCCGCGACGCAACCCACCGGACCGCGTCCCTGGGGTCTTGCCCGGACTCGTGCGCCACGGCGATCGCCGCCCCTGCCGCCATCTCCGCGAGATGATTGATCACCAGATGCTCGCCATCACGAGCCAGCGCCGCCGCGAGCAGCAGTTGCGGCCACTCCCGCTCCTCACGGCGTGCGATGTTGTGGACCTGCCAAGTCGCCGCCTGGATGTCCTTTGCGGACTTTGTGCTCAGCCTGTTCGGTGACGCGGTCGCCATGGGTCCCACCTTTGAAGCGATCGAAGCTGGTCATCCGGAAGATCGGTGAGCCCCGGGGGGCGGGGCATGTCTGCCATGGGCTCGCTCCTGACCTCGGCCAGGAGTTCGGCCTGACGCTGCAGGCCGCTCCACCGGGCTGCGGCTGCAACGAGCGCGTCGATGGCTTGTCCGAGGCCGTCCAGGTGAGCGATGGCCAGGCGGGTCTGGGAGGCGGTCAGGTTCGGCCGCTGCGATCTGGTGTGTTCGGCCCTGTAGAGGGAGGCGCCGGTCCGCAGCACCTGGTGGGCGCGGCCCCGGTTGCCGTACAGATCGCCGGTGGTCGGCTCGCAGGTCCAGTCCGACAGCGACCCGGAACGGGCGGCGGCGGCGATCAGCGCGGACGCGGACCGCGCTACCCGCGGCAACACCACATGCCGGGGGAGCGGCGGGCAGGCCAGGTCCGGGTCGCCGACCAGGCGGGCGACTGAGACCAGCGCCTCCTCCAGCAACCCGCGCACCGCCATCGCCGGCTGGGTCACATACGGCCATTCCTCGGGGGGCAGGTCACGGCCCCGGGGTTCGTGGCGCACCAGGGCGATGTTCAGCGCCGCCAGCACGCGCAGGAGCCGCCGGTACTGATCCGGCCGGACCTGGCTCATCGATCGCCGCCGGGTCCAGGTGGCGGGGCGTCCGAGCGGGGGCCCGGCGAGGTGGTCCGGGCGGTGCCCGGGGCGGCGGGCAGGGCGCTCAGGACGGAGCCCACGGTGTCGATGGCGTCGGCGAACTGTCCCCATTGCCCGTCCTGCATGAGGCCAAGGTGCTGCTCGAACCGAACTCGCGCCAGTTCGGGGAAGGCCCGGGTGAACCGGGCGGCGAGTTCCAGCAGCGCATGGAATGGGCCCTGTTCCACGGCGGTGGGGCCATCGGCGGTGATGAGGCCGCCCCTGGTGCCGGGCGTGGGGTCACGGCGCGGCGGCTCTGGGCTGGCCCCCTCGGCCCCCCAAGGGCAGAGCCGGGCCGCTGCGCCGTGCCAGACGACGCGGCGTGCGGGCCGGTCGTCTGGTCCTTGGGTGGGTACCGCCTGCAGGTGTTCGAGCCGCTCCGGCCCAATCATCAGCCCGTCGGGGCCGTGCCGGGCGTTCTGCCGCAGGCCAGGTTCGGCGCCGTGCCGATGACCCGGGGAAGGTGTCGGGGGCACGGACCGGATCGGGGTCTGTGCGCGGGGCGGGACCGGTGAGGGTTCAGGTCCCGGAGCTCCTCCTGGACGCCGATGATTTTCCGGGTCGCGATCGCCGTGCAGCAGGCGGCGATACGTGTCCGCGCGGGCATTAGCCGTTCGGGGCTGGCTTTCGGTCGTGGTCATCGTGGCTGCCAGCGGACACCCTGCGGCTGCTGTCTGGTTCCCAGCAGGTAGAGCAGGTAGGGGCTCCGGCAGCCGCTGCATTTGCGGTGAACACCGGTCGTTGCGTCGTCGGTGATGTCTTCGAGGTCGTTGCGGGTGAGTCGTGCGGTGTGTCCGGTGCAGCACGGTGAGGGCGTGTCGAGGACGCTGCCCCTGGCGTAGGCCGGCTGGATCGTCCCGATTGGCTGGTCGTAGAGGGTGCGGGCTTCGCTGTAGCCGATGGGGGGTGCGAAGCCGGCACCGAGTACCGCGTCGGCGAGCGCGGTCGGTAGGTCCGCGAGTGCCTGGGTGGGGTCACTCAACTGCCAGATCAGTTCGGGTGGGGTGGAGGCGTCGGGCGGCTGCGGCAGGAGTTCGGGGATGACCAGCGGGCCAGCGAAGATCAGCGCCGTCTCGCCGAGGCATGGAGCGGCTTCCGCCCAGGCCGCGGCGATCAGCCGCCGTGGGGGCAGCGATATGCCGAGCTGTTCGGTGGTGGTGCGGGCCAGCGAGCCGGCGGGTGACTCGCTGTCTCGCACACGTCCGCCGGGCAGCACCGCCCGCGCGGTGCTCCGGGCGCGGGCGGCGCCGCTGTCGGTTCGGCCGATGAGCCATCGGCCGTCGCAACTGCTGGCCAGCATGTAGGCCGCGAGTAGTTGCCGGTCGTCTGAGCCGGGCGCGGCGGGTGGATGCAGGGAGGAAGTGGTCATTTCGCTCAGGTGGGTGAGGTCGTGATCAAGAAAGGGTGATGGGGAGTTCGCGGGGGCAGTTGGTGAACAGGGAGGGGACCTGGGTGAGCTGGTCGGCCGGCACGGTCAGGCGCAGGTCGGGATAGCGGCGGAACAGCTCTTGCAGGGCGATGCGGGTTTCGAGGCGGGCCAGGGGTGCGCCGAGGCAGTAGTGGGCGCC
>NZ_SMKK01000322.1 GCF_004348425.1 Actinomadura sp. 7K507
GGCCGGTGGCGACGAAGAGGCCGCGGCCGGTGGGGCCGCCCACGGGGGCGTTGCGGGGGAGGCGGAGGCCGAACAGGTCGCCGTCGTCGGGGGAGTCGATGGACAGCAGCACGCCGGAGCGGGAGCGGCGGGTGTCGGACAGGAAGCCGCGGTAGCCGCGGCCGAGGTCGGCGGTGGTGCCGCCGATGACGACGGCGTGCTCGCCGTCGCGGGCGGTGCGCAGGACGTCGCGGAGCGCGTCGTCCAGGTCGGTCTCGTCGAGGAGCTCGGCGTCGTCGACGACCACGGCGTAGCGGTGCTCGTCGCCGATGGCGGTGGCGAGGTCGCCGGCGTCGGAGTCGGAGGTGAGGACGCCGAGGACGCCCGGGTGGCCGGAGAGCGGGCGCAGCGGGGAGCGGCGGGGCGTGACGAGGACGACGGGGACGAGGCCGCCGCCGACGGCGGGATCGAGGAGCGAGTGCACGATCGTGCGGAGGGTCGTGGAGCGGCCGGAGCGGGGCGGGCCCGCGACGGTGAAGCCGGGGCCCTCGTTCAGGAGGTCGACGCCGACGGGGGCGAGGGTGTCGCCGCCGACGCCGACGAGGGCCCACAGGGCGGACGGGGCGAGGAACTCGGGGTCGAGTGACATGGCCTCGCGGTAGGTGACGCGGACGGGCAGTTCGTCCACGTGCAGGGGGCGCTGCCTGCGCGGCAGGCGGCCGTAGCGGGACACGCAGGTGCGGGCGATCTCCTGGAGGGCGGCGACCTGGGCGGTGCCGGACGGGTCGTCCCCGAGGAGGCCGATCTGGGATTCGCGCGGGGCCATGCCCGGGACGGTGGGTTCGAGGGCCCGGCCGGGCGGCATCTCGGCGGGGACCTGCTTGTCCTGGAGGCCGCCGTAGCCGTAGTCGTTGGGGTCGGCCATGCGGAGGATGAGGCGGCGGTCGAAGACGGTGGAGATCTGGCCGCCGAGGCCGGAGCGGTCGCCGGTGAAGGCGGCGCGCAGGCCGACGGCGGCGCCCTCGCGCAGGAGGCGGATGACCTGGTCGACTAGGCGGCCGTAGTCGTAGTGCTCGAACGCGCCGAGGAAGCCCTCCCAGCGGTCGAGGAGCAGCACCATCCAGGGGAGGCGGTCGGTCGCGGCGACGGCGGCGCGCTGTTCGGCGAGGGACGCGAAGCCGGCCTCGGCGAGGAGCTGCTGGCGGCGGGCGACCTCCGCGGCGAGCGCGGTGACGAGCCGTTCGCAGCGGTCGAGCTGGTCGCGGGTGACGACGGCGCCGCAGTGCGGGAGCGAGATGAGGGGGAGCAGGGCGTTCGCGCCGCAGTCGATGGCGTACAGGTGGGCGTCGTAGGGGGAGCAGGCACCGGCAAGGGACCCGGCGATGGTGCGCAGCGCGGTGGACCGGCCGGACTGCGCGGATCCGGCGATGTACAGGTGGCCGCCGGAGGCGAGGTCGAGGGTGAGGTCCTCGCGGGACTGGACGGCGGGCAGGTCGGTGACGCCGAACGGGATCGGGGGGACGTCCACGACGGAGCCGCCGGCGGCCGTCCGGGACGGGAGCGTGATCCGTTCGGGAAGCGGGCTCAGCCACGGGGACGGCAGGCGGGCGATGCCCGCGCGGCGCGCCGCCTCGTCGATCGCCTGGACGAGGACGCCGAGGTCGGTGGTCAGGGTCGCGTCGCCGCCCGTGATGCCGTGGCCCGCGTTGTCGTGGCCCGTGTTGTCGTGGCCCGTGTTGTCGTGAGCGGCTCCGCCGGGCTCGGGCAGCGGGTGGCCGAGGCCCTGCCAGGGGAGCGGCAGGACGGTCGGGCCGTGGTGGCCGGCGCCGGTTCCGGGGCGCCGCCCGCCGATCCGCGCGGACTGGACGGGCTGCGGCGCCGACATGCCGGACCGGACGTAGCAGCGTCCGGGCGTGGACTTGGAGATCTGCGCGGCCTCGGGCGAGTCGAGGACGTCGGTGGACTCGTCGGGGTCGGTGACGCGCAGCGCGATCCGCAGGTTGGTGTTGGCGCGGATGTCGGCCGTCACGACCCCGGCGGGACGCTGCGTGGCGAGGACGAGGTGGACGCCGAGGGAGCGGCCGCGGCGCCCGATGTCGACGAGGCCGGTGACGAAGTCGGGCAGTTCGGTGACCATGGCGGCGAACTCGTCGATGACGAGGACGAGCCGCGCCACCGTGGGCAGGGTCGGATCGGTGACGCGGAGGTCGTTGTAGTCGTCGATGTCCTTGGCGCCCGCGTCGAGGAGGACCTCCTCGCGGCGGCGGAGCTCGGCGGCGAGGGACTCCAGCGCGCGTTCCGTCGCGTGGCCGTCGAGGTCGGTGACCATGCCGACGGTGTGGGGGAGGCGGGCGCAGTCCTTGAACGCGGCGCCGCCCTTGTAGTCGATGAGGACGAACGTCATCTCGTCGGGCCGGTTGGCGACGGCCAGGGAGGCGATGAGCGTCTGGAGCAGCTCGGACTTGCCCGCGCCGGTGGTTCCCGCGATGAGGCCGTGCGGCCCGTCCGCGCGCAGGTCGATCTCGTACGGGTCGCCGGGCCCTTGCCCGCCTGGACCGACGCCCACGGGGACGCGTGTGGTCCGGCCGCCCGTGCGCGCCCACATCTGGAGGATGTCCTCGGCCGTGGGGTCGGGCATGTCGAAGACGTCCAGAAGCCGGACCTCGGACGGGATGGAGTCTTCGGCGTCCTCGCGTGACACGTCCCGGACGGGGGCCAGCGCGCGCGCCACCCGGTCCGTCCAGGTCGCTGAGACCTGGTCGGCGAGGACGGGGCCGAGGGCTTCCAGCCCGTGGCCCTGAAGCCGGACCACCGACGTGTGCCGCGGGTCCCACGCGGCCACGGCCCGGCACTCTTCGGGAAGCAGGCGTTCCTCGTCGTCGATGCAGATGGCGTAGAGCCCGTATTCGGCGCCTCGCGACAGGAGCATCGGCATCCCGGGCATGCGGCGCAGCGCGCGGGCGCCGTCCAGCACGATCAGGACGTTGTACGGGAAGGCGCCGGCGGGCCTCCCGCCCTGACCGGGGAACGCCGGCTCCGCCTGCGCGGCACGGCGCCGTTCCGTGACCTGGATCGCCAGTTCGGTGACGCGGTGCGCGGCCGACTCGGGGTCGGTGCCGACGAGGGCGACGCAGTCCTCGCCCTCGCGCGGCACGCAGTGCGGCAGCCACCGCACCCAGTTCCACTCGCTCCCGGCCCCCCGTTCGGCGGACAGGACGACGATCGAAAGGTCGCGGGGGCTGTGCAGGGTGGCGGCCTGGGCGACCATCCAGCGGGCCAGCGCGCGGGACGCGGAACGCGGGCCGGTCAGCCCGACGACGCCCAGTTCCGCGAGCGGCAGCGCCACCGGGACCTGGCGCGCCTCCGGAACCGGCAGGCCGTCTCCTCCGAGGGGGGAAGCACCCCCACGCCGCTCAGTGCCGTCGTCGCCGGTGAACTCGATGCGGGCGGGCAGGTCGGCCAGGCCGACCCGCAGGTGCAGGACGTCGGGGTCGTCGTGGCGGCGCTCCCACAGCCGCCGCCGCGGGCCGGTCGCGGTCAGCAGCACCTCGGCGGGGTCGGGATGGAACGCGCGCCGTTCCGCCTCGTCCTCGCGCCGCAGCCGCTCGACCTCGCCGTCGAACTTCCCGGCCTTGCGGTGGTACTCCTTCAGGGCCCTCTTGTACGACTTTCGCCCGTGCAACCGGTCGCCGACCCATTCGCCGACCGTCATGACCGGCCAGGCCAGCGCGAACAGCGCCCAGTACCACTGCCGGAGCACGAAAGCCATGACGAGCCCGAACGCCGCGAACAGCAGCGCCCCGAACAGCCGGAGCCGCTCGCGCGGATTGCGCTCTGGGCGCTTCGGAACCTCCAGCCGCCGGTCCCGCCGCGCGGGGGCCAGCCGGGGCGGCCGGTTGAACGCCAGGCCGCCCTCGGGCAGCGGCTCCAGGTGGGTGTCCGGGGCGGTGCTCGGCGCGAGCGCCAGAACGCTCGACCCCACGGCCAGCAGCGCGCCGGGCGGCCACGTCGTCTTCGCGGTCAGCGGCGTCCCGTCCAGCGTGACGGACCCCTCCATCGTCAGCGCCGAGGCCTCCACCTGGACCGACTCCCGCGCCACCGTGAGCCGCAGCGACCGGGCGGGCATGGACGGGTCGTCCAGCTCCACGTCCACGTCGAGCCCGGAGCCGATGGTGGCGGCCCCGAGGCCGAGCCGGTGCACCGACCCCGCCGCCGGGCCGCCGACGACCCGCACCTCGACCAGCCCGGTCGGCTCGGTGAGGACGGTGGCGGCGGCCCCGCGCTGCTCGACCGCGACGACGGCGCCGTCCCGGAGCTCCTTGACGGCGAGGGCCTGCGGATCGAGCATCCGCCCGTCCATCCACAGGGCCCGCCGCGGACCCGGCCCACCTCTGGAATGCCCGCCTCTGGAGTGCCCGCCCATGGAGTGCAGGGCGTCCTTCGAGTAGCGGGGAGCGGGGACGGACGGCGTGGCTTCGGCGAACGTCGCCCGCTCGCCGGGCACCGCCCGTTCGCCGAGCAGGGCGGCCAGCGACTGCGCGACCCCGTCCACGGTGGCCTCGGAATCGGCGTCCATGACGACATCGCGTGGTCCCCCGACGGTCAAAGCCGTGAACGAGATCCGCACCAGAACCCTCCGATGTCCGCTGGATCGCGCTCAGCTTAGTTACCCGCCCGCTCGGAGTTCCGGTAGGCGGCCACGATGGTCTCGAGGGCGTCGTCCATCGGTGTCGGACGCATCCCGAAGGTGGACTCGAACGCCGAGGAGTCCAGGATGTACGGCTTGTCGAACTGGTACCTGGTCTCCCGCAGTTCCTTCAGCATCGGCGAGACGAGCCCGAGCGCGTTGAAGACGGGGCGCGGCAGCTCGTGGACGCGCGGCGCCGGCGCCCCGGCGATCTCGCACAGCCGCTCGGCGACGTGCAGCGTGGACACGGCGGGAGCGGTCGGGACGTGCCAGGCCCGGCCCAGTGCCCGCTCGTCCGTCCCGGCGATGGCGAGGGCCTCCGCGACGTCCGGCAGGTACGTCCAGGCGTGCGGGACGGACGGGTCGCTCATGTAGAAGACGCGCTTGCCCGCCAGCAGCGGCTTCACGAACCGGACCTCGCCGATGTACGCCTGGTCGCTGCTCCGCGGGCCGTAGTAGTCGGACCCGCGCAGCTCGGTGACCCGCACGCGGCCCGCCCGGTGCGCGGCCAGGGCGTCCCGCCACATCCCCGCCCGCACCCGGCCCTTGGTGCCGGTCGCGGCGAGCGGCAGGTCCTCGGTCATCGGCCCGTCCACGGGCCCGTATCCGTACAGGCAGCTCAGCGTGACCAGGGCGGCGCCGGTGTCCTCGGCCGCGCCGAGGAAGGACGCGGCCATCGGCGGCCAGTCCCGCGCCCAGCGGTGGTAGCGCGGGTTGACGCAGTTGTAGAGCGCGTCGGCGCCCTTGGCGATCTCGGTGAGCCGGCCCCGGTCGGCGACGTCGGCGGCGATCCGCTCGACCCCGTCCGGTCCCGACCCGGACCGCGTCACGACGGCGACGTCGTGCCCGCGCCCGGTGAGCCGCTCGGCGAGGTGAACCCCGACCTGCCCGGCCCCGACGATCACATGCTTCCCCATGGTTCTCTCCGCTCTCCGTCGTTCTTGCTCAGTGCTCTATTTCGAGAGCAATGCTCTCTCTGGAGAGCGGCGTTGTCAAGAGCAGTGCTCTCTAATCGGTGCGACGCTCTGCTACGGTGGGGGCATGAGCGCAGGTCGTACGGCACGGGAACGGGTCCGGGCGGAGCTGATCCGCGAGATCACGGAAACGGCGAGACGCCACCTGGCCACCGAGGGGGCGACAGGACTGTCGCTGCGCGCGGTCGCCCGCGAGATGGGCATGGTCTCCTCGGCGATCTACCGGTACTTCCCGAGCCGCGACGACCTGCTCACCGCGCTGATCATCGACGGCTACAACGCCGTCGGCGAGGCCGTGGAGAAGGCGGACGCCCAGGCGCCCGAGGGCGATTTCGCCGGACGCTGGCTCGCCGTGTGCAGGGCCGTCCGGGAGTGGGCGCTGGCGCACCCGCACGAGTACGCGCTGCTGTACGGGTCACCCGTCCCCGGCTACAAAGCGCCGGACGACACCGTCACGGCCGCCACGCGGGACACGGCCGTCCTCGCACGGATCCTCACCGAGGCGTACGAAGCCGGCGAGATCGAGGCGGGCGAGAGCGAGCCGGGCGCCGTCGACACGGGTGGGACCGCCCCGGCGCCACCGCCCTCGATCGCCGAGGACCTCGCCCGCGTCCGCGCCGCCGTCTCCATGAACGTCCCCGACGACGTGATCGCCCGCGGCCTCACGGCATGGGCCGGTATGTACGGCACGGTCAGCTTCGAATTGTTCGGGCAATTCAACAACGTGGTGATCGACGACCGGGCCGCCTACTTCGACCACAGCATGACCCTCCTGGCCCGCCTCACCGGCCTGAAACCGTGATCCCCGGGGCCCGCGGCGCGCTGCCCGGAGCCGCCGGGGACGCGGGTCAGTGACAGATGTGACTGGTGGTAAGTAACGATGTGATCGTCGAATTAGCAGGTCATCGCGGTATGCCCGGATATGGAACGCCTTGCATTCACCGAATCCATTGACGTGACCTTGCCGCCCCCGCAAGCATGGATCGCTCGGTGATGCACGGCTCCCGCGAGGCGGGAGCCACGGGAGGGCGGGAAGGAGCGCGTGGGCAGCGCGATGAAGTCCAACCAGTCGACCTTCGCCGGAGGCGGAACGGGATCGTCCGGGGGCGGTGGGACGGCCCCGTCCGGCGGTACGGCGGGGCTCGGCCGTTCGGGGCTCGGCACCTCCGGCGGGCAGCGCATTCCCACCTCCCAGCGGGAGCGGAAACCGGCGCTCGCGGCGCTCGCGGTGCTGCTCATCCTCGGCGGCGCCCTCGCCAGCGCCTACCTCGTGATGGCGAGCGGCGAGCGGGTGTCGGCGGTCCGGATCGCGCAGCCGGTCGCCGCCGGGCAGAAGATCCCGGCGAGCGCCCTCGAAGAGGTCCAGGTCGGCGACACCGGAATCCAGTTCATCGACTGGTCGGAGCGCGCGAAGGTGACCCGCTATTACGCCGCGGTCCCGCTGGTCGAGGGCGCGCTGCTGACCAACTCCATGATCAGCCCGTCGGACGGCCCGGCCAAGGGCCGCCTCGTCGTCGGGCTCGCGCTCAAACCGGGCCAGTTCCCCTCCGGCGGCGTCGAGATCGGCAAGCACGTCTCCCTCTACGCGGTCGGCGGTACGCAGAACGGCGGGCCGCGTCCCGGGACCGTCCTGGCCCAGGACGCCATCGTGATCGGCGTGAGCGGCGGGGGCGGCGGGGGCGACCTCGGCGGGACGCGGCTGCAGTCCGACCAGACCAGCGTCGACGTCGCCGTACTTCCGGCGGACGCGCCGCAGGTGACGCAGGCGGCCTCCGCCGGGGCGATCGCGCTCGCGCTGATCCCGGAAGGGACGAAGGTCGCCGCCCCACCCGGCGGCCAGGCGCCGCCCTCCGGTGGAAACCAGAACCCGGAAGGCGGCGAGGAACCCGGCGCCACCGATACGCCCGACGGCACCGTGCCGGTTCCGGGCGGCGGCACCCCGGGCCAGAGCGGGCCTCCGGCTCCGGGCGCGGGCGGTAACTGACAGTGGCACTCATCGCGCTCGCGGCCGACAAGGGGGCGCCGGGCGTCACGACCGCGGCCGTCGCCCTCGGTGCGGTGTGGCCGCGTCCCGTGCTGGTCGCGGAGTGCGACCAGGCCGGCGGCGACCTCGTGTACCGGCTGCCCGCCGCCCCGGACGCCGGCGACGCGGGGGACGGCGGGATGCTCAACCCGTCCCGCGGACTGCTCAGCCTCGCCGCCACCGCCCGCCGCGGCCTGCGGCCCGACCAGGTCGCCGAGCACTGCCAGCGGCTCGTCGGCGGCCTCGACGTCCTCGTCGGGACCACCAACGCCGAGCAGGCGCAGGCGATGACGTGGCTGTGGGGGCCGCTCGGCCGGGCGTTCGCCGGCCTCGACCCCGTCGACGTGATCGCCGACTGCGGCCGGCTCGGCGCCGGCACACCGCTGATCGAGCTGATGCACGAGGCGGACATGGTCGTCCTGCTCACCCGCGCCACCCTGGAGCAGGTCGCCCACCTGCGCGAACGCGTCGCCGCGCTGACGGCCGAGATGCGCGGCGGCCCGCCCGTCGGGGTCCTCGTGCTTGCCGACCCGCGCGACTTCCGCGGCTCGATCGCCGAGGTCGACCGCATCCTCGCCGTGGCGCGCGGCCGCGTGCAGCCGATGGACGCCGACGTGCGGCACGGACCCCCGCCGCCGGACGTGGCCGTCCTCGGCGGCCTGGCCCTCGACCCCAAGGGCGCCGAACTGCTGTCGGGCCACTGGGGCGGGCGCCTGGACCGCTCACTCCTGATCCGCTCGGCCCGCGAG
>NZ_SMKK01000323.1 GCF_004348425.1 Actinomadura sp. 7K507
ACCGTGGCTTCAGCCACCCGTCCCACGAGTGCACCAGGACCAGGAACCAGCACACCCGGCCGCAATGCCCAAAGAGCGAACATCCCGCGGACGCCCCACAACAACCACCGCAAACCCACAACAACCACCGCGACCACGACCAAACGCAGGCCCCGAGGGAAGCAAGAAACCCGATCGCGCAGCGAGCCACAGGCCGAGCCGCAACAACCAAAACCACCGCGACCACGACCAAACGCAGCTCCAAGCGAAGCAAGAAACCCGATCGCGCAGCAAGCCCCCAAGGCGAACTGAAGCGACCGCACCGCAGAACCCACCACTCCGCCGACCCCAGCCGTCGCCCCAACCCCGCAACAACCAAAACCACCGCGATCGCGACCGAAGGCAGGTTTCGAGCGAAGCAAGAAACCTGATCGCGCAGCGAGCCCCCAGGGCGAGTCGAAGCGATGCAGCGATCGCACCGTAGTTCCCGCCGAAGGAGGGCCTCCAAGGCCCGACGCCAAGGGAACTACAAAGAAGCTAGTGCGCTGCTTCCTGCCAGGTCTGGCCTGTGCCCATGGAGACGCTCAAGGGGGCGCGGAGGGCGTAGGCGCCGGCCATTTCGGTGCTGACCAGGGTCTTGAGGTCGTCGAGTTCGCCGGGGGCCACCTCGAAGACGAGTTCGTCGTGGACCTGCAGGAGGATCCGTGACGTCAGGCCAGCGGCGCGCAGGGCGCGGTCGACGTTGAGGCCGGCGACCTTGATGATGTCGGCGGCCGATCCCTGGATGGGGGCGTTGAGGGCCATGCGCTCGGCCATCTCGCGGCGCTGCCGGTTGTCGGAGTTGAGGTCGGGCAGGTAGCGGCGGCGGCCCATGATCGTTTCGGTGTAGCCCTCCTGGCGGGCCTTGGCGACAATGTCGCGCAGGTAGTCGCGGACGCCGCCGAACTGCTCGAAGTACTCCTCCATGAGGCCGCGCGCCTCGTCCGGGGAGATGCGGAGCTGCTGGGAGAGGCCGTAGGCGGACAGGCCGTAGGCAAGGCCGTAGTTCATGGCCTTGATGCGGGCGCGCAGCTCGGAGTCGATCTGCTCGGGCGGCAGGCCGAACACGCGGGACGCGGTGACGGTGTGGAAGTCGGTGCCAGAGCCGAACGCCTCCAGGAGGGCGTCGTCCTCCGAGAGGTGCGCCATGATCCGCAGCTCGATCTGGGAGTAGTCGGCCGTGAGGAGGGTGTCGAAGCCCTCGCCGACGACGAACGCCTCGCGGATCTGGCGGCCCTCGGCGGTGCGGATCGGGATGTTCTGCAGGTTCGGGTCGGTGGACGACAGCCGGCCGGTCGCGGCGATCATCTGGTTGAACGTGGTGTGGATGCGGCCGGCGTCGTCGGCCATCGGGATGAGGGAGTCGACGATGCTCTTGAGCTTGGCGACCTCCCGCCAGCGCAGGATGTGGTCCAGGACGGGGTGCGGGTCCTTCTCGGCGAGGTTCGTCAGGGCCTCGGAGTCGGTGGTGTAGCCGGTCTTGGTGCGCTTGGTCTTGGGCAGGTTCAGCTCGTCGAACAGCACCTGCTGCACCTGCTTGGGCGACCCGAGGTTGAACTCGCGGCCGACGGCGGAGTGGGCCAGCTGCTCCTGCTCCTTCACCTGGCCGCCGAGGGACGCGGACAGGCCCGCGAGGTGGTCGGTGTCGACCGCGATGCCCGCGCGCTCCATGCCGGCGAGGACGCCCACGAGCGGGAGTTCCACCTCGCGCAGCAGCCGCGTCGCGCCGCGCTTGTCGAGGTCCTTGTCGAGGACGTCGGCCAGCTCGGTGACGGCGCGCGCGCGGACCGCGAGGGCCTGCGCCGCCTCCTCCTCGCCGGAGCCGTCGAGGGTGAGCTGCCCCGAGTCCTCGGTCTCGCTGCGCAGCTCGCGGTGCAGGTAGCGCAGGGCGAGGTCGGCCAGGTCGAACGTCCGCTGCCCCGGCAGCGCCAGGTAGGCGGCGAGCGCGGTGTCGCTGGTGAGGCCGTTCAGCGTCATGCCGCGCGCCGCGAGCGCCAGCATCGGCCCCTTGGCCTCGTGGATCGCCTTGGGACGCGCGGGGTCGGCGAGGTAGGCGGCCAGGGCGCGCTCGTCGTCCTCGATCATCTCGGCCGGATCGAGGTGCACCGCCGGCCCCTTCTTGGACGCCAGCGCCAGCGCGGTGATCTCGCCCGTCCCGCGGCCCCAGGAGCCGGTGAGGGCGATGCCCAGCCGGTCGCCGGCGTTGGCCTCCAGCCAGGCGCCGAGCGCGCCGGGCTCCAGCGCGTCCACGTCGACGTCGAAGCCCTCGTCGGCCTCGGGCTCGGCCGCCGACAGGGTCGCGTACAGCCGCTCGCGCAGCACCCGGAACTGGAGCGAGTCGAACAGGGTGTGGATCTCCTCGCGGTCCCACTGGCCCATGGTGAGCTGCGGCGGCGTCAGCTCCAGCCCGACCTCGGTGTCGAGCTTGTTGATCTGGTGGTTGCGCAGCACCTGGGCGAGGTGCTCGCGCAGGCTGTCGCCGGCCTTGCCCTTGATCTCCTCCACCCGGTTCACGAGCGTGTCGAGGTCGCCGTACTTGGTGAGCCACTTGGCGGCGGTCTTCGGGCCGACCCCGGGCACGCCGGGCAGGTTGTCGCTGGTCTCCCCCACCAGCGCGGCCAGTTCCCGGTACCGCTCGGGCGGGACGCCGTACTTGGCCTCGACGGCGCCGGGGTCCATCCGGGACAGCTCCGACACTCCGCGGACGGGGTACAGGATCGTGACGTCGCCGTCGACGAGCTGGAAGGCGTCCCGGTCGCCGGTGACGATCAGGGTCTCCAGCCCGGCGGCCGTGGCCTGGACCGACAGTGTGGCGATGATGTCGTCCGCCTCGAAGCCCGCGACCGACAGCCGCGGGATGCGCAGCGCGTCCAGCACCTCGTGGATCAGGCTGATCTGGCTGCGGAACTCGTCCGGCGTCTTCTGCCGGCCGGCCTTGTACTCGACGTACTGCTCGTGCCGGAAGGTCGGCTCGGAGCGGTCGAACGCCACCGCGATATGGGTGGGCTCCTCGTCCCGCAGGACGTTGATGAGCATGGAGGTGAAGCCGTACACGGCGTTGGTCGGCTGCCCGTCGGTCGTGGAGAAGTTCTCCACGGGCAAGGCGAAGAACGCCCGGTAGGCCAGAGAATGCCCGTCGAGCAGGAGAAGCCGGTCACGCTTGTCAGGGGTCGCTGCTGTCGTCGCCACACCAGGACTCTAGTCTGCGCGTACGACAGTTTCGTGGAGGCGTAAGTGACTGACAACCCCGGGGCGGAGTCCGCCGCGGCCCCTTCCGGCTTCGGGCCGGACGCGCACGGCGACCTGGGCAGGGCCATGGGCATCGAGTGCCTTGAGGCCACACCCGAACGCGTCGTGGCACGCATGCCCGTCAAGGGCAACACCCAGCCGTACGGGCTCCTGCACGGCGGCGCGTCCTGCGTGCTGGCCGAGTCGATCGGGTCGACCGGCGCCGCGCTGCACGCCGGCCCCGGCCGCATCGCCGTCGGCATCGAGATCAACGCCACCCACCACCGGTCGGCGACGGACGGGTACGTCACCGGCGTGGCGACCCGCACGCACGGCGGCCGCACCCTCGCCACCTACGACATCGTGATCACCGACGACGGCGGGCGCCGGGTCTGCACCGCCCGCCTCACCTGCATGCTGCGGGACGCTCCCGGAGCTTGATCCGCACTTTCCTTTGCGATGCCCGCCCCCGGGTCTGTAGCGTGGATCGAAACGGCCCGGGATCACCGAGTAGACAACGTACGCGCCCGGACAGGGCTCGGACGGCCCCAAAGGTGATCCCGGGCCACTTTTTTCACCGCGTGACCGGCGCCGCACGCGATATTTCACAAAACGGTCACAACAGATCACGACTCGGCCGCAACCCCCACCTCCGCCTCCTCCCGAACCTCCAGGTCAAGTAGCCTCTGCCGCACTGACAAACGGACGCAAAGAGGCAGTCCACGGACATCTGGAGACGCCCATGCAAGGCGGCAGAAGGTTCCGCACCCTGGCACTCACCGCGGTGACCGCGCTCGCCCTCGCGGCCTGCGGCGGCGGCGACGGCGGCGACGGCGAGGAGACCAACGCCGGCGCAGGCAGCAAGGATGGGGTGCTCAAGCTCGGCTACGTCTTCCCGGAGAGCGGCGAGCTGGCCCACCTCGGCCCGCCCCAGATCTCGGCGACCAAGTTCGCGATCTCCGAGATCAACAAGGCCGGCGGCGTCCTCGGCAAGCCGATGCCCGAGGCGGTCGGTTCGGACGAGGGAGGCAAGGCCGAGATCGCCAACGCGTCGGTCGACCGGCTGCTCGGCCAGAACGTCGACGGGGTCGTCGGCGCGGCGGCCTCCGGCATGTCCCTCGCCATCCTCGACAAGGTGAAGAGCGCGCAGAAGGTGCAGTGCTCGGGCTCCAACACGGCGCCGACGTTCACCGACTACAAGGACGACGGCTTCTACTTCCGCACCGCGCCCAGCGACGTGCTCCAGGGGCCGATCCTCGCCGACACCATCACCGGTGACGGCCACGCCACCGTCGCGGTCACCTACCGCGGCGACGACTACGGCAAGGGCCTGGCCGAGGCGACCAAGGCGTCCCTGGAGAAGGTCGGCGCCACCGTGCCGGTCATGGAGGCGTACGAGCCGAACACCACCAACTTCAACGCCACCGTCACCAAGGTCCGGGACGCCAAGCCCGACGCCGTCGTCATGGTCTCCTTCCAGGAGGGCGCGCAGCTCGGCACCAAGCTCATCGAGGCGGGCTTCAAGGCGAACCAGTTCTACAGCGCCGACGGCATGAAGGACGAGGAGATGGCCGAGCGCTTCTCCAAGAACGACCCGTCGGTCATCGAGGGCTTCAAGGGCACCGGCCCCGCCTCGGTGGACAACAAGAAGTTCACCGACGGCCTGAAGGCCTTCGACCCCAAGCTGGAGGTCTTCCAGTACGCGCCCCAGGTCTACGACTGCGTCATGACCATGGCCCTGGCGGCCGAGACCGCCAAGACCGACGACCCCGCGGTCTTCAAGACCAAGATGAACGAGGTCACCAAGGGCGGCGAGAAGTGCACCTCCTTCACCCAGTGCCGTGACCTGATCAAGCAGGGCAAGGACATCGACTACGACGGCGCCAGCGGCCCGCTCGACTTCACCGAGCCCGGTGAGCCCGGCGCCACGGAGATCGAGATCTACGAGTACAACGACAAGGGCAAGTTCGAGATCATCGACACGGTCCAGAGCAAGCCTCTGACCTGATCCCGGCAGCCGAGATCGACAGAAGGGCCCCGGACGGTCGCGGGTTCTAATGATCCCCGCAACACCCTGATCTTCAGGGAGTTGCGGGGATCATGGATTTTGAGGGCCTGAAGGCAGGCTTCTTCGAGGCGCTGGGCCGGGAGAACGGCGGTGTCTCGGGGGCTGCTCGGGCGGTCGGGGCGAACCGTGCGACGGTGTACGGGTGGGCGCGGAAGGCCGGTGTCGGTGGTCGGGGGAAGTCGGGCACGAGCGGGCATCCGGGCCGGGCGGAGTACGACCGGCTTCGCGCCGCCGCGGCACAGGTCGGGGTCAACGAACGCACTGCCCGGGACTGGGACCGCGGTATCCGGAAGATCGGCAACGCGCGCCTGCACCCCAGGTGGCCGCAAGGTCGACTGCACAGCGGGTATGACCGGTACCGTCGCCTCTGCGTCGTCGCTGACGGCGGTCGATGCCGGGCTGCACCCTCGGTTCCTCACGCTGGAAGAGCGGGAGGTGATCGCCGGCATGCACCGTGAGGGCCGGTCGCTGCGCGTGATCGGACGGGTGCTGGGGCGGTCGGCGTCCACCGTCAAGCGCGAGATCGAGGCCCGTGCGGTCAATGGCGTCTACCGGCCGCGTCGGGCCCGGCGGGCGTGGGCGAGGAGCCGGTCGCGCCCCGAGGACGCCAAGCTCGCCCAAGACGGTCCACTGCGCGCGCCGCAAGCCGCACCGCAGCCCGCAGCGGCGCACGAGCCGTTTCACCGACGAGATGGTGATGATCTCCGAGCGTCCCGCCCAGGCCGCCGACCGGGCGGTTCCCGGCCACTGGGAAGGCGACCTCGTCGTCGGCCCCCGGAGCCAGAGCGCGATCGTGGCCCTGGTCGAGCGCTCCACCCGCTACGTCATGCTCGGGCACCTGCCCGGCGGCCACACCGCCGAGGAGGTCCGCGACGTGCTGGTGCCACTGGTCCAGACCCTGCCCGAGCACCTGCGCGGCTCGCTGACCTGGGACCAGGGCTGCCTCGAACACGTCGCCCAGCAACTCAACAGCCGACCACGCAAAACGCTCGGCTGGAAAACTCCAGCCGAGCGCCTGCGTGATCTTGTTGCGAGGACCCCTTGAATCCGCCAGCGGCCGGGGCCCTTCTTCGCTCTCTTCGTTCCTGCTGTTCCGGTTCCTGCGTGTTCCGGTTCGCGGGTGTCCTGGGCTTCCCTCGTGTCCTGGGCCGGTCCAGCGCCGGCCCAGGACGGCCGGGTCAGTCGACCCGGGCGAGGGTGCCGAGGTACAGCTCGATGACCTTCGGGTCGTGCAGCAGCTCGTCGCCGGTGCCCGTGTAGGCGTTGCGGCCCTGGTCCAGCACGTATCCCCGGTCGGAGATCTGCAGGCAGTGGCGGGCGTTCTGCTCCACCATCACGATCGACACACCGCTGGCGTTGATCTGCTTCACCTGCTGGAAGACCTCGTCCTGGAACTTGGGGGACAGCCCCGCGGTCGGCTCGTCGAGCATCAGCACCGACGGGTCCATCATCAGCGCGCGGCCCATCGCGACCATCTGGCGCTCGCCGCCCGACAGCGCCCCCGCCTTCTGCTTACGCCGCTCCCCCAGCAGCGGGAACATCTCGCAGACGAACTTGAAGCGCTCGCTCCACCGCTTCGGCCGCAGGTACAGCCCCATCTCCAGGTTCTCCTCGACGCTGAGCGAGGGGAACACGTTCTGCGTCTGCGGCACGTACCCGACGCCCCGCGACACCAGCTGGTGCGCGGTGAGGTTCGTGATGGACGAGCCCTTCAGCCGGATCTCTCCCGAACGCACCGGGATCAGCCCGAACATCGTCTTGACGAGCGTCGACTTGCCCGCCCCGTTGGGCCCGATCACCGCCACGACCTCGCCCTCCGCGAGAGTGAGGTCGCAGCCGTTGAGGATGTTGATGTCGGGGATGTAGCCCGACACCACCTTGTCCGCCACCAGCAGCGGCTCCGGCGCCTCCTCGGGCGCCTGCGCGTCCTTCTCGGTCATCCTCTACTCCTCCGCCCCAGGCTCGTCGTACTGCGTCCCAAGGTAAGCGTCGATGACCGTCCGGTTGGAACGGATCTGGTCCGGCGTGCCCTCGGCGATGACCCGCCCCTGGGCCATGCAGACGACCCAGTCGCTGATCCCCATCACGACGTCCATGTCGTGTTCCACGAACAGCACGGTCATGCCCTCGTCGCGGAGCGCCCGGACATGCCCGAGCAGCGACTGCGTCAGCACCGGGTTCACCCCGGCCATCGGCTCGTCCAGCATCACCATCGACGGGCCCACCATCAGCGCACGCGCCATCTCCAGCAGCTTGCGCTGGCCGCCCGACAGCTCACCGGCGAACGAGTCGCGCATCTTCGCCAGCTTGAACCTCTCCAGCAGCTCCTCGGCCCGCTTCTCCAGCTCCGCGTCCTGCGAACGCCAGAGCGCCGGCACCAGCGCGTTGAAGAAGTTCTCGCCACGCTGGCCGACCGCCGCCAGCTTCATGTTGTCCAGCACGGTCAGCCGGGTCAGCGCCTTGGTCAGCTGGAACGTCCGCACCATCCCGCGCCTGGCCATCCGGTGGCCGGAGAGCCCGGCCACGGGACGGCCGTCGAACGACCAGGTGCCGCCGTCGGCACGGTCGAACCCGGTCAGCACGTTGAACAGCGTCGTCTTGCCCGCGCCGTTCGGGCCGATCAGCGACGTGATCGTCCCCCGCTGGACCTCCAGGTGGCCGACGTCGACCGCCTTCAGCCCGCCGAACGAGCGGCTCAGCCCGTCGGCGACCAGGATCGGGTCCGGCTTGGCCATCCCCGGCTCGCCGGTCAGGTGCGCCAGAGGGGACTCGTCCGCCAGGACCGTCTCCTCCACCGCCTCCTCTGCCAGCCGCCGGGCCTCGACGATCTCGCTGTCGCCCAGCTCGACGCCATCGCCGTCGGCGCCGAGCCCGTCCTTCTGCTCATCGGTCACGGAGCAACATCTCCCTCCGGCTGCCGAGCACGCCTTGCGGCCGGTAAATCATGATCAACATGAGCAGCAGGCCCACCACCGCGAAGCGGAGCGGCCCGATGTCCGAGGACTCCAGGATGCTGTCGGAGATGTACCCGGCGCTGAGCGCCTGGCGCAGCGAGGTGTCCATCAGCACCAGCAGGAACCAGAAC
>NZ_SMKK01000324.1 GCF_004348425.1 Actinomadura sp. 7K507
GTCTGCGGGGGTTAGGCGGTCCGCGGCGGAGGCGTACGGGAATCGAACCCGCCGTCCCGAGATCCTCGGGACCATCGGCTTTGAAGGCCGGGGAGGCCACCAGGCGCTCACACGCCTCCGCCGGTGATCTTAGCCGGTGTAGAGGTCGTCGATGGACGCGGAGTACTTGGTGTGGACGACCCGGCGCTTGAGCTTGAGCGTCGGGGTGAGCTCCTCGCTCTCGGCGGTCCATTCGGCGGGGAGCAGGCGCCACTTCTTGACCTGCTGGACGCGGGCCAGGCGGGCGTTGGCGTCCTCGACGGCCTTGGCGACCTCGTCGAGGACGAGGGGGTTGTCGGCCAGGGCGGCGAGGTCGGTGGTGTCGATGCCGTGGGCGGCCGCCCAGACGGGGGCGACCTCGCCGTCGAGGGTGATGAGGGCGACGACGTAGGGGCGGCGGTCGCCGAAGGCGAGGGCCTGGCCGATGAGCGGGTGCTCCTTGAGGTGGTTCTCGATCAGGGACGGGGCGATGTTCTCGCCGCCGGCGGTGATGATGAGCTCCTTCTTGCGGTCGACGACGGTGAGGAAGCCGTCGGCGTCCAGGCGGCCGACGTCGCCGGTGCGGACCCAGCCGCCGGAGTCGATGAGTTCGGCGGTCGCGTCCGGGCGGTGCAGGTAGCCGGGGGTGCAGGTGGCGCCGCGGACCATGATCTCGCCGTCGTCGGCGAGTTTCAGCTCGACGCCCTCGAAGGGGCGGCCGACGGTGCCGAGCTTGAAGGAGTCCGCCAGGTTGGCGGTGATGGCGCCGGTGGTCTCCGTCATCCCGTAGGCGTCGAAGATCTTCAGGCCGAGGCCGGCGAAGAAGCGGGCGACCTCGACGGGCAGCGGAGCGGCGGCGCTGGACGCCTGGAGGACGCGGTCCAGGCCCAGCATGGCGCGCATGGGGGTGAGGACCGCCGCGTTCGCCTTCTCGAAGGCCTCGGTGACCTCGGGGGTGAGCGTGTTGCCGAACTCCTGCGCGGTCACGTAGGCGCGGCCGGCGTCGAGGGCGGCGGCGACGGCCTGCTTCTTCGCCTCGTCCTGCTCGGCGGACAGGACGGCCTGGATGCCGGCCATGATCTTCTCCCAGACGCGGGGGACGCCGAAGAAGGAGTGCGGGCGCACCTCGCCGAGGACGCCGGTGAGCTGGGCCGGGTCCGGGCAGAAGTGGATGTGGGAGGCGAGCCGGACCGGCAGGTAGTAGCTGAGCACGCGGTCGGCGATGTGGGCGAACGGCAGGTAGGAGACGCCGGACGGGTGGTCGGGCAGGACCGAGCTGCGCTTCACCATCGCGGCCTCGTGCAGCACCATCGAGTGCGTGATCAGGACGCCCTTGGGGTCGCCCGTGGTGCCGGAGGTGTACAGGAGGGTGACGGTGTCGCCGGGCTTGACCGCCTGCCAGCGGCGGTCGATGGCGCCGGGGTCGGCGGCGAGTTCCTTGCGGCCGAGCTCGGTGAAGGCGTCCCAGGTGAGGTACCGGTCGCCGGCCGGGCAGTCGTCCGCCTCCACCACGATGATCTTGCGGAGGTGGGGAAGCTGGTCGAGGACGGGCTGCCAGCGGTCGAGCTGGTCCTTGCCGTTGAGGACGGCGTACTTGGCCGCGCAGTGCCCGGCGACGAAGGCGACCTGGTCGGGTGCGAGCGTGGCGTACACGGTGGTGGGCGTTCCGCCCGCGTGGACGGCGCCGAGGTCGGCCAGGATGTGCTCGGACCGGTTCGGCATCATCAGCGCGACCACGTCGCCCGGCTCGAGGCCCAGGGCGGCGAAGCCCGCCGCCGTCTCCAGTGCCCGGGTGCGGGTCTCGGCCCATGTCAGCGTCCTCCAGCCGCCGTCACCGCGGTCGGAGTAGGCCGGCAGGTCGCCGTGCCGCTCGGCGGTGCCGGCGAGGCTGGTGCAGATCGTCTGTCCCGCAAGGGCCTTGCCGAGTTCGGTCTCCCGTCCTCCAGCCCCCGCCCGCCGCCGACCAATCGACGAGCTCCGCTCGGCCGGTTCTTCCTGGATCCCCATGTCGCCCCTTAGTAAGTGATGACTTGCAGACTCGAATCGCACCATGCCGAACATCGTTCGGACAAGTGTTTCCGGGATTTCCGGGCTGGTCGGGGCGCGATCTCGGCCCTCGGTGACCGCCCCCGTACTGTCCGTTTCTTGATCATTTGGGTTAGTTGTGTGTTAAATCTTCCGGTGACCCCCCTCGCCCCCGTCGCCCGCCTCACGCAGTACGCGCACGGCGGCGGCTGCGCGTCCAAGATCCCCGCGGCGGAGCTGGAACGGGTGGTGACCGGCCTCACCGGCGGGGGCGAGGCGCTCCTGCTGGGCGGTCCCGACGGCGACGACGCGGCCGTGCTGCGGATCAAGGGCGGCCGGGCGGTGGTGTCCACCGCCGACTTCTCCACCCCCGTCGTCGACGACGCCTACGACTGGGGGCGCATCGCCGCCGCCAACGCCCTCTCGGACGTCTACGCGATCGGCGGCGAGCCGCTGATGGCCCTCAACCTGCTCGGCTGGCCCCGCGACGCGCTGCCCGCCGAACTGGCCCGCGAGGTGATGCGCGGCGGCCGGGACGTCGCGGCGCTCGCGGGCTGCCCGATCGCCGGCGGGCACAGCGTCGACGACCCCGAGCCCAAGTACGGCCTCGCCGTGACCGGCGTCGCCGACCCGGACCGGCTGCTGCGCCTGGACGGCGCGCGCCCCGGCGTCCCGCTGTCGCTGACCAAGCCGCTCGGCATCGGGGTGCTCAACGCCCGCCACAAGGCGACCGGGGAGGTGTTCCCGCACGCGGTCGAGACGATGACGGCGCTCAACGCGGACGCGGGGCTGGCCGCACTGGAACGCGGTGTCACCGGCGCGACCGACGTCACCGGGTTCGGGCTGCTCGGCCACCTCTACAAGATGGCGCGGGCGAGCGGCGTCACGGCCGTCGTGAACGCCTCCGCCGTCCCGTATCTGGACGGCGCGCGGGCCGCGGTGCGGGACGGCTTCGTCCCCGGCGGAACGCGGCGCAACCTGTCGTGGGTGTCCCCGCACTCCGACTTCCGCCGGATCGCCGAGGAGGAGCGGCTGCTGCTGGCCGACGCGCAGACCTCCGGCGGCCTGCTGATCGCCGGTGAGATCCCCGGTGCGCCCGTCATCGGCGAGCTGATCGCCCCGGGCCGCCGCACGCTCCTCGTCCGCTGACCCCGCGCCGGCCTCCCGCGCGGCGCCGTGCCGGTGTCGCCGACCACGACACGGGTAGGGGACCGCCGTGACCGGGGAACGCACATGACCATCGGCGGGCTCGCCGCGGCCGCCGTCCTCGGCGCGGCCGTCGGGGTGCTGGGCCGGCTGGTCGCGCCCGGCAGGGAGAGCATGCCGGTCTGGCTCACCATCGCGGCCGGCATCGTCGCGGCGTTCGCCGGGACGGGCCTGGCCCAGCTGTTCGGCCTGACGGAAGGCGGCTGGAGCCTCTGGGAGACGATCTTCCAGCTCGTGCTCGCCGCGGTCGGCGTCTTCCTGGTGGCGGCGTGCTGGCCCAAGCGGACCCGCTCCTAGCGGGCCACGGCGGATCGCCCTACGTCGGCTTCCGCAGCACGGGACGCAGCGTGTCCAGAACGCCGGGGTCCTCGATCGTGGACGGGACGGTGACCTCCTGCCCGTCGGCGATGCCCCGCATCACGCCCCGCAGGATCTTGCCCGAGCGGGTCTTCGGCAGCCCCGGGACGACGGTGACCTCCTTGAGGGAGGCGACGGGACCGACCTGGTCGCGCACCATCTGGACCAGTTCCGGGCACAGCTCCTCCGGCTCGGCCAGGACGCCGCTCTTGAGCACCACCAGCCCGCGCGGGACCTGCCCCTTCAGGGAGTCCTGGACGCCGATGACCGCGCATTCGGCGACGGCCGGGTGGGACGCGATGACCTCCTCCATCGTCCCGGTGGACAGCCGGTGCCCCGCCACGTTGATCACGTCGTCGGTGCGGCCCATCACCCACACGTAGCCGTCCTCGTCGATGTGCCCGCCGTCGCCGGTCAGGTAGTGCCCGGGGAAGCGGGTCAGGTACGACTCGACGAACCGCTCGTCGTCCTGCCACAGCGTGGGCAGCGTGCCGGGCGGCAGCGGCAGCCGGATCGCGATGTCGCCGTCCGCCCCCGGCGGGGCGGGCGAACCGTCGGGGGCGAGGATCCGGACGTCGTACCCGGGGACCGGCACCGACGGGGACCCGGCTTTGACCGCCATGGGCTCCAGCCCGCGCAGGTTCGCCACGATGGGCCAGCCGGTCTCGGTCTGCCACCAGTGGTCGATGACCGGGCGGTCCAGGACGCGCGACGCCCACCGGTAGGTGTCGGGGTCGAGGCGCTCCCCGGCGAGGAACAGCGTGTCCAGCGCCGACAGGTCGTGGCCGGCGAGCAGCGCGCCCTCCGGGTCCTCCTTCTTGACGGCGCGGATCGCGGTCGGCGCGGTGAACAGCGCCTTGACCCGGTGCTGCGCCGCGACGCGCCAGAACGCGCCCGCGTCGGGCGTCCCCACGGGCTTGCCCTCGTACAGGACGGTCGTGCAGCCGGTGAGCAGCGGCGCGTACACGATGTAGGAGTGCCCGACGACCCATCCCACGTCGGACGCGGCCCAGAACACGTCGCCCGGCCCCACGCCGAACACGTTCTCCATCGACCAGCGCAGCGCGACCGCGTGCCCGCCGTTGTCGCGGACGACGCCCTTCGGCCGCCCGGTCGTCCCGGACGTGTACAGGATGTAGAGCGGGTCGGTGGCGGCGACGGGCACGCACTCGGCGGGCGCGGCGGCCGCGACCGCCTCGTCCCATTCGACGTCGCGCGGCCGGACGAGGTCCGCGTGCAGCTGCTCGCGCTGGCGGATCACGCACCGGTCGACCTTGTGCTTGGCCAGCTCCAGGGCCTGGTCGAGCAGCGGCTTGTAGGGGACGATCCGGCCCGCCTCGACGCCGCAGGACGCCGACACGACCGCCTTGGGCCGGGCGTCGTCGATGCGGACGGCCAGCTCGCGCGCCGCGAACCCGCCGAAGACGACCGAGTGCACCGCGCCGAGCCGCGCGCACGCCAGCATCGCCACGACCGCCTCGGGCACCATCGGCAGGTAGATGACCACCCGGTCGCCGCGGTCGACGCCCTGGGCGCGCAGCGCCCCGGCGAACCGCGCGACGAGATCGGTCAGCTCGCCGTAGGTGTAGGTCCGCACGGTCTCGGTGACGGGGCTGTCGTAGATCAGCGCCGGCTGGTCGCCGCGACCCTCCTCGACATGCCGGTCCAGCGCGTTGTCGCAGGTGTTCAGCTCCCCGCCGGTGAACCAGCGGTAGAACGGCGGCGCTCCGTCGTCCAGCACCCGGTCCGGCGGGACGAGCCAGCGCACGTCCCGAGCCGCCAGGCCCCAGAACCGGGTCGGATCGGCGATGCTGCGTTCGTACGCGGCCGCGTAGGCGCCCATGTCGTCCTCCCGGTTGCGGGTTCCTGACCCGGTTACGATCCGGCCCTGGGGGCGATTTCGGCCCGGACTGCGATTCGGGCCGCATCCCTATAGGGCATGGCCCGGACGCGATTCGTCAAGGCCCCGCGCCGCGGCTTTCTGGACAGGACCCCGCCGGAACGGGGGTCAGTCGGAGTGGCGCAGGCCGTGGACGACGGCGATGACCGCGGCCACCCCCGAGGCCGCGGCGACGACCCAGAAGCACAGCTCGTACGCGCCGAGGGCGGGGATGTCGGTTCCGGCGATGACGTGCCCGGCGAGCACGGACGCGGTGGCCGCGCCGGCGATGCTGCCGCCGGTGGTGCGCACGAGCGAGTTGATGCCGCTGGCGATGCCGCTCTGGTCCATCGGGACGTGCTGGATGGCGAGCGTGCCGAGCGCCGCGTACGCGATGCCGAACCCGACGCCCTGGATGGAGCTGAACGCGAGCATGTCGTAGGCGTGCGAGTTGGACACCGCCAGCCACACGTAGCACAGCCCCGCGAACGCCGACCCGATGGCCAGCGTGAAGGCGGGGCCGATCCGGGCGGCGATCCGGCCGGCGCTGAAGGAGAAGGCCAGCATCGTGACCGTGTTCGGCAGCATGTAGAGCCCGACGTCCAGGACCGAGCCGTCGAGCCCGTACCCGACCTCGTCCGGGCTCGCCTGCACGAAGCCCGCGATCAGCGTGAACGCCGCGAACATCGAGAAGCCGAGCAGGGCCGAGACGACGTTGGCCGACAGCGACCGCGGGCCGAACAGCAGGTTCAGCCGCACCAGCGGGGCGCGGACGCGCCGCTCGACCACGATCCAGGTGGCGCAGAGCGCGGCGGCGGCCCCGAACAGCCCGAGGACGCCCCCGGACGTCCAGCCCCACGTGTTGCCCTGGCTGATGCCGAGCAGCAGGCAGATCAGCCAGCCGGCGAGGAGGGCCACGCCCGGGTAGTCGGGCCGGCCGCCGGCGCGGACGCCCACGTCCCGGGCGGCGGCCGCGACGAGCGCCAGCCCGGCGGCGGCCATGGCGGCGGCGATCCAGAACACCGGCCGGTAGCTGTCGGTGCGGTCGGCGATCAGCCCGGTCACGATCATGCCGGCGCTGCCGCCGGCGCCCATGGTGGCGCTGACGACGCCGATCGCCGTGGTCACCTTCTCGCGCGGGAAGGTGTCCCTGATCATGCCGATGGCCAGCGGGATCATCGCGGCCGAGACGCCCTGCAGGGCGCGCCCTGCGATCAGCACGACGAGCGAGCCGGACAGCGCGCACACCACCGAACCGGCCATCAGCAGGGCGAGGGCGAGCAGGATCATCCGCTTCTTGCCGTACATGTCGCCGAACCGCGTCAGCAGCGGGGTGGCGACCGCACCGGCCAGCAGGGACGCGGTGAACACCCACGTCACGTCGGTGATCGGGGCGTCGAACCGGGTCATGAGCTGGGGCAGCAGCGGGAGCACCAGGGTCTGCTGCACCGCCACCGTCATCCCGGCGAACGCCAGGGCCAGCAGCGTGCGGCCGGTGCGGCCGTTCTCCGCGGCCGGGCGTCCGGGCGTCTCGCGCGCCGTGGTAGGGGCGCCGGTCATGCGCAACCTCCATCGGCCGGTCGAGGGGAGCCGGCCGAAAGGCGATCTTACCGTTACTTAAGTTAAGTAATGGTGGGCGGTAGGGTGAGTGCCATGTCATCACCGGTGCCGCCGGACTCGCCGGACGACGTCGTGGAGATCGAGCACGCGATCAGCCGGGTGGCGCACATGCTGACCCGGTTCAGGCAGCACGACCGCACGGTCGTCGTCGCCGCGGGCGTCCCGGTCGACCGGGCGGCCGTCCCGCTGCTGCGCGCCCTCGCCGCGAACGGCGGCCCGATGCGCCCGGGGGAGCTGGCCGCCCGGCTGGCGGTGGAGGCGCCGCACGTCACGCGGCAGGTGCAGCGGCTGGAGCGGGCCGGGTACGTCGAGCGGGTGCCCGACCCCGACGACCGGCGGTGCCAGCGGGTCCGGCTCAGCGGATCCGGGCTGGAGGCGGTCGAGAGCATCCGCGCGTCCGGCCGGCGCTGGATCTCCGAGGCCCTCGCCGCGTGGTCGCCCGCCGACCGCGAGCGGCTGGCCGGGCTCGTGAACCGGATGGTCGACGACTTCGGATCCCACCTCGACGCCGCGGGCTCCGGCTCCGACTCCGGCGCGGGCTCCGGTGCCGATGCCGGTGCCGGTGTGCAGGCGCGGCCCGGCAATGCCGGGTCCGGCCGGAGCTGAACCGATGACGATTTCTCCTCGTTTGTGGTTTACGTGAGATCAGTGAGAGTTTCCAGGCCGGGCTGTGGGCCGGGTCGGGTTTTGCGTCGAGCCCGGGCGTCCCTAGGGTTACCTTTCGTGGACCTTCGTCTGCACCATCCCCTCGATGTTCTCCCCCGCACGGCGTGCCGCCGCGCGGCCCTGCGCGTCCCGCCCCGGGAGGGACGCTGATGCAGGTCGTCGCCACCGCCGGCCACGGCGGGCACGGCAAGTCGGCGCTCGTGCGTGCCCTCACCGGCAAGGAGCCCGAGGAGCCGGGCGCGTGGACGGAGCTGCCCTCCGGACGGCGCGTGGCGTTCGTGGACGCCCCCGGCGACGAGCGTTCCGTCCCGGCCATGCTCGCGGGCGCCGCGCCCGCCCCCGCCGTGCTGCTGGCCGTCGCCGCCGACGAGGGCTGGATGCCGCAGACGGCGGAGCACCTGGAGGCCCTCGGCGCGCTCGGCGTCCGGTTCGGCGTCCTCGCCGTCACCAAGGCCGACGCCGCCGACCCGAAACTCGCGCTGCGCCAGGCCCGCGACCGGCTCGCCGGGACCGCGCTGCGCGGCGTCGAGGCGGTCGCCGTCAGCTCCGCCACCGGCGGCGGGCTGGACGACCTGGCCGCCGCGCTGGACCGGCTCGCCGCCCGCCTCCCCGTC
>NZ_SMKK01000325.1 GCF_004348425.1 Actinomadura sp. 7K507
GGGGACGTTGCGGGGGTTTGCCGCGGCGGCGCGGCCGGAGCGTGCGCGGTACCAGGCCGCGGCGCCGGCCCGGGTTGCGCTTCGGGCTGTGGCGGCGCGTCCGCCCGGGGCTGCTTCTCACCGCAGAAGGGGCATGCGGGCAAGGCCGTCGGCTCGCCGCACCACGGGCAGCGGACACAGTGGACCGAACGCATCACATGATGCAGGTCGTGCGGGTGGCCACTGAACGCGACGAACTCCGTGTACTTCCCCGAGCCCCAGAACCCGGCACTGAGCGGCGGCGCGGCGACGCTCGTCACCTGCACGGCCTGCAATGCCGGACGGAGCTGTCGCTCCAGCCAGTCGGGGTCGCCCTGCGCGTTCGCGGCGAGCATGAGCACGGGGTCGAGCGGCCTGCGGGCGATGTCCTGGACGGGCTTGGCGCCGGTGATGCGATGCACCGTGGTCTCGGCCGCCGACGTCACCATGAAGCCGCTGCCCGGCAGGTAGGAGCGCATGTGCTGGCCCAGCTTGGCCTGCCCGCGTTCGAGCTTGGCGACGCTGGCGAGCCAGGCCCCGGCGAAGAGCCGGTCGGCCAGGTGGGGCGCGATGCTCGCCAGCACGCCGGGCGGGGCGTGCGGCGCCGTGTAGGCGAGCTGGTCGGCCACGAGCGACAGCGCGAGCGGCGGGAGGTCCAGCGGCATGCGGGCGATCCGGTCGGTGGCCAGCAGCATCCGCGCCCGCCTGACCAGCTTGACGGCGGCGTCCGCCCGCCAAGCCGGGTGGACGACGAGCACGGCGCCCGTCCGCGCCAGAGCGGCGCTCGCTCCGTCGAGGAAAGTGAGGAGGGCGGCCGGATCGGCCGCGTCCGGTACCCGCTGGGCAACGGAACCGAGCATGATTCCGGTGCTGGGAACGTCTCCGACCACCACAACGACGGTCATGCGCGCCCCCGGGCCGTCCATGGCCTCACGTACGTTCCTTCCCCGTTCGCTCCATCCCCCGATGAAGCGTCCGAAAAGCTACAAAGGCTCCTTCAGACCCGAAAGACGATAACCCGCTGCAGACCCGAGATCAAGATGTTTACCGCCATCACTAATCCGGCTTTCGGACCTGCCCAAATAGCGGAAGCCAGCCTCGAAAGCGGTCTATTTGAACGATCAACGAGCGAGCCGCCGGTCCACGGCGAATCCGCGGCAACAATACCGTACACACGTGACGTCCGACACTTAGTTGTGCAACCTGTCAACGCTACTCCACAACGGACATCGTGCAGGTGGACGGGGCTTAATGGATCTTGGTCTGTCGTGGCGTCCAACGGTCCTGGCCTCCTCCCCCGCGCGAGACCCTCTTCGGCTCGGCCGCGCCCCCAGGCTGGGACCGCGGGCCCGCGTGCGGCAGATCCAAGCACAGGGAACCCGCCGGCGGCATGAAGCCAGGGACCTAAAGCTGGGCCCAAAGAGCGCTGGGCGGACGCGTCCAGCGACCGGCTCCAGGGCCGGTTGTGGTCAGGCTCGGTTGGCGGGGCCGGTGTCGTCCGCCGGAAGCAGGAAGGTCAGCCGGTTGACGAAGATGGGCTCGTACCCGAACAGCCCCGCCGTTTCACCCATCTCGTCAATAAATGCCTGGTCGACGGGCATGAAGTGGCTGACCGCGCAGACCAGCAAGAACCTGAACGCGAGTTCCGGCAGCCCGCACTCGACCAGATCCAGCAGCGCCCGCCGCAGATACTCCTCGGAGACCGGGTCTACATGGAAGTTCCGGGTGATCGAGAACCGCCGCACCGCGCTGGTGACACGCTCGGCGACATCTGGCCGCCGGTCGATCACCCCCTCCGGCACCACCACGTCCAACCCGGCCTCCTCCACCGGCGGCCGCATGATCTCGGCGATCGCACGCATCCAGCCCCGCCCATCATGACCTTCGGCCGACGGGAGGTACCAGCCGTCGCAGGCGGACCACCACAGCGCACCCAACTGCTCGGCAGTAAGCGGCGACGCATCGAGCAACTCGGCATCGAAGAGGTCGATCTGGCTCGTGCCCGCGTTCTGCACCCGGGCGCGCTCCCGCACGAGATCCAGCCCCGTCTCGTAGTGACTAAACCATGAGGAGATGAAATAAGTGTTGGCCAGCGAGGTGATCCCGAAGTTGCCCCTCTTGTAGCCGTACATCGCTCACCCCTCCCGATCATCTCACCGGCTCAGCGTATCGGCGCGTCAAGGCAACGGGTAGGCAGTGTAGATGTAATAGCCCGGCTTGTGCTTCGGCTTCTGTGCGCGTTTAAGGACGATAGTGAACGTGTTACCGGCGTCGGACAGGTCTTGCTGGCCCCTCTTCGCAACCTTGCCCAGCGAGCCGTTCCCGTAGGTGAACGGTCCCAGGGGCAGCGTGTCGTCCACGCCTGGCTTCTGTTTGCCGAGATCCGCGAACCAATTTTGGATCTGCTGCTGCTGCGCGGGGGTGAGATTGGCCATGGCGTCGTCAATGGCCTGCTGCGCAGTGGCCTTGTCCTTCCAGCGTCCCGCCACACCTCTGGTCCTCGGATCGTTGGCCTTCCTCCGCAAATCGTCGTCGGAGACATTGATGTGGTCCTGGATGGTGTGACCGAGCTCGTGGGGACCTCGCGGTGTTCCGGGCGGAGGCTCCTCGTGCTTGTCGAGGTCCGTGCAGTTGTGGACGAGGAGTTCCTGCGGTCCCACGTTGACGTAGTAGGTGTGCAGGTCGTCGACGGTGAGGTTGTAGACGGTTTCGGTCTGCTTGTATCGGTGCTGGTCGATGACCATGGCGTGGTCGCCGGTGGGGGTGGTGAGGGTGTCGCCGAAGACCAGTTCGCCGGCGTGGATCCAGGTGTCGATGCCGGTGACCCAGAAGGGGTGTCCGGTGGTGGCGGTGATGGTGGTGGTGGGTCCGCCGAGGGTGGCGTCGGGGTCGATGGTGAGGTCGACCAGGGGTTTGGGTCCGGTGCCGGTGATGCGGTCGGTGACGGTGCGGGGGCCTGAGCGTGCGGTGGCGGGGTCGGTGGCCCACACGGTGTCGCCGACGCGGACGTGCTGGATCGGTTTGCGGGTGCCGTCGGCCATCAGGACCGGGGTGCCCGCGGTGAAGCTGTTGGGGTCCTTTTTCTTCTTGCAGGCGTCCACGGCCTTGTCGAGGCGGTCCTGGGCGTCCTTGCGGGCTTTGCGGGCCTTGTCCAGGCGGCGTTTGAGGTCCAGGTACCGGTCGATCAGCTTGGCGATCTTGGGGATGGACTTCACGAGCTTGCCGATCTTGCCCCACGGCACCAGCCCCACGATCGCCCACAGGCAGTCCATGAGGTTGGGGTCCTTGATGCAGTTGATGATGTCGCCGGCGATGAAGTCCAGCCCGATCTTGGCGATCTCCTCGACCAGGTCGAAGTCGTCCCACTCGCCCTCGACGCCCTTGGCGTCCTGCTGGGCCTTGGTCAGCGCGGCCAGCGCCTCCCGGTACTCGCGCTCCTCGGGGGTCTCGCCACCGGCCGGGGTGGTGGCCCCCGGACCGGTCGGCGACGGTGAGGGCGTCTGACCGGCCTGTGGGTCGTCACCGGGCTCGTCGCAGTCCTCGCTCTGGGTTACCTGGCACACCCCCGACCGGATCCCGGCGGCGACCTCGTCGCCCACCACCACCAGCGACACCGCCCCGGTGATCGCGGCGACCAGCAGGATCACCGTCAGATACGACAGTGACCCCTCACCCCGGTCGCCCAACCGCCGCAGCATCCGATCCCCCTGGCACGCCGACACATCCACCGACACGTCCGACAAACGAGCTAACCAACCTGTCAGCACCCGCACACAGGCCCACGGACCCAACAAAGGACCCAAAAACCAGCGGGAGGAAGCATTCGCGAACAGGCGCCGCATAGAGTCCCCGGCATGAGGCTTCTCGCGGTGTCATTAGGCGTGGCCCTCGTCGTCGGCGGGCTCTCCGGCTGCTCGGGCGGCTCGGACGAGGGAGGAAAACCTCAGGGCGGGTCCGGCACACAGGGGCAGGCCCCGCCGACTCCCGCTGCCGCACTCGCCAGCGTCGCACTTCCCGGGCAGCCGGGGCCGCTGGTCGACCTGATCAGCAGGCAGGCCCGGTCGGCGGGCACCGTGCACGCCGAGATCTACACCACCGGCGGCGAGGGCGCCCAGAAGATCGACGAGAAGACGACCGCTCAGATGCGCACGGGGGTCCGGTCGCCGTCCGCCCAGCTGACGATCGTGGACGCGAACCCGTCCGACCCCAGCACGACGGAGGCGATCGTCACCGGCGGGACGGTCTACACGCGCGTCGACGGGCAGGAGCAGGCGCCGGGCAAGCCGTGGGTCCGCCTGTCGCGCAAGGACGCGGCCAACCCGGAGCTCAAGCCGTTCGCCAAGCTGCTCACCGGAATGCTGGACGGCGTAGACCAGGCCATGGCGCAGTTGTCCACCGACACGGGTTTGGCGCTGGTGCGCAACGGCTCGTTCGAAGGGGCGGCCGGTAACGAGAAGCTGGACGGGGTCGCGGTCCACTCCTACTCCGGCAGCACACCGGCGTCATCGATGAAGGAGAGCGACCCGGCGTTCGACGCGCTGAGCCAGATCGGCGTCGGAGACATCCCCTGGAAGCTGTGGGTCGATGGCAAGGGCCTGCCCCAGAAGTTCCAGGTCGAGGTCGCCACGCAGGGAACGAAGACCGTGCACGTCGTCACGTACAAGCAGTGGGGCGAGCCCCTCACCGTCGAGGCGCCGCCCGCCGCCAAGGTGCACATCCTCGGCGCCTAGCTGCCCTGCCCATTGCCCTGCCCGCCAGGGGGCGTGCGGGGCGTTGCCCTCAGGCCAGCGCGAACGAGGCGGCGAGCTGCTCCGCCTGCGGCGGCATCGTCCCCTTCTTCGCCTCGATGTCGACGAAGCAGAAGCGATCGCCGGAGACCGGCACCCGGACGGTGACCCCCTCCACCTCGACGTCGCGCTTCTGGGAACTGTAGGTCGCCTTGAAACCCGGCTTTCCGCCGACTTTGACATCGGTGAGCTTGGAATTCGGCTCCAGCGCGACTTGCTTGCGCTTCAACTGCTCGAGCGAGGCTCCGGTCAGGCCGCCTCGATCACATCCCGCCTGGGCATGCGGCGCATAACCCGACTTGACCGACGTGTCGATCGCGAACACCACACCCTGCTTCTTTTGTTCGTCAAGCAGTTTCTCAATGACCGGCCCCATCTCCCCGGTCAGGCTGAACGACGTCCGGACGACCTCGGAGTCGTCGGTGAGCGGGTCCACCTGCTTCCAGCCGGAGGGCAGCGTCAGGCTCACTTCCTTGCCGCCGAGTTTTTGCCCGCCACCTGCGGGCTCACCGGTCGCGGGGCCCGCCGGGCTCGTCGCGGGGGCGGCGGACGACGTGGCGGCCTGCTTCGTCTCGTCGCCTGACTCTCCGCAGCCGGCCGGTCCCAGTACGAGGCCGCCAGCCAGCGCGCACAACCCGAACCTCCGGAAATTCACGTCAATCTCCCATCGATCATGCGTCCGGCCGAATTGAGCACGCACGCCAGCAAAGCGGAATCCCCGCCCCCCGGGCAACCCTCGGCCACCGCCATTCCCGCTTCCGCTGGTTTTTGGGTCCTTTGTTGGGTCCATGGGCCTGTGTGCGGGTGCTGACAGGTTGGTTAGCTCGTTTGCCGGACGTGTCGGCGTGCCAGGGGGATCGGATGCTGCGGCGGTTGGGAGACCGGGGCGAGGGGTCACTGTCGTATCTGACGGTGATCCTGCTGGTCGCCGCGATCACCGCGGCGGTGTCGGTGGTCGTGGTGGGCGACAAGGTCGCCGCCGGGATCCGGTCGGGGGTGTGCCAGGTAACCCAGAGCGAGGACTGCGACGAGCCCGGCGATGACCCGCGGGCGGAGGAGTCGCCTTCGCCGTCGCCGGAGCCGACGGACCCGGACGGCGAGACGCCCGAGGAGCGCGAGTACCGGGAGGCGCTGGCCGAGCTGAACGAGGCCGACGAGGCGCTTGAGGACGTCGAGGCCGAATGGGACGAGTTCGACCTGCTCGAGGAGATCGGCAAGATCGGGCTGGACTTCATCGCCGGCGACATCATCGCCTGCATCGAGGACCCCAACTTCATGGACTGCCTGTGGGCGATCGTGGGGCTGGTGCCGTGGGGCAAGATCGGCAAGCTCCTGAAGTCCATCCCCAAGATCGCCAAGCTGATCGACCGGTTCCTGGACCTCAAACGCCGCCTGGACAAGGCCCGCAAGACGCGCAAGGACGCCAAGGACCGCGTGGACGACGCCCTAGACGCCTGCAACAAGAAGAAGAAGGACCCCAACAGCTTCATCGCCGGCACCCCGGTCCTGATGGCCGACGGCACCCGGAGACCCATCGAGCAGGTGCGGGCCGGTGACACCGTATGGGCGGCCGACCCCACCACCGGACGCTCGGGGCCCCGCACCGTCACCGCCCGCATCACCGGCACCGGCCCCAAATACCTGGTCGACCTCGCCATCGACCCCGACGCCACCCTCGGCGGACCCACCACCACCATCACGGCGACCGCCGGGCACCCGTTCTGGGTCGGCGGCGTCGGCGACTGGATCCACGCCGGCAAGCTGGTGTTCGGCGACACCCTCACCACACCCGGCGGCGAACACGCCATGGTCGTGGACCGGCGGCGCTACCAGCGGACCGAGACCGTCTACAACCTCACGGTCGACGACCTGCACACCTACTACGTCAGCTTGGGCGGGAACGACGTCCTCGTCCACAACGACCCGACACCGGACCCCGATGACTGCGACCTCACCACACCCGATCCGGACTACGAGACGCCCGAGAAGGGCACGCCGGAGTACGAGGAGCGCGTCAACGACCTGGCGCAGGACCCGTCCCACCAGGGTCAGGTCGGCCCCAAGGCGATCCGTGAGGCCGAGGTCGGGCTGGAGCTGGAGCGCAGAGGCGTCCTGGACGGGCCGATCGAGCGCGCCCCGAAGATCAACGGAAAGGACACCGGCGAGTTCGTGGACGCGAACGGCCAGCATTGGGACGTCAAGGCCTGGGCCGACACGTTCCCGGCGGGGCCGAACAAGGGGGAGAAGATGCCACCGGGCACGAAGGGGCGCTACGACCGCGGCAAGGTCAAGGATCAGATCGAGCACGAACTGAGCCAGACCCCGCCCGAGAACGTAATCGTCGACCCGCAGAACATGTCGCCGGAGGCGGTGGCCGACGTGAGGGAACTGGTCGAGTCCAATCCGGAATGGGCGGGCAAGGTAGTGTTCCTCGATGGCGGCTGAGCATGTGCGGACACGTGCCGGAGTCCGGTCCTGGCCCGGCTCCCCGGACGCGCACGCGGCATTGGCGGAGTACCTGGACGCGCTGGGGCCGGATCCGCTCCGGGCGGCCACCGCGCTGGCGGGCGATTTCCTCGATTTCACCGGGGCCGATCTGTCCGGCGTCGAGCTGAGTTCGGCGGGGCTTTTCGGTGCCGGTCTCGAAGGCGTGCGCTTCGTGGGGGCGAATCTGAACCGCGCGACGCTCAACGGCGCGCGGCTGAGCGGGGCCGATCTCACGTCGGCCGTGCTCTTCCGGGCGGACGCCCCCGAGTGCGAGGCCAGGGGCGCCGCGTTCCGGCGGGCCGATCTCGTGCACGCCGATCTCGGCCGCGCCGACCTGCGCGAGGCCGACCTGCGCGAAGCGGATCTGACCGCCGCCTACCTCGCTGACGCCGATCTCCGGGACGCCGACCTGCGCGGCTGCTCCTTCGGTCCGGTGGAACGTCCGGCCTCGCTGCGGCTCTCCCGCCTCGGCGGCTGCCGGGTGGCGGGCGCGTCCGGCCATGTGGCCGGCCCGGTCGACGTGGGGGCAGGCGAACCTCACTTCCTGGACGGAACCGACCTCGCGGCCTGGTTCCGGTCGCTGGACGCGCCGGACGTCCGCGTGGCGTCCTCCGGGTGACAACGACCTGTCCGGGCGTCCACGGCGTCGGGCGCGATGGCGTCCGTTACGGCGTGGGGACGGTGCCAGGCTCTAGAGTCTCCCTGTAGGCGGCCTCACTCTGGAGACGACGGCGATGACGAATCCTTCGGACCCCGGTCACACTCCGCGCCCGCCGGCGCCGGACCAACCGGGTGGCCCGTACGGCCCTCCGCCGCAGGACCAGCCGCGGGGTGGCCCGTACGGCCCTCCGCCGGGCGAACAGCCGAGGGACGGCGGTCCGTACGGTCCTCCGCGGGGTGAACAGCCGAGTGGGCCGTATCCCATTCCGCCGCAACAGCAGCAACCCGGCGCGGTCCCCGGGCCCCGCCCGCCCGGCCCTGGCTTCGGGCCGCAGGACCAGC
>NZ_SMKK01000326.1 GCF_004348425.1 Actinomadura sp. 7K507
GAACCACCCGCCCTGAATCACCGGGCCGCCCGCACGGCCCGGAACACCCCGCAGCAGCAGAGGAGTCAACACGTGGACGAAGGTGTGTTCGGCAAGGCCGCCCAGGAACGGGCGATCGCCGAGGTCGAGGCCGAGATGGCGGTGCTGTGCGAGCTGCTCGCCGAGGGCCTCCCGCTCGGCCTCGGCGAGGGCCGGGAGATGGTCGGCGGAGCCATGTCGGAGTTCCTCGTGGAGTTCTTCGACACCGTCCGCGCCAAGGGGTCGCGTCCCGGCACCAACGGCATGATCACGCTCCCGCTGCTGGTGCACGCCGTGGAGACCGGCGACCCGCCCGCCCCGGCCAGGGCCATCGCCGTGATCCATCTGCTCTGGTGGGCGGCGGCCCGGCATCTCGACGACCTCACCGACGCCCCCGGCGCGCCGTCCCCCGGCGGTGTCGCTGCCGGCACGAAGGTCCTCGCGGCGCTGGCCGTGGGAAGCCATCTGCCCGCCCGGCTCGTCGCGGACCTGCCCGTCAGCGCCGGGGTCCGCGCCTCGCTCGGCGACGAGCTGTCGCGGTGCTGGCTGGACGCCGTGGACGGCCAGCTCCGCGACCTCACCTGCCGGGCCTCGGCGGCCACGCCCGCGTCGGTGCTGAGGAGCTACGAGGGCAAGACCGGCGCCCCGTACGCGATGGCCGCGGCGTCGGCGGCGTGCCTGGCCGGAGCGGACCGCCGCCGCGTCGCCGGCTGGCGCTCGTTCGGCCGCGCGCTGGGCGTGGTGCGCCAGCTCGTGAACGACCAGCGCGACCTCGCCTCCGGCCGGCACGAGGACCTCGCCAACGGGACGGCGACGTACCTGCTCGTCCACCTGCTGACCTCGCTCCCGGCCGCGCGGCGCAGGGAGGCGCTCGCCCTGCCCGCCGCCGCCCGCCACTCCCGCTCCGCGCGCGCCGAGCTGACCGCCTGGATGCTGGACGACGAGGTCATCGACTCCTATGCGGCCTCCGTCGCGCCCCTGATCGAGCATGCCCACGGCCTGCTGGACACGCTGGGCGGCGAGCCGGGGTGCGTCCGGGAACTGCACGGCCTGGTCGACGAGACCGCCGGCCACATGCCCGGGTTCCGGCTGGCCGTGGCCTAGGAGGAGACCCCCGATGACCGTTTCCGGCGCACTTCCGGAAATCCTCACGGCGCACTGCCCGCTGCTCGACACGGCGATCGGGGAGGCACTGAGCGGCCACCCCGCCTACCAGCCGCTCAGGCGGGCGGCGGGCCCGATGTTCGGCTGCCGCGGCGAGACCTGCGCACGCCTGCTCGGGCTCGTCCTCGCGGGAGACCCGCTCCCCGAGGACGACCTGGCGCGCTTCCGCGACCTCGGAGTCATGGCGGCGCGGCAGGCGGTCCCGCTGCCGGTGCTGTCGGAGGCGTGGGACCTCGCGCTCGCCGCGGCCGCGCGGTCCTGCTGGGCGGTCGCGCCCGCCGCGTGCTTCGCCGAGATGGCGGAGCTGACGGCGCGCACCGCGCGGTTCGCCGGGCGGGCGCGGCAGGAGTGCATCCAGGGCTACGCGGAGGCGCCCTGCGAGGGGAGCAGGTCACGGCCCCTGCGGCGGCTCCTCGCCGAGACGCTCGTCGACGGCGCGCCCGCGGGCGTCATCGCCGACGCGGCCGGGGTCCGCCTGGCGCCCGCCTATCTCGTGCTGCTGTGCGAGGCCCCGGCCCTCGTTTCCGCCGGGCACTGGGAGCGGGCCAGCGAACGCCTGGAGGCATGGGACGGCGTCCTCTACTCCGGCGACCTGTCCCGCCTGGTCGTGCTGTTCCCCGCCGCCGACCCGCTGTACGCCGAGGACCGGGCCGCCGAGTTCACCGCCGGGATCGCGGCGTGGACGCGCGGGCCGGTGCACGCCGCCGCGTCCCTCCTGGGCGGCCTTGCGGACATCCCGGCCGCGCTGGAGGAGGCGTCGCGGGTGCTGACGATCGTCAAGGCCATCCCCGACGCCGAAGACCGCCCATACCGGGCGGACGAACTGCTGGTCGAGCTGGCCATCCTCGGGCAGCCCGGCATCCGCGGCCGGCTCTCCGCCGTGCTGTCGCCGCTGGACGCCGGCACGGACCTGCGCCGCACGCTGGAGGTCCTGCTCGCCTGCAACCTCGACCGCGAGCGCGCCGCGCGGGAGCTGTGGATCCACCGCCGCACCCTGCACTACCGGCTGGACCGCATCAGGGACCTGTCCGGCATCGACCCGAGCTCGGCGCGCGGTATCCAGCTGTTCCGCGCGGCGCTCACCTCGGCGCGCCTGACCCGCCTCGAACGCGACGGCGCCGAGGACGCCTCGCTGCCTCCGCCGCTGAGCGCCTGAAGGAACACGCGCCTGAAGGAACACGCGTCCGAAGGAACACGCGTCCGAAGGAACACGATGGACTTCCCCCTGCCGAACCGTCCCGGCGTCCCGCTGGACGAGGGCTACCTGCGGCGCTTCCGGGAGCGGCCGCTGGTGCCCGTCGTGCTGGCGAGCGGGCACCGGGCGCTGCTCGTCACCCGGCACGCCGACGTCCGGGCGGTCCTGTCCGACGACCGGTTCAGCCGCGAGGCGTGGGCCGGCGGCACGCTCTTCGCCCGGACGCCGGAGTCCCTCGCGCTGGCCGCCTGCGACCCGCCGACGCACACCCGCCGCCGGAGGGCGGTCCAGGCGTGGTTCACCGCCCGCCGCGCCGAGGCGGACGGCCCCCGCATGGAGGCGCTCGCCGGGCGGCTGCTGGACGGGATGGAATCCGCCGGCCCGCCTGCCGATCTGATCGCCCGGTTCGCCACCCCGTTCCCGTACGCGGTCATCTGCGACGTGCTCGGCGTCCCCTCCGGCGACCTCGGCCTGCTGCTGCCGTGGGTGAGCGCGATGATGTCGGCCGGCCGCTACCCCGCCGGCGAGGTCGAGGCCGCCCGCGAGGGCATGCACGCCTATTTCGCCGACCGGCTCGCCGAACGCCGGGCACGACCCGGAACCGACCTGCTGACCGGTCTCGTCACCTCGTCGGGGCTGTCCGACGACGAGATCATCGTCTTCGGGTACGGGCTGCTGACGGCGGGCGGTGAGACCACGTCCAACCTCCTGGCGGCGTCGGTCCTGGAACTGGTCTCGCGTCCGGGCTTCGCGGCGCGGCTGCGCGCCGACCCCTCGCTGATCCCCGCCGCCGTCGAGGAGTGCCTGCGCTGGGTGTGGTTCGCCGGCACCGGAGGCCGGCCCCACGTCCTCCTCGCCGACGTGGAACTGGCCGGGACGACGCTGGCTCGGGGAGAGGTCGTCATCCCCCTCACCGACGCCGCCAACCGCGACCCCGCCGCGTTCCCCGGCGCGGACGAGTTCGACCCGGGACGCTCCCCGAACCCGCACGCCGGGTTCGGGCACGGCCGCCACATGTGCCTCGGCGCGGCGCACGCCCGCGCCGAACTCCAGATCGCGATCGCCGCGCTCCTGCGCAGGTTCGGCGACCTCGCCCCGGCGGCCGGACCGGACGGCCTCGAATGGCGCGATCGGATGTTCGTCCGCGGCGTCTGGCGGCTCCCCGTGACCTGGACTCCGGGCAGCGGCCGATGAAGGGACGCGCCGCCCGGCTGGCGCGGTTCCTCCGGGGGAGCTACCCACCGCTGCCCTCCCTGGTGTTCGCGGCGCTGTGGGCGTACGGGGTCACCGGCCTCTTCGCCGCTCTCGGTCCGGGATCCTCCGCGTGGCGGCCCGGCCCGGGGACGGCGGTCGCGGCGGCGACCCTCTTCGTGGATCTGCTGCTGATGCGGGCCTTGGACGACATCCGCGACCTGGACTACGACCGCCGGTTCGAACCCGCACGTCCGCTGGCGGCCGGGGAGGTCCGGACCGATGACCTGGCCGTCCTGTACGGCGCGGGCGTGCTGATCCTGGTCGTGCTGAACGCCGCGTGGCCGTGGCGGGCCGGGATCCTGCTCGTCCAGCTCGGGTACGCGGCGGGGGCGATCGCCGTATACCTGCGGTGGCGCCGTCCGTCCGCCGACAACCTGTTCGCGAGCCTGCTGGTCGGCCTGCCCGTGCCGGTCCTGCTCCACCTGTACCTGTACGCCGGCCATCTGGACGTGTCCGGGCAGCGCGCCGGCGCGTCCGGAGCGGTCGCCGTCGCCGTGGTGGTGCTGGCGGCCGGGCATCCCGAGCTGGCCCGGAAGATCACGCGAGCTCCCCGGGCGGGGGAGCGGACCTATGTGACGACGCTGGGCGTCACCGGCGCGGTCTCGCTCGCCCTGGCCGTCCCGGCGCTGTCCGCGGTTCTGCTCGCGGCCTTCTCCCGGGCGCCGGCCGGGTGGACGCTCGCCGCGCTGGTCCCGCTCTTCGCGCCGGCGCTCGCGGCGCGGGCGTTCCGGCGCGGGCGGACGCGCTGGCCGCCCGCCGCGCCCGCCCTGTACATGCTGCTGGCCTTCGCGAGCTACGTCGCGCTCGGGCTGGCCCGGTAACGCCGGTCAGGCGAGGCCCAGGTCCCGCTTGACGGACTCGAACTCCACCGCCATCGCCTCCGAGAGCGCCGTCGCCCCCGACAGCGGCCGGACCATGACGCAGAACTCGTCGATGAGCCCGTCGTCGTCGTGGTGCAGGAGGTCGCAGCCGTGCACCTCCCGGTCACCGACCCGCGCCTTGAAGATCAGCGCGTGGTCGCGGCCGGCGCCGAAATCATTCACGTAGCGGAAGTCCGTGAACACCCGGGTCACCGCGCGCAGGATCGCCGACACCATCTCCCGCCCCTCGTACGGCGCGAACGCCACCGGGCTGAGGAACGTGACGTCCTCGGCCAGCAGCGCCGGGAGGGCGTCGATGTCGCCCTTCTCAATGGCCGCGCGGAACGGGTGCATGGGGCCCACCTCCAGGCTCGGATCATCGGCCCCGGGACGGCACGGGGGCGCGGAAAATCCTAGGGGAGGCGGCCCCGCTCGCGATCACCGGGGACGCGCTTGGGACGAGGGTCAGGGCTGCAGCAGGATCTTGATCGCGCCGTCCTGCTTCTTCTGGAAGATCTCGTACGCCTGCGGCGCCTTCTCCAGCGGCCAGCGGTGCGTCGCGAGGTCCATCACGCCGAGCGGGTCGGCGTCGTCTGTGACGAGCGGCATCAGGTCGTCGATCCACTTCTTGACGTGCGCCTGGCCCATCCGCAGCGTGATGCCCTTGTCGAACATCCGCAGCATCGGCAGCGGGTCCGTCATGCCCCCGTACACGCCGATGAGGGCGATCGTGCCGCCCCGCCGGACGACCTCGATCGCGGTGCCGAGCGCGGCGAGCCGGTCCACCCCGACGCGGGACATCAGCGGCGCGGCGGCGCCGCCCGGCATCAGCCCGGTGAGGGTCTGCGCGAGCTTGGCGCCGGGGGAGCCGTGCGCCTCCATCCCGACCGCGTCGATCACCGAGTCGGTGCCGCGGCCGCCGGTGAGCTGCCGGACCGCGTCCGGGACGTCGTCGGCGTCGTCGGAGTCGATCACCTCGATGCCGTGCCGCCGCGCCATCTCCAGCCGCTCGGGCACGAAGTCGACGGCGATCACCCGGTGGCCGAGATGGCGCGCGATGCGGGCGGCCATCTGCCCGATCGGGCCGAGGCCGAGCACGGTGACCGTCCCGCCCTCGGGGACGCCGGCCCAGTCGACGGCCTGCCACGCGGTCGGCAGCACGTCCGACAGGTACACGAACCGCTCGTCCGGCGGGCCCTCCGGCACCTTGATCGGCCCGAAGTGCGCCTGCGGGACCCGCAGGTACTCGGCCTGCCCGCCCGGCACCTGCCCGTACAGCCTGGTGTAGCCGAACAGCGCCGCGCCCATGCCCTGCTCGCGGACCTGCGTGGTCTCGCACTGCGCGAACAGCTTCAGGCCGCACATGTGGCAGCGGCCGCACGAGATGTTGAACGGGATCACCACGCGGTCTCCGGGCTTGACGTGCGCGACCTCCGGACCGGTCTCCTCGACGACGCCCATCGGCTCGTGGCCGAGGACGTCGCCCTCGCCGAGGAACGGCCCGAGCACCTCGTACAGGTGCAGGTCCGATCCGCAGATGCCGGACGAGGTGACCCTGATGATCGCGTCGTCCGGTTCCTTGATCTCCGGGTCGGGCACCTCGTCCACCCGGACATCGCGCTTGCCGTGCCAGGTGACAGCCTTCATCGTGATTCCTCCAAGAACAGGGACGGTCGAAAGCGCCACTACCCCGATGACCAGGGCGAAACGTGGACAACCCCGGTGGGCGCCCCGCGCCGGACTGATCGGGACATGACGGGGTAAAGCACGTCCATGGAATCCGCCGCCCCCCTGCGCCTCGGCGTCCTCGACATCGGCTCCAACTCGGCCCACCTGCGGGTCGCCGACCTCGCCCCCGGATACCCGCCGAGGCGCGTGCGGTCCGTGAAGACGCCGGTCCGGCTCGCCGAGGCCACCGACCGGCACGGCGTCATCCACCGGCCCGCCGTCGGGCGGCTGATCGGCGCGGTGGGGGAGTCGGTCGCCGCCGCGGCGGCGCTCGACGTCGACGAGATGCTCCCGTACGCGACCTCCGCGCTGCGGGACGCCGCCAACCGCGACGACGTCGCCGCCGAAGTGCGCGCCGCCACGGGCGTCGGACTCGGCTTCCTCACCGGCGAGCAGGAGGCGCGGCTGACGTTCCTCGCGGCCCGCCGGTGGCGCGGCTGGTCGGCGGGTCCGATGCTGCTGGCCGACATCGGCGGCGGCTCCATGGAACTGGCCTGCGGCGAAGGCGAGGAACCCGAGATCGCGCTGTCGCTGCCGCTCGGCGCCGGCCGCCTCACCCGGCACCATCTGCCGCCGCGCCCGCCCGTGCCCAAGCGCACCCGCAAGGCGCTCCGCGCGCACGCCGGGTCCGTCCTCCGGGAGGCGACCCTGGGGATCGCGCAGCTGCCCCCGCCGGTCACCGCCGTGGCGACGTCCAAGACGTTCGCGCAGCTCGCCCGGCTGTGCGGCGCCCCGAAGGCGAAGGCGGGCCCCTACCGGGAGCGGCACCTCGACCGGGACGAGCTGCACCGCTGGATCCCGAAGCTGGCGCGGCTGCCCGACGCGGAGCGGGCCGGGCTGCGCGGGGTGAAGGCGTCGCGGGCCCACCAGATCCTCGCCGGCGCGATCGTGGCCGAGGCCCTGATGGACGTCCTCGGGCTCGACCGCCTCGCCGTCTGCCCGTGGGCGCTCCGCGAGGGCCTCTTCCTGAACCGGCTGGACGCGCTCAACGAGGGCCGCGCCCCGGACGCCTTCCCGGAGCACAGCCCCGTGATCCTGCGGGACGTGCACCTGCGCGCCGTCCCCTGAATCCCCAGGCCGCCCACGTCGACCGGGTGCGGCGCTCGTTTGGACGGCGGCACCGCGGGCAGCCCGGCGACAGGACGGCATCACGGGTGCGCAGCGAGGCGACAGGGGGGACCATCATGAGACTCGCCGACACGGGGCAGATCGAGGAGATGCTCGGGGACCTCGCGTTCCCGGCGAGCAAGGAGCGGATCGTTCACCACGCGCACGGCAGGAAGCCGGAGTCGGACGCGGAGCGCGCGCTGCTCGCACTGCCGCTCGGCACCTACGAGAGCCTGGCCGAGGTGATGCGCTCGCTGCCGGTCGAGCCCGACCCGGGGCGCACCGGTTCCGAGCGGGACCACCAGCGCCGGCGGCACGAGAAGCCCGGCCTCGCCGAGCACATGCGCCACAGCGAGCAGAACCCGGTCGAGGAAGAGTTGAGCCGCGACGACCGGGACCTTCCCTGACGGGCGCCCGCCCCGGTCCGGCGGGCGCGGCTTGGGCGGGCGCGGGTCTTCAGCGGGCGTAGGTGCCGATGAGGGTCGAGGTCGCGAGGACGGTGTTGTCCTTCAGGGCGGCGCGCAGGTCGTCGGCCGAGAACCCGGAGGTCAGGCCGGACGGCCTGCGCAGCGCGTACAGCGTGAAGACGTAGCGGTGCGGCGGGTCCCCGGCGGGCGGCTGCGGGCCTCCGTAGCCGTTCTCGCCGAAACCGTTGCGGCCCTTGGCGATGCGGGGGCGTTCCTCCCCGGCCCCGAGCCCGTCGCGTTCCGGCGGGATCCCGGCCAGCGCCCAGTGGACGAACGTCCCCCCGGGCGCGTCCGGGTCCTCGCATGTCAGGACCAGCTCGAGGCAGGCCGCGGGTACGCCGGACCATCTCACTTCGGGGGAGGCATCCCCGGACTGGTGCGAAT
>NZ_SMKK01000327.1 GCF_004348425.1 Actinomadura sp. 7K507
CCGACACCCCCTCGACGACCACAGCCGCAAGCCCCGAAAACACCGTTGCCACAAGAGAGTTGACGTCGAACACGCCTGATGATCACAGAAGCGCACCCAGCGTCACCACCGACTACGGGACAGAGCCTAATTAACGGCGGATCCGATGATCAAGGAGACGTCAGGTGACCGACAGCATTGCTGAGAACGAGTCCGCTGAGCAGCCGGTCCAGGCGGGTGGTGGGGCGTGATCCCTTTGCGGCGCATTCCGGCCGCCTCCCTCGTTTGCGGTGGGCCGGGTGAGGTGCCCGTCCTCGGCCAAGCTGGCGGGCTGGCGGGTGGGCAGAGGGGGTGGTGCGGGCGAGTTCATGACTGGCTTGTGGTTTGGGTGTCGCGTGTGGTGTTGGCGAGGTCGAATTCGGCGATGACGGGCCGGTGGTCGGATTCGTTGTCCGCACTGGTGATGATCTGGTGGCCGGTGATCGCGCCGGCGGGCAGGGTGGTGTAGATCCGGTCGCAGCGGTAGGGCAGTTCGCTGTCGTGCCCGACGGTGGGAGTGGTGTCCTTCGTGTGGGCGCCGACGTCGATGAATCCGGCTTCTTCAAGTGCTTGGGCGGGTCTGCGGTCGAGTTTGCGCCGTGAGCGTCCTTCAACTCGGCGGGGTTCGGGATCGCGGGCCGGAAGGGCGTTGAAGTCTCCGCCGATGATGGCGGGGTGTTCCTTGGCGATCAGGCCGAGCGCTTCAGCTTCAGCGAGCCGGATCACCGGGCTGGAAGGGGCCAGGTGGATACTGGCCAGTTGCACGGGGGGCGGGTGCCCGTCCGCTTGGACGACGATACGGGCGGCGCCGTGCCAGTACGGGTGACCGTACTCGTGCCGCTGCTCGATCACTGTCAGGCCGGCGTCCTCGCGGATGAAGATCGCCAGGTGGCACCCGTGGTGCGCGCTCGGGCGGAGGAAGCCCCGCATTCCGAGCAGTTGTTCGGCCAGGTGGAAGGTGCGGAAGTAGTCCCGGTCCCAGTGCTTGCATTCCTGCAGCCCGACAACCGTCGGCGCGAACGTGGCGAGCAACGCCATCTGCCGCCGGAGCCTGGCGTCGCTGCCGGTGTCGCTGCCACCGTCGAGCGTGTTCCAGATCGCGAACGTCAGTTTCATGATTCCTCCGTCGGCGGGTTGAAGGTTCTGGGCGGCGGCATCGATGGCGGTGCGGGTCGGGTCTCGTTCGACGACTGTGGTGTGATGAGGATCACGTCCGAGTGTCTTCCTGGTGGGGGTGCAGGACGGTGAGCGCGGCGGTGGGGGTGTCCGGGTTCGTCCGGGCGGGGTTGTCGCGTAGGCGTTGGAGTTCTTCGTGCTGGGCGACGAGCCGGGAGATGGCTTGTTGCCGGAATGCGGTGTGGTCGGCGATGACGGTTTCTTGTGCGGCGAGGCGGCGTCGGAGTGCGTCGTTGTCGGCTTTGAGGCGGGCGATTCGGGCGTCACGCGGATCGGGGATGCCGCCTGCGTCGTGGAGTGCGGCGAGCTGGCGGTGGAACTCGTCGGCGAGGTGCTGCCAGGGTCCGGGTTTGCCGTCTTTGGCGTAGAAGCCGGTGCGGGTGACGCCGGCCTGCGCGGCGAGGGTCGCGATGTCGCACCGGCTACCGGGTGGGAGGTCGCCGCGTAGCAGCCGGTCCATGGCGGTGCGGATGTTCTGCTCGGCCTGGGCGCGGGCGTGGCTGGTCAGGCGTCCCATGTCGGCTGTCCTTTTCCGGGTGAGGCGGCGGCGTCGATTCCGGCAAGGACACGGCGGGCTCGGGCGAGTTCTGCTTCCAGCCGGGCCCTTTCGGTCTTCTGGCTTCGGGGCAGCGTGGCGATGAACTCCTGGTGTTGGGTGACGGTGTCGGCCCAGATCTCGCGGTGGCTGGGGTGGTGGGTGGCCTGCGGGCAGCGCGCCGAGTCACACATCGCCAGCAGTGGCTGGTCGGCGTCGGGGGTTCCGGCCTGCCGGAGACACAGCGCTTTGGCCGGGTCGGTGAACCAGCAGTAGTTCGCCGGGCCGAGGTGCAGTGTCTTGGCGCGTTTGCCGAGCATGGCGCGGACCTGCTGGTCGCCGGGGATCACCGTCGGCGGCTGATGCCCTGACGTGGTTTCGGCGGTGTCGGCGAACAACGCGGTCAGGTCCCGGGCGCCGGGTCCCGACGGCATGATGCCGTCCTGGAAGTTGGAGTATTCGGCCTGAATGATCGCGAGGTTGCGATTGTGTTCTTCCTTGTTGACCTCGGCGAGGAACCGGGCCTGGGAGCCGCCGGGACGCGCCGCATACCCTTCGGTGGTGGCCACCGAGACATGCTTGAGGTGAATCTTGGCCGCGAGCAGACCGCCAGGCCGATAGGCCAGCTCGACGGCCAGGGTGCGCCGTAGCATGCGCAGGTTGACCTGGCCCGGCGGGATCGGTTCGAGGCCGAGGCGTTGCCCGGCGGGGCCGTTGACCCAGTTCCGGAAGGTGCGGAAGAGCAGCGAGAAGGTGAACCGGCCGAAAAGCGAGGTCCCTGCGGTTGCGGTGCGAGGAAGCTTCGTGGCGGCGGCGATGGCGTCGTAGACCTCTTTGGTCACTACCCATTCGTCTGGGGTTCCGCCGAGTGGGGCGCGTTTGATGACCTTTCCGGTGATCCGGTAGCGGACGAGCCCTGGTATCAGCTCTCGCGGGGGCGGGCAGCATCCGGTGGTCAGTTCACACAGTTCGCTCTTGCGCATCCCGGAGAGCGCGGCGGTCACCAGGATCGCTGCGGTGCGCAGGTAGTCGTGCAGGTCCCTGGCGTGCTTGCCGGTCAGCGGCATGGTCCAGGGGAGGGTGCCGTTTCCGTCGGCGCGGTCCACGACGGGCGCATCGTGTGCCCAGGGAGGCGCGGTGCCGACCTGCCGGACCGCGTCTTCGAGGGCGGGACGTAGCCGGGGCAGCCACGCGGTCATGTGCGATTGCCGGTATCCGGCCTGGCGGGCCAGGGCGTCCACCGACACGGGAAGCAGAGGATCGTCCGGGCGCATCCGGCCCTCACGGGCCCGTGCGCGGATCCGGTCTTCGGGCAGCCGGTCCAGTGGCCGACCGGCCGCGACGTGCCCGGCAATGACGCTGAGCACGTCGTCGACGGCCTCAGGACGCCTGGGATCTTTGAGTGTGGATTCTTGGCGGCGGACCTGGAGCGAGGCCCGTTCGGCGAGCAGGTCGGTGATGTGCGGCCCCAGGACCCCGGTCACATACAAGGCGGCGGCAAGCATCGGCCCAAACACCGAATCCGGAACGACGGGCGTCCTGTTCTCCACCGGGCCCAGCCCCCGGACCTTCGGGGCCCCGGCCGCCACGGTCACCTCAGAGCTGTAGCGATCGGCGGTATACAGGTCGCGGTAACGGGCCAGCTCGCTGACGGTCTGCAGCGCCCGGTATCGGGCATGGGGCCGGTCGCCGATCATCGTGCCGTCGGCGTCGGTGCGCCGGGCGCGTTCGGCCGCGAACTCCTGGCACAAAGCGTTGGTGACCTCGCCGAGACCCGTGATGCCGCGGGCGGTGAGCCAGTTCAGCCAGCACGTCAGGTGATCGAGGTGCTGTGCGCAGCTGGTCACGGCGAGTGGATGCCGGCGGGCGCCGGGCAGGAGACGGACCCGCTCATGGCCCGGGACCAGCAGCGCGGCCATGTGTTCCTTGGCGACCAGCCGCCAGGCCGGATAGGTGATCGAGATGAACTCCAGGCGCCGAAAGCTCGGCTGGAGATACGCCGGCAGCCCGGCAACGCCGCTGAAGTCCCACACGTCCTGGTCAAAGATCGGGCCGGTCGCCCCTGGCCGGAGCGCGAGTCCGGCGGCAGCGCAGATGTCCATCCCGGCGAACGGCGAACCTTGCGGCCAGGCAACAACACCGGCAGCCGACTGGCCGCTCGTGGTGCCGGTCATGAGGTGCGCTCCTCGGGTCGCAAGGTGATCCCGGCGTCGGAGTCGGGGGCGTCGAGCGCGCCAGCCTCGGCGGTGGCGTGCGCCACCAGCGCCGGGTCGTGGCGGCGGAACGCGTCGATGACCTCGTCGGCGCGTTGGGCATACGGGCCGAAGACGGTCATGAACCGGGCGGCGGGCATCTGCCGCCACTGCCGGGCGAACAACGACTTCAGCCGCATCACGTTCACCGCGTGCCGCGGGGTGAAGATCGCCAGCGGGCAGAGCAGGCAGACCCACGGCCGCGCCGGACACGGCTTCCCCACCGGGCCGTGCAGCCCCGACAGCGGCGCCGCGCAAGCCGCGGCGAACACGTCCTGGGCGCCGCTGGCCAGTTCGCCGACCACGGTGCCCTCCAGCCCCATCCCCGCCACGGCCGCGGGCAGAGCCGCCGCCGCGTCGGCCGCCTGCTCGGCGCTCAGCACGACCGGCGGGCGGGCCTTGCGCAACAGGTCGGCCTGGGCGTCCTCAACGATCGCCTCGACCGCGTTCTGCTGCGCCGCCGTCGTCGCCGACAGGTAGTAGTCGCCTTCCACCTGCGGGCTGTGGTTGGGATCGATCGTCGCCCGGGTGCTGCCGAACCAGGCCGCCCGGTCCCGGCGGGACTGGAAGGTGGTGCGGATCCGGTGCCGGTGAATGCGCAGCGGCTGCCCCTGGTCATCGACCAACCCCCGGCGAACCACCCATTTGCGCAGGCTCACCACGCCCGGCTTGCCGGAATGCCAGCAGCCGACAGAGCCCGCAGGTTCCCAGCGCAGCCATAGCTGGTCGCGGAGCTCCGGCGCCGCGAACGAACGCAGCAGCGCCGAATACTCCAGCCACTGCTCCAACAGCCGCACCGCCGAGCGCGGCAGCGTCAGACTCTCGGCGCAGGTGCGGCCCTTGATGTAGTCCAGCAGGATCACGCCGTCACCGGCCCAGTCGATGTCACCCACACCCAGGCCGCTGATCCCGTCCGGGACGATCCCGGTGTAGCAGCCCAACAGCAGCTGATAGGCGATCACCGTCCCGATACCCGGGAACAGTTCCGCATGACGGCGGCGTATCCCACCGGCCAGGTCGGTGGCTCTCGACCGCGACAGCCCGGTCAGCCGAGCCAATTCCACGCCGGTCAGCGGACCGCGGCGGGACAACAGATGCAGGGTGTTCGCATCCGTCCAGCCATGCCTCAGCGGATCCCGGCCCGAGGCCGCCAACGTGGCGGCCCGGCGGCAGGCGGCCAGCGCGGCATCGGTCTCCTGCCGGCAGACCGCCTGCAACCGCGCCCACTCACCCTCGCTATACGGCTCGGCGTGGACATAGGGCCGGAACCGGCTGAACGACCGCCCCAGCACTATTTCGCGGACGCCCGGGTCGGCGTCATGCAGGTCACACGCCGCCAGCACCCGCCGGATCATCATCTCCGGCCGGTGCTCCAGACCCAGCAGCGCCTCGGTCACCCGCCCACGGCCCAGTCCGGTCAACCGGCCGCGATGCCCCAGCCCATTCAGCGTCCGCGCGAAGGCGCGGATGGCGAACCCGTACTCGCGGATGGTCTTGGCCGCGTCCACCGGGCCGTGTGGATGCACCATCCTCGCCAGTCCGTGCAGCAGATCACAGACCAGCACCTGGTCGCTGACCTGCCGGGCCTGCCACGTGGTGCCCCGGCCGTCGCTGAACGTGCAGCGGATCCCCGGCGGGTCGCTGATCACCACGGCGGGCATCACGCACTCACCGCCCCAACGGCCGCACCAGTCGTATCGGTCGTATCGATACCGTGTCCGGACCGGCCGACTCGACGCCCGACGCCATACCCGACCCCGATGCCATGCCCGATCCCGTGCCCGGCGCGTTCCCGCGCTTCCCGGTAGATCCGGGCCATATCCATCCGACGCAGGTACTTTTCGGTGGTCAACACCGATGAATGTCCCAAAAGGTCACGCAGCACCATCATCGGATCGGCCTTGGAAAGATACAGAGCCAGCGCCCCGTCCTGGCCGGCCTCGGCGGCCAGCTGCGCGGCCTGCGTGTAATGTCCGCCGACCAGCCGTTCCAGCGTCTGGATCGCGAAGGAGTGCCGGAGCCGGTGCGGGTGCACGTGCGGGAACCGCGGCTCATACCAGTCCCGGATCCGCTGCGAGGTGCGCGCGAATACGCTCGACCACGCGCTGAACGGGCCCCCGTCACCGCGAACGGCCAGCAGCATCGACCCGCCGTCCGGGGCGACCAGCCGCGCCCGCTCAGCGGGCCGCAGCTCCGCCCACCTCACCCGGGTGCCGTTGATCTTCCCCCCGGCCGGACCGGGCTCGGTCACCAGCAGCGGCTCACCGCGAGCCGGCCGCCACGCCGACCCGGTGACCGACAGCGGCCGGGTAAGCTCCAGGTAGCAGTGCACCTCGACGAGCGCCTCGTAGCTGATCCACGTCGTCCGGAACTTGCGGCCCTTGGCGATCCCCTCCGGCACCGGGAACGGCACCGGCGTGCTGCACGGCATCTCCGGCAGCGGCGGGATCTCGGCGGCCAGCAGCCAGGTGAACTCCTGCAGCCGCAGCCCGGTCGCCAGTACCAAGCGCCCAACGGCGGCGTTGCGGGCCAGCTCCCGGCCCCGGCACCGGTCCTCCTGCGAGCCGTCCGGCCGCTGACCCGCCAGCGCCCGCACGAACATCGACGCGAAGTCCGGCTCCAGGTACTTGATCGTCACATGCGGTTTGGGTCGGCGCCGCACCGCCAGGTTCACCATCCGCTCCCCGCCGTAGACTCCCCGGGCCTGCCGATAGGTGAACGGCTCGGCGGCCGCGTGCCCCTCGGCGACCGCCCACCGGTAAAAGCTGCCCAGGACGCTCACGTGCTGCGCCCACGTACTCGCCGCGAACCGCGAGCCCGCCGGGCCGCACGACCGGTACGCGGCATAGGCGCCAAGCACCTCCTTCAGCCGCTCCCGCGTGTCGAACAAGCCGACACCGCGGCTCCCGGTGAACTCCAGCCAATCCCGCAGCACCCGCCCGTACGTCACCCACGACCGAGGCGACGCGCAGCCGCTGGCCGGCAACTCCCGCAACCACCGATTCACCGCCGTAACCGGGCGGGGCACGCCGCCATCATCGAACCGAAGGTCTTCATCGACCAGCACCGGCATCCCCTCCGGTACCACAGGCCGGTGCGCGACATCCCACGACTCCCAGCCGCGAGACGAGAACAAGGTCATCAACATGAACAGTGACCGTAGCCGCAACACGCAGCGGCTCCGTCACCAAACGTGACGCTCGATTCTTCACCTTCGGGGAAACGAGACACCGCAGGTAAGCGGAAAGAACCTCGAAGAGGTTGTAGGTGCCGACACGGATCGTCAACGGCTCGGCCATGGAGACTCCTGGTCCTGGTGATCGGTCCCGGTGAGGAGGCCGGGTAGCTGGGTGATGGCCGCAATGCAGGTCGCTCCGGGAGGGAGGCTGCCCAGAGGCGCCGCGTTGAGGAGGACGGTGCGGATGCCCTGCGCAGCGGCTGGATAGATGTCGTGGGCGAGGTTGTTGCCGCAGTACAAGAGATGTTCGGGGGCGACAGCGAGGTCGGCGAGGACGTGTTCCCAGATGCGCCGATCCGGCTTGGCGACCCCGAGTTCGCTGCTGAGGTATACGCGGTCGCCGAAGCAGCCGTCGATGTGGGCGGCCTTGAGCGCGCGTCGCCGGTCTTGGCCCGGCTGGGTGTTGGAGACGAGCGCGAGTGTGACACCCGCCTGGTCCAGGTCCCAGATGACCTGCTCGGCGTTGGCGGTGACCGGCCGCATCCCGAGCGTGTGGTTGATCGCGTCGTGGTTGCTGGCCAACGTGCCGCCGTAGTCCATAGCCACGTGAGTGATGGGTCCCCCGTATCGGACCCCGCGCCATTGCTGGTGGTCACCGGCCACGGGTTCCTCCGGTAGGGGTGGGGCCGTGCGGCTCGAAGGGCTGCAGGCTTCTGACCCCGGGGTGTTGCTTGGGCGGCGCATTGCTCGGCTCTGGTCGTAGCGGCTGGTCTTTCCTGGCCGGTTGCCCGCGTTCGAAACGGTGTGGGGGAGGGTGTTGCGCTCCGGCAGCGGCGCTCTGACCGAGTGCCGATCGCCGGGCGGTGGGTGTTCCGGGGGCTGATCGTGGGGTGGGGTGTTACTCACGGTCTTGACCTCCGGTTTCGGTCAGTTGGTCGGTGAGTTCG
>NZ_SMKK01000328.1 GCF_004348425.1 Actinomadura sp. 7K507
GGATGGGGAAGGTGGCGGTGGCGTCGGTGACGAAGGTGACCCGGTAGCCGAGGTCGGCGGCCAGGCGGGCGGTGGTCTCGCAGCACTGCTCGGTCTGGATGCCGCAGACGACCAGTTCGCCGATGCCGCGTTCGGTGAGCAGCCGCTGCAGTGCGGTGGTGGTGAAGGCGTTGCGGGACGTCTTGGTCAGGACGGGTTCGCCGCCGGCCGGTTCCAGGCCGTCCATGAGGCGCACGTCGCCCAGGGCCGGGTCGAACACGCCGCCGCTGCCGGGCTCGGCGTGCAGGATCCACACCACCAGGTCGCCGGCGGCGCGGGCGGCGGCGGTGAGGCGGGCGGCGCGGGCGCCGATGTCGGGAGCCGACACGGCCGGCCAGTTCGGGCGGCGGCGGAAGGACTCTTGGACGTCGATGACGAGGAGTGCGCGGTTCATGCCCGTGATGCTGCCCGGGCCGGCCGGCGCCCGGCAGGCATCATCGCGGCACGATGCGGAACGATCCGGTCACCCTCCACGACGCCCAGAGAAACGATCTTCGGCGAGGGAGGGAGGGGACGTTCTGTACGGGCATCCACCGGTATGACGGACCTGGGACGTGACGGGTCCGCGTACACGGGCACAGGTTCACGGGGGGCCGGGGGACGCATGGGCGTACACGAAGCCGGAGCCGCCGCGGGCCGGGACGGCACCGGCCAAGCCGCCGCGCCGGGGGTGACCCTCGGCGTGGAGGAGGAGTTCCTGCTGGTCGACCCGGCCTCGGGGGCGTGCGTGCCGCTCGCGGAACAGGTCCTGGAGCGGACGGGACCGCATCCGGGGCGGGATTCGGGCGGCGCGTTCCACGCCGAGCTGCTGACCTCGCAGGTGGAGGCGGCGACCGGCGTGTGCCGCGACCTCGCCGGCCTGCGGGCGCAGCTGCGGGACGGGCGGGCGGTGCTCGCCCGCGCCGCGCGGGCGGCCGGCGCCCGGCTGGTGTCGGCGGGAACGCCGGTGCTGGACGGGCGGCCCCCGCCGGCGGCGCGCGGCGACCGCTTCGCCGCGATCATGGCCGCCCACGGGGAGGTGGTGGAGGACTACCAGGCGTGCGGCTGCCACGTGCACGTCGGCGTCCCGGACCGGGACACCGCGGTGGCGGTGGTGAACCACCTGCGGCCGTGGCTGGCCACGCTGGTGGCGCTGTCGGCGAACTCCGCGTTCGACCGCGGCCGCGCCGGCAGCTACGCCTGCCGCCGGATCGTGGAGATGGCGCGGTTCCCGGGCGCGGGCACGCCGCCGTTCTCGGCGTCGGCGGCCGAGTACGACGGGCGCGTCGCCGCGCTGGTGGAGGCCGGCGCGCTCGTGGACGAGGCGATGAGCTTCTGGCTGGCGCGGCCGTCGCCGCGGTGGCCGACGGTGGAGGTCCGCGCGGCGGACGCGGCGGCGACCGCGGACGAGGCGGTGCTGCACGCGGCCCTGGTGCGGGGGCTGGTCGGGGCGGCGCTGCGGGATCTGTCGGCCGGGCGCGAGGCCCCGCGCGTGGACGGGCAGGTCTTGGCGGCGGCGCTGTGGAGCGCGGCACGGCACGGGATGGACGGCCCCGGGCTGGACCCGTTCACGCGGCGCGCGGCGCCGGCGTGGCGGCTGGCCGGGGACCTGCTCACCCGCATCGGGCCGGCGCTGGCCGCCGCCGGCGACCTGGACGCGGTGTTCGCGCTGGTGGAGGGCGTCCGCCGGGCCGGGACGGGCGCGGACCGGCAGCGCCGCGCCGCCGCGCGGGGCGGCGCCCGCGCCGTGGTGGACATGCTGGCCCGCCAGACCGAGTCCGGCGGCCTGGCGGGCGGCGCCGTGGACGCCCCCGCCGACGAGCCGGGCCGGCCGCCCGGAGCGGCCCCCGGGGAGGAACCGGGCGTATGGGACGCGCGTGAGCGGGTACCGCGGCCGGACACCCCCGCGACCACGCAGGCCCCCCGGAGCACGGAGGACACATGACCGCTCAGCAGGCCCACCCGCAGGCCCCCGGGGCCCGGCTCCCGGGCACCGGGCCGGGCCGCCGGCCGGAGCAGGCCGCGGTACCGGCCGCGGTGCCGGCGCTGCCCGCCGCGCGCGGGCCGCTGTCGGGCGCCGTCGCGCGGACCCTGGCCGCGGGCCCGCCGCCTGGCGCCGCGCGGGACGTCACCGGGACCGGGCACGCTGCGGGCGCAGCGGTGCGGCGGGCACGGGACGCCGACCCCTACGGGGAGGACCTGCAGCTGGCCCTGCACACCTGCTTCGAGCTGCACTACCGCGGTTTCGCCGGAGTCGACCCGGACTGGGAGTGGGACCCGGGGCTCCTGCGGCTGCGCGGGGCGATGGAGGAGAGGTTCCTGTCGGCGCTGCGCCGCGACGTCGCGGACGGCGGCGCCCCCGCGGACGGCGGTGGAGCCGGTGGCAGCGGGGCCCGTGGCTGTGGAGACCGTGGCGGCGCGGACGTGGACGGTGCGCTGGGGGAGCTGCTGACCGAGCCGGCCGGCGCGCGCGGCGTCACCCACCATCTGCGCGACGAGGGGGAGTGGTGGCAGCTGCGCGAGCATGCGGCGCTGCGGTCGGTGTACCACCTGAAGGAGGCCGACCCGCACGCGTGGGTGGTGCCGAGGCTGCGGGGCCGCGCCAAGACGGCGCTGGTGGCGGTGGAGCACGACGAGTTCGGCGGCGGCCGCCCGGAGATGATCCACCAGGGCCTGTACGCCGGCCTGCTGGACGACCTGGGCCTGGACTCCTCCTACGGCGCCCATGTCGGCGCGGCGCCGGCGGTGATGCTCGCGACGGTGAACATGATGTCGCTGTTCGGTCTGCGGCGGTCGCTGCGGGGCGCGCTGGTCGGGCATTTCGCGGCGGCGGAGATCACCACGGCGCCGGCCGCGCGGCGGATGGCGCGGGCGCTGGAGCGGCTGGGGGCCGGGCCGCGCGCCCGCCTGTTCTACACCGAGCACATCGAGGCCGACGCCGTCCACGAGCAGGTCCTGCGCCACGACGTGATCGGCGGGCTGCTGGAGGACGAGCCCGGTCTGGCGGCGGACGTGGTGTTCGGCGTGCGGGCCACGGGGCTCCTGGAGGACCGCCTGGCCGCGCACCTGCTGGGGAGCTGGCTGCGGCGGCCGCCGCGCTCGGCGCTGCGGCGCCCGCTGCCGGATTCGCCGGCCGGTCCCGCGGCCGGGGGTGCGGCCGGTCCGGTGGCCGGCTCCGCGGCGGGCGAGTGAAGGGGGAGTCCGCAATGCTGCTGCTGAGGCCGCCGGGCGTGTACCGCCCGCAGTCCGACACCCTCCTGCTGGCGGACGCGCTGCGCCGGTCGGGGGTCCCGGCGGGGGCGCGGGTACTGGAGCTGGGCACCGGGACGGGAGCCGTGGCGATGGCCGCCGCGCGCGGCGGCTGCGAGGTCGTCGCGGTCGACGTGTCGGCGCGGGCGGTGCTCACCGCGCGGGTGAACGCGCTGGTCCAGGGCCTGCCGGTCCGGGTGCTGCGCGGCGACCTGTTCGCGCCGGTGGCGGGCGAGGTGTTCGACGTGATCGTCGCCAACCCCCCGTACGTGGCGGGCGACGCCGACCCCGCCTCGGTGCGCGGCAGGTCCCGCGCGTGGGAGGCGGGGCCGGGCGGCCGGATGCTGCTGGACCGGATCTGCGCGGCGGCGCCGGAGCATCTGACGCCGTCGGGGACGCTGCTGGTGGTGCATTCGGCGCTGAACGGGGTCGCGGCGACGCTGGTGTCGCTGCGGCGTGCCGGGATGCGGGCGTCGGTGGTGACGCGGCGGCGGGAGCCGCTGGGACCGGTGATGCGGCGGCGGGCCGCCGAGCTGCGGGCCCGCGGCCTGCTGCGTCCCGGGCAGCGGCACGAGGACCTCGTCGTGGTCCGCGCCGACCGGGTGCGGGAGGGCGGGCATGACCGCCGGGCCGCCTGAGCCCGCCCCGCGCCCGGCCGGCGGCGGGGATCGGGAGCGGCGCCGGGTCAGGATGGTGCCGGGCGGCCCGGTGCTGGTGGAGGGCCCGGTCGAGGTGGTCCTGGAGGACGGGCGCACGGTGGTGTCGGACCGTTTCCTGGTCGCGCTGTGCGCGTGCCGCCGCAGCCGCGCCTACCCGTTCTGCGACACCAGCCACCGCCGCCGCACCCGCCCAGACAACCCAGACAACTCGGACAACCCAGCGGACAGCGCGGACGGCTCCTGAGCGGTCCACTCCGAACTTCGCGGGCCACCGGCCCCCTGGGGCGGGTCAGCCGCCGAGGCTGTCGAGGGCGACGTCCAGGCGCTGCGCCAGGCGCTCGATCTGCTCCTCGTTGGCGCCGGTGTCGAGTTCGGCGATCACCGCGTCCCGGGTGGTGATGACCAGGGCCTCCTCCGGGCCGCTGCCGCGGCCGGGGTCGGCGGGCACCACGGTGGCCTCGCCGGCGACGACGACGAGCGCGGCGCCGCGCTCGCTGGAGGCCAGCAGGGCGTGCAGGTGGTCGGGAGTGATCGTCGGCATGGTGACCTCCAGGTCGGTGCTCGCCGTGTGCGTCTGTGTCCCGTGTGCGTCCGTGTCCGATAGGGGGTCAGGGTTTGCGGCCGATGCCGGTGGCGAACTCGCGGACGCGGCCCGGCCCGCCGGTCCCGGGGGACAGCGGCGGCGTGTCGCGCCCGGCGCCGGTGCGCAGCCCCTCCAGGAACTCCTCGATGGCCTCGCGGGCGGTGTGCCGGGGCGTCCAGCCGAGCTCGTCGCGGGCCCGCGACACGTCCATGATCGGGACTTCCAGCGCCAGGTCGAACAGGCCGGGCGAGGCGGGCACCAGGTGCAGGGTCCAGGCGGCGGCGAGCGCGGCCCGCACACCCCGCGCCGGGACGCGGACGGTGCGGGCGCCCAGGATTCCGGCGAGTTCGGCGGGGTCCAGGACGGGGTCGGCGGCGATGTTGAAGGCGCCGCGGGCACCGCCGGTGACGGCCAGCCGGAACGCCTCACCGGCGTCGGCGGAGTGCAGCGCCTGCAGCCGCAGGCGGGGCAGGTCCGGGACCGCGGGAATCAGGTCGGGGCGGGCGAGTCGGCCGGGCAGCAGCGGCCCGGCGAAAAGGCGCCGCTGCTCGGACGCGGACTGCCGCTCGAAGATGAACCCGGGCCTGATCCGCACGACGCGGCAGCCGGGACGGTTCGCCTCGAACACGTCCAGGAGCCGTTCGACATAGGCCTTCTCACGGCTGTAGGCGGCACCGGGCCACCCGTGCGTGGGCCAGGACTCGTCCACGGCCCGGTCCTTGGGACCGGGGGAGTAGGCACCGACCGACGAGGAGTACACCAGCGCGGGAACACCCGCCTCCGCGGCGGCGTCGAACACCCGCGCGCTGCCGACGACGTTGGCGTCCCACGTCACCGCCGGGCGGTGGGTCGGCTGGAACAGCCACGCCAGGTGCACCACCGCGTCGGCGCCGCGCATCAGCGGGACCAGGTCGCTGTCGGTGACGTCGGCCTCGGCCCACGCGACCTTGCCGCCGTCGCCCAGGTCGAGGTCCGGGCCGGGTCCGCGGCGGGCCAGGCCGGTGATCGCGATGACGCCCGGGTCCGCGGCGAGCGCGCGGACGGTGCTGGTTCCGATGTTGCCGGTGGCGCCGGTGACGACGACGCGCATGGCGGCCTCCCCCTCGTCGGCGTCCCCAGCGGGGCCGTTCCCGCAGGTGGACGGGACCGCCCCATTCCCGTCTCACGCCGATGTATGCCCGGGCCCCGGCACGGCGTCCCGCGCCGGGACCGCTCGGCCGCCCCGCCCGGGTCCGCCCGGGGCCCGCATGGTCAGGCGGGCCCCGGCTCCCCGGGGCGGCAGCGCAGGCAGGGGCGGTACCCGGCGGCCCGCGCGGCGGCCAGGTCACCGAACCCGCGCCGGTGCCCGGGCGTGATCCGCCGCGCGTCGCCGCAGGTGGGGTAGCACACGATCCCGGTGGTGTCGCTGCCGACCAGCCGCACGCCGCGCCGCGCCAGCTCGGCGACCTCGTCGACGTCGACGTCCTCGGCGCGCAGCAGCCGCTCCTTGGCCCCGGCGCCGAACACGTAGTCGCCGAGCCCGCCGTCCGAGCGGGTCACGCGGTGGCAGGGGATCAGCAGCGGCACGGGGTTGCGGCCCAGCGCGGACCCGACCGCGCGGACCGCCCTGGGCCGCCCCGCCAGCCGCGCCACCCACGCGTACGGGCGGATCTGCCCGCGCGGGATCCGCGCGGCGGCGCGCAGCACGGCCGCCTCGAACTCGCTGAGCCCGCGCAGGTCCAGCCGCAGGCCCCCCAGGCGCCCGGTGCGCAGCGCCGGCACCAGCCCGGCGGGCGGGCGCGCGGCGGGCAGCAGCGGCCGCTCGAACCGGGCGCGGAACGCCTCGGTGAACTCCGCCTCGTCCATGCCGGCGCGCAGGTAGGCGACGCCGTGGTCGGTGAAGGCGACCTGCAGGCCGGCGTGCGGGCCCGGCAGGGGACCGGGGACGTGGACGCGGCGCGCGGCGATGCGGTCCAGCAGGCCGCGGGGCGCGTCGGCGGCCAGCCCCGCCAGCTCGTCCGCCCATTCGCCCGCCGGCTCACCGGTCCGCTCGTCCGCGAGCTCACCGGTGACGGCGGCCGGCTCACCGCCTGGCCGGCGGGGTGCCCGCCCGGCGCGATCGTCTCGGGTCATCGGGTGCCTCCTCTCTGCTGCTCGCGCGTACCCGGGGGCGGTGCGCCGCGCAGATCGCGCAGGCGGGCAAGGCCCCGGGAGATGTGCGACTTGACGGTTCCCTCGGGCATGCCGAGGACGGCGGCGATCTCGGCGACGGGAAGGTCGGTGACGTGCCGCAGCACGACCGCGGCGCGCTGGTCGTCCGGAAGCCGCGCCAGCAGCGCGGCGAGCTCACGGCCGGTCTCGTGGCGGGCGGCGGCGTCCTCCACGCCCTCGCCCGGGTCGGGCGGGTCGGGGACGTCCTCGATCGGGCCGGGCGCCGGGCGCCGCGCCGCCGACCGCAGGCTGTTGCGCCACACGTTGGTCAGGATCGTCAGCAACCACGCCCGCGGCCGCAGCCCCGCGATCCGCTCCCGCTCATACCCGCACAGCGCCCGGTAGGCGCGCAGGAACGCCTCCGCGGACAGGTCCTCGGCCTCGGCCCACCGCCCGCACAGCCGCAGCGCCGTGGAGAACACCGCCCCCCGGTACGCCTCGTACAGCTCCGCGAACCCCGCGTCTAGGTCACGCGACAGCGCCGCCGCGACCCGCGCCCCCGCGGTGTCGCCGCCCGCGCCCGCCCCGTCGGCTGGCGGTGGGGTGAGACCTTCGTCCGTAACCGTCACATCCGTTCAACACCGCCGCACCCCGGCCGGTTGCGGCCGCGGCAGGCCGTTCAGCCGAGCCAGCCGGGACGGATCACGCCGGACTCGTAGGCCAGCACCACCAGCTGCGCCCGGTCCCGCGCCCCCACCTTGGACAAGATGCGGCTCACATGCGTCTTCGCGGTCGCCGGCGACAGCACCAGCCGCCCGGCGATCTCCTCGTTCGACAACCCGGCGGCCACCAGCTCCAGCACCTCCCGCTCACGGTCGGTGAGGGAGTTCAGCTCCGCGGCGGGCGGCGGCGCGGTGATCCGGGACGCGAACTCGGCGATGAGCCGCCGCGTCACCGTCGGCGCCAGCAGCGCGTCGCCGCGCGCCACGACCCGCACCCCGTGGATCAGCTCCGGCGGCTCGGTGTCCTTGACCAGGAACCCGCTGGCCCCCGCCTTGATCGCCCCGTAGACGTAGTCGTCCAGATCGAACGTCGTCAGGATCACCACCTTGACGGCGTCGAGCCGCGGATCGGTGATGATGCGGCGGGTGGCCTCCAGCCCGTCCAGGACCGGCATCCGGATGTCCATCAGCACCACGTCGGGACGCAGCTGCGACGCCTGCCGCACCGCCTGCTCCCCGTCCCCGGCCTCGGCGACGATCTCGATGTCGTCCTCGCCCTCCAGGATCGACCGGAACCCCGCCCGCACCAGCGTCTGATCGTCGGCCAGCATCACCCGGATCACGCGATCTCCTCCATCTGCTCCTGCTCCTCATCGGGGCCGCCCCCCAGCGGTAGCCGCGCCCACACCCGGAACCCGCCCGCCGGGCCGGGGCCCGCCGTCATCCGCCCGCCCAC
>NZ_SMKK01000329.1 GCF_004348425.1 Actinomadura sp. 7K507
GCTGCTGGGAGGGGGGCAGGAATGCCACAACAGTCAAGATTAACTGTGCTTCGCGACATTCCGCCCTGCCAACCGGGTAAGGACGCCCTCCGGCGTCCACCCGTAACGGGGAGAGGCCCCTCCGAAAAGGGGCCTCTCCCGGCCTGTCAGGCCGGTGGCGCTACGACCCGAAGGTCCGGCGCGTCTCCTTGGTCGCGTCCTTGACCTTCTCGCCGGCCTGCTTGGCGCCGCCGGCCGCGCGGTCCTGGCGGCCCTCGGCCTCCAGCGAGGGGTCACGGGTCTGCCGCCCGGCCTCCTCCTTGCCGCGGCCCCTGGCCTGTTGCGCCTTGTTCTTCAGCTTGTCGAGGAAGCCCATGGCTCCTCCTTCTGTGATGGGGGTTGCCCAAGCCCCCGCCATGCCCGCTGAGGGCGGAACTATGCGAGGCGTGTGTCGCGGCGAATCCGGTCCGTCTCCTCGTGGATTCTGGCCTCGGTCTCCAGGAGCCTGGCTCCGCCTGTTCCGTCCGCAGCCTTGCACGCGCTCGCCTCGGCCTCACGCGGGACGGGCACCGCGCGGGAATGCCGCAGCACATGGGTAGGTTGTGCGGGGGGAGGACGGAGACGTCCCGCCCCTAATACAGCCGAGCGTCAGCACAGGAGCATCCACCGTGTCGTTGCCACCTCTGGTCGAGCCCGCAGCGGAGCTCACCCGTGACGAGGTCAACCGCTACTCGCGACACCTGATCATCCCCGACGTGGGCATGTCCGGGCAGAAGCGACTGAAGAACTCCAAGGTCCTGGTCGTGGGCGCCGGCGGTCTCGGCTCCCCCGCCCTGCTCTACCTCGCCGCCGCCGGGGTGGGCACCCTCGGCGTCATCGACTTCGACGTCGTGGACGAGTCCAACCTGCAGCGGCAGATCATCCACAAGCAGTCGTCCCTCGGCAAGCCGAAGGTCGAGTCCGCCGCCGAGGCCGTCCGTGAGATCAACCCGCTGATCGACGTGGTCCCGCACAACGTCGCGCTCGACCGCGACAACATCATGGAGATCTTCTCCGGATACGACCTGATCCTCGACGGGACCGACAACTTCGCGACCCGCTACATGGTGAACGACGCGGCCGTCCTGCTGGGCAAGCCGTACGTGTGGGGGTCGATCTACCGGTTCGACGGCCAGGCGTCCGTCTTCTGGGCCGAGCACGGCCCCTGCTACCGCTGCCTCTACCCGGAGCCGCCGCCGCCCGGCATGGTCCCGTCCTGCGCCGAGGGCGGCGTCCTGGGCGTCCTGTGCTCCTCGATCGGCTCCATCCAGGTGAACGAGGCCATCAAGCTCCTCGCCGGCATCGGCGAGCCGATCGTCGGCCGGCTGATGATCTACGACGCGCTGGAGATGACGTACCGCTCGGTCAAGGTCCGCAAGGACCCCGAGTGCGTGCTGTGCGGCAAGAACCCGACGCAGACCGAGCTCCTCGAGGACTACGAGGCGTTCTGCGGCGCCGTCTCCGAGGAGGCGGCCGAGGCCGCGCAGGACGCCACGATCACCGTCCTGGACCTCAAGGCCATGCAGGACCGCGACGACGACATCTTCCTGGTGGACGTCCGCGAGCCCAACGAGTACGAGATCGTCTCGATCCCGGGCGCGACGCTGATCCCGAAGGGCGACTTCCTCAACGGCTCCGCCCTCGAACAGCTCCCCCAGGACAAGAAGATCGTCCTGCACTGCAAGTCGGGCGCCCGCTCCGCCGAGGCCCTGGCCGTGGTGAAGAACGCCGGCTTCGCCGACGCCGTCCACGTGGGCGGCGGCGTCCTGGCCTGGGTCAACCAGATCGACCCGAGCCAGCCGTCCTACTGACGACGCGCGGGATCACCGCGACGAAGGCCCCCGGAACCTTCCGGGGGCCTTTTCGTGCGCTCAGCGTGACGGGAGGGGCGGCCTGTCGATCCGGTAGATGACGTGGGCGCGGTCGTCGATCGGGTTGTCCGGTTCCAGGTCGCCTTCCGCCACGCGTGCCAGCCCGGCCTTCTCCAGGGCCCGCCAGGAGGCGTGGTTGGCGGCTGACACCGGTATGAGCACGCAGGGGGCGTCCGGGTAGTCCTGCCATGTGCGCTCGATCATCGCCTGGATCATGCGCGGGCCGAGTCCTTGGCCGACCAGGTCCGGCTCGCCGATCAGGTAGTCGATGGACACCGCTCCGTCCGGAACGGTCGTCACCGCGGCCAGTGCCTCGAAGTCCTCCGCGTAGTCCGCCAGTCGGCTGCGCTGGACCAGGCCGAACGGCCGCCCGTCCAGGAGCGCAAGCCAGTCTTCTGAGGGCTCCTCGCCCCGGGCGGTCGGGCCGAAATCGCGTGCGACCGCTTCGGGGGACGTCTCGTGGTTCCACCAGCGCGCCACGTACGGCTGTTCCAGCCAGCGGCGGAGCAACGGGAAGTCATCCTCCGTAACGCGCTGCCAGCTGATCACCAGTACCCCCAGTCGATGCAACGCCGATAATAACGCCCCGTCGGCCCTGGTCAGTGGCCGCGGAGAAGGCCCGGAAGGCGCAGCGCTCCCCGCAGGACGGGTGACCACACTTGGCCAGTGAATACTGGCATGATTCGTGCGATCGTGATGGTGTCCGGAACCTCCCACGAAGGTGGTTGCAATGCCATCGCGTTTACGCAGGTCAGGAGCTATCGGAGCGACCATGGCGGCGTTCGCCGCCGGGGGGATGGTGAACGCGGCGCCCGCCGCCGCTGACGCCGGCACCCAGACCTGCCAGGCCCCGGGAGTGGCCTGGCGGGTCGACTACACGGTCAACGATTCGGCTTACGGCCCGGTGGCCCATGCCACCGGGCTCCAGCGCAGAACCCTCCCGGGCGGGCCATGGACCGACGCTTCGGCGCAGACATGGCAGCTTCGCTGGGACAATCTGCCGAGCCAGTGGAACAACCCCTGGGCGGCATTCCAGCAGCAGCAGGGAGACCTTGCGGCGATCGGCGGCACCCCTGTCGCCACCTATCTGTCGCCGCGGTTCGTCGCGCCCGACGGGGCGTGCACCGTCTACCTCGCCCCGTTCGCCAACGGAGGCGCCGGCGACCCGAAGATCGCAGTGCTCGGGAACAGCCTCACCCAGAGCCTCAACGACCCCGCCTACAACCAGCAGCATCTCCAGGGTTACGTGCAGGGCAACCTCAACACCGCCGGACTGCGGGCCGAGGTCGAAGGGCACGGGGGGCGCCGCTGGGTCGCCGCTCCCGGTACGACCGGGCTGGACAAGGCCAACGGCCATCTGCTGGACGAGTACCGCGGCCTGCTCCAGCACGACCCGCAGGGGTATGTGATCGAGCTCGGCGCGAACGACGCGGGATGGATCGCGCTGGCAGGCACGGCGACCGACCGGCAGGCCCGGCTCGACTCCACGATCGCCGGACTCCGCACGATCCTGGACGAGCTGCGCGCGGACGGGAAGTGCGCGGTCTTCGTGACCGGCCCCGACAACCTGGCCGACTACCCGGGCGTCGCCGACCCTTGGCACTACGCGTGGGCCGCGCAGTCCATCAACCAGGAGCTGCGCTCCCAGGCCGGCGCGTCCGCCACCGATGGTCTCAAGCTCCGCGACTTCGCCCAGCTCTCGGTGAACCACCACACCTACAGCGAGGGCCAGGACGTCTGGTTCGAGAGCGACGACATCCATCTCAACGGCACCGGGAAACTCGTCCTCACCAGTGAGATCACCCAAGCCGCCACGCAGTGTCCCTAGCCACGCTCCCAGGGGATGACCTCCATGAACCCACTCATCCGCAGGCCAGCGATCACCGCCGCCGTCGGCGCGGCTCTCCTCGGCGCGATGGCGGCGGCTCCGCCGGACGCCTCCGCCGCGACCGGCACCGCGACCTGCCAGGGGCCCGGTGTCGCCTGGCAGGTCGACTACCAGACCCAGGACTCGGCCTATGGACCGGTCCTGACCGCCACCGCGTTCCAGCGTCGCACGCTCCCCGGCGGCCCGTGGACCGATGCGTCCGCCGAGACCTGGGAGCTGCGCCGGGACGATCTGCCCAGCGAAACCCCCGGCGGCTTCACCGAGGTGGAGTCCGGGGACCTTTCGACGCTGCAGGGCATCCCCGTGGCGACCTACCTGTCGCCGCGGTTCGTCGCGCCCGACGGGGCGTGCACCGTGTACACGCATCCGTTCTCCAACGGCTCCGCGTCCCAGCCGAAGGTCGTCGCCGTGGGTGACAGTCTGACCGCCTCGCTCAACGACGCCACTTACAACCAGACGCATCTTCAGGGTTACATCGAAGGCAACTTCAACACCGCCGGGATCCGGGCCGAAGTCGAAGGCCAGAGCGGCAAGTACTGGCTCGCGCCGCCGGATTCCGGCGGGCTGCCCCGTACCGGGGCCGACAAGGCGAACTACGAGCTCCGCGACGAGGTCCGTGGCCTTCTCGCACACGACCCCGACGGATTCGTGATCGCGCTCGGGGCCAACGACGCCGGACAGGTCGCCTGGATCGCCGACGCGGGCGAACGCCAGGACCGCATCGACGCCGCCAAGGCCGCGATCGGGCAGTACGTGTCGGAGCTGACCGCGGCGGGCAAGTGTGTCGTGCTCATCACCCCGCCCGACAACCTGGCGCACTACTGGGGTTCCGACCCCTGGCTCTATGCCTGGTCCGCCCAGCAGCTCACACAGGAGATGCGCAGCCTCGCGAACGCCTCAGCGACCGATCTCGTCAAACTCCAGGACTTCGCCGAGCTCTCCTGGAACCACCACAGCTACTCCCCGGGCGATCCCCAGGTCTGGTTCGGGAGCGACGACATTCATCTCAACCAGGTGGGCCGGGTCGTCTACACCGGCGAGTTCACCCAAGCGGCGCAGCAGTGCGTCTGATCGGCCTTGACCTGGACGGTGTACACCGTCCATCTCCCCGCCCACCCGCTCAGGCGCGGCTGGGCGGGGAGTAGGTCAGGCCGATCTCGGGGATGATTTCGGCGAGCATCAGCTCGAACATGGGTTCGGCGTCGTCCAGGGCGAACTGCAGGTGGCCGAAGACGTCCAGGCTGACGCCGCCCTGGAGTCTGATCCAGCACTTGAGGAATTGCTGGATCACGCCTAGGGGCAGGTCCACGCGGACGATCTCGTCGCGGTAGCGGGCTAGCTGGGGGCGCAGGGCGGGGTCGATCTCACCGTCGGGCTGGACGGGGAAGGGGCTCTTGTTCCACAGCTCCAGGAACAGAGCCATGAACGTCCAGCCGAACCGGCGGGCGCGCTCCTCTGCGAAGTCGAGCTCCTCCTGGTGGCTGGCGCCGCGGACGGGTGAGCCGAACAGCAGTGCGTACTCGCGGGGGTTCGCGAGCGCCCAGCGGCGGAACTGGCGGGACACCGCCAGGAACTTGCCGCTCATGTCGCCCGGGGCGACGTCCTTCGCGGAGGCGTGCAACTCGTTGGTGAGCTCGGTGAAGAGGTCGCCGACCAGGTGCCGTAGCAGCTCGCTGTGGCTGCCGAAGTAGCGGTAGAGCGCCGGCGCGGTCATGCCCATCTCCCGGGCGATCGCCCGGAGCGTCACCGCTTCGGGCCCCTGCTCGACGAGGATCCGCCGGGCGGTCTCGGAGATCTCCTTGACCGTCGCCGCGCGCAGCCGGTCACGCCGTGTCTCCACCACACCGTCCCTCCTGGTCCGCGGCCGCGTCCGGCCGCCTTCGCATGATTCCTCAGAAACACCCTTGACGGAAGCGAATGCCGTATGCAAAGTTAACGCTGTTCGCAGTTTACGGCATTCACTCGTGTTAGTGGAAGTCACGCAGTGGGAGGCGACGATGTTCGATCGATGGGGCCGGTGGGTCCACCGGCGGCGGCGGTGGATCCTCGCCGTAGCGGGTGCGGCGCTGGTGTTCGCCGGCGTGTGGGGGACGGGCGTCTTCGGGGCGCTGTCCTCGTCCGGAGGGTTCGATACGCCGGGCAGCGAGAGCGCGCAGGCCATGGAAATAGCCGAGCGGGACCTCGGGCGGGACGCGGCCGATGTCGTGATCCTCTACGAGGGCGGCACGACCGTTGACGATCCGGCGTACCGGGCGGCTGTCGAACGGGCGCTGGGAGCGCTCCCGGCGGACAAGGTCGCCTCGGCTGCCACGTACTGGACCACCCAGGCGCCGCAGTTCGTCAGCGAGGACCGGAAGGCCACCTACGCCGTCCTGCAGCTCGCGGGCTCCGACGATGCCGCCAGGGAGGGCAGCTACGAAGCCATCGAGGGTGAGCTGACCGAGGCCGGCGGCGGGCTCACCGCCAAGGTCGGCGGGCTGGTCGCCACAGAGGCGGCGGTCAACGAGCGCGTCTCGTCCGACATCGCCCGGGCCGAGGCCATGGCGATCCCCGTCCTGCTCGTGCTGCTGGTGCTCATCTTCGGCGGCCTGGTGTCGGCGAGCCTGCCGCTGCTGGTCGGAGGCCTGGCGATCCTCGGCTCGTTCACCGCGCTGCACGCGCTCACCTACTTCACCGACGTGTCCATCTTCGCCGTGAACATCACGACGTTCCTCGGGCTCGGGCTCGCGATCGACTACGGGCTGTTCATGGTCAGCCGGTTCCGCGAAGAACTCCGGCGGGACGGCCGGTCGGTAGAGGACGCACTAGGCGCGACGATGGCCACGGCCGGACGCACCGTGGCGGTCTCCGGGATCACGGTCGCGGTGTCGCTGTCCGGGCTGCTGCTGTTCGACCAGAGCTTTCTCGTCTCCATGGGCTACGGCGGCATCGCGACCGTGCTCGTGTGCATGGTGGGCGCGCTGACCGTACTGCCCGCGCTGCTGGCCGCCCTAGGGCCGAAGGTGAACGCGCTGTCCATCCGGCGGCGGAAGCCGTCCGGGGACCGCTCCGGTCTCTGGTGGGGGCGGGTCGCCCGCAGCGTGATGCGGCGGCCGGTGGTCTACGCGCTGGCGACGGTGGCGCTGCTGCTCGCGCTCGGCTCACCGTTCCTGAACATCAACTGGGGCGGCGTGGACGCCAAGGTCATGCCGGAGGGCGCGGACGCCAGGGTCGTGGCCGAGGCGCTGGAGACCCGGTTCCCGGGCAACGCGACGAGCCCGATCGAGGCGGTCGTGACCGGGACGTCCGACCGGGCGGCGGTCCAGGCGTACGGGGACCGCCTGGCTTCGCTGCCCGGCGCGACGGACGCCACGGTGACCGGCTCCGAGGGCACCACGACCCGGATCGCGCTGGCCTACGAGGCCGATCCCAACTCCGGGGCCGCGCGCGACCTCGTCCAGGACGTCCGGGACGTCCCGGCGCCGGCGGGCGCGCAGGTCCACGTCGGCGGTTCCACCGCCGGGGTCGTCGACACGCTGGGCAGCCTCGGTGCGACGCTGCCGTGGCTGGCGGTGCTCGTCGGCGGTGCGACGTTCGCGCTGCTGTTCCTGGCGTTCGGATCGGTCCTGCTGCCGCTGAAGGCGATCGTGATGAACATGCTGTCGCTGTCGGCCACGTTCGGCGTGGTCGTGCTCATCTTCCAGGACGGCAATCTGTCGGGCCTGCTGGGCTTCACCGCGACCGGCGCGATCGCGCCCGCGATGCCGATCCTGATGCTGGCCATGCTGTTCGGGATCTCGATGGACTACGAGGTGTTCCTGCTGTCGCGGATCCGCGAGCAGTACGACCTGACCGGCGACAACACCGCCGCGGTCGCCTCCGGCGTGCAGCGCACCGGCGCCATCATCACCAGCGCCGCGCTGCTGTTCATCATCGTGATCGGCGCGTTCGCGACCTCGGGGATCACGTTCATCAAGATGGTGGGCGTCGGGATGGTCATCGCGATCGTGCTCGACGCGACCGTCGTCCGGGCGCTGCTGGTGCCCGCGACGATGCGGCTGCTGGGACGCGCCAACTGGTGGGCGCCCGGCCCCCTCGCCAGGCTCTACGGCCGGTACGGGATCCGCGAAGGCGACTCCCCCGCGCCGCCGGCCCGATCGGAGCTGGAGCCGGTGTCCTGATCGGACATTAGGGACGGGACAGTACAAATCGTTACCTACCCTGCTAGCGGTATCGCGGAAGGCGACGGCGGGCGGGGGC
>NZ_SMKK01000032.1 GCF_004348425.1 Actinomadura sp. 7K507
GTCCAGCAGGGAGCCGCCGCCGAGCCGGGCCGGGCCGCGGCGCAGCACGGCCGGGGGTTCGTCCGCCGCGCGGGGAAGACGAAGGCGGCCGCCGGTGCGGCCGCCGTGGTCGCCGTCGCCGCGGTCACCGCCGGTGGAATCGCCGTGGCGGAGCGGAGATCGGGCACCCCGACGGAGGTCGGCCCCAGTGCCGGTGCGTCCGGCGGCAGCCCGGCCCCGACGACCGTGGGCGGCCGGGTCACCGGCCAGTTGCGGGTCGGCTTCCGCAATCCAGCGCCGTTCCGCGCCGACAGGGGACCGAGCGTGGCGTACGACCTCACCGTCGAGCCGGCACGGATCAGGCGGGGGACGAAGCTCTCCATCACCGCGAAGATGTCCGCCCTGAACCCGCCCATCAAGCACGCCATCCGCCTGGGCCGCCGATCCGGTCCGGCAGTACGAATCGGCTTCTACCGAATCCCTCCCGCGGCCGCCGGAACCCTGCCTACGGGGATGGGCACGCCCTTCCCCAGCCAGTGGAACGAAACCGGTGAGACGCAGCATGGGAAGTTGCCCGGCGGCTGGCGGTCCACCAAGTCCGCGAGCGTTGTCACGTCCACCATCCCGGCAGACGCGCCCCTGCGGCCCGGCCGGTACCTGGTGTCCCCGGTCTCGCCGCCGGCCGTCGGCGAGGTGCGGATCGAGGACGAGCCGGTCTCCCCCGAGTCGGTGGGCGCCTACACGCAGGGGTCGCTGCCGACGGTCACCGTCCTCCCCGGCACGTCGCCGCGGCCGACACCGCCACCGACGGGCGCCACCTCCCCGCCCCCGCCCTCCAGCAGGCCGGCCGAATGCCCGACGTTCACCCAGGACGACGGGGACAGGATCGTCCGCTGCTGACCGTGTCCAGTTCCCCTGGAACCAATAACGTGAGGGTTGTTCGTTTTCTGTCGAGAACGGGCATATAGCAGGCGCCCCGCTGGACCACCCCCTCGCGCGAGGTGCCGGATGCCCTTCAGCCGCTCCCTCCGACATGCGGCATCGGTGCCGCTCACCCTCGTCCTGCTCGCCTCCTTCCTCTCTCCCGCCGCGCAGGCGACCACCACCGCGCAGCCGATGAGCACCGCGCAGCCGACGGCCGTCCGCACCGCCGCGGCCCCGTTCACCGGGACGACTCCCGCAGGCGAGGTGCGGGGTTACCTCGACGCCCACACCCACCTGATGGCGTACGAGGCGTTCGGCGGGAGCCTGATGTGCGGCAAGCCGTTCGATCCGCGCGGCATCCAGGAGGCGCTGCGGGACTGTCCGGACCACGCGGGGAACGGCGCCTTCGCCTGGTGGGAGAACTTCACCAGGCACGGCACGCCGTTCGGCAACCACGACCCCGCCGGCTGGCCGACGTTCAAGGACTGGCCCGCGTGGGACTCACGCACCCACCAGCAGGCCCACTACACGTGGCTGGAACGCTCTTGGCGCGCCGGGCAGCGGATCCTCGTCAACCACCTGGTCGCCAACCGGCAGCTCTGCGAGATCTACCCGCTGAAGCGCAACGCGTGCGACGAGATGGACGTCGTCCGGCTCCAGGCGCAGCGGATGCGGGAGATGGAGGAAGGGATCGACCGGCGCAGCGGCGGGCCCGGCAAGGGCTGGTTCCGCATCGTGCGCGACTCGGCGGAGGCCCGCGAGGTGATCGAGGACGGGAAGCTCGCCGTCGTCCTCGGCGTCGAAGCCTCCGAACCGTTCGGCTGCCGCAGGATCGGCGACGGGTCGCAGTGCACCCGCCAGGACATCGACCGGGGCCTGGACGAGATGAAGCGTCTAGGCGTGTCCTCCATGTTCGTGTGCCACAAGTTCGACAACGCCCTGTGCGGGGTGCGCTTCGACGGCGGCACCACGGGCGCGTTCATCAACGCGGGGAACTTCCTCGGCACCGGCCGGTTCTGGCAGGTCGAGAAGTGCACGGGCCCGGCACGGGACAACACGCTCCTGCCGGCGGGCGGGATCGGCGACTCGCTCAAGGACCTGCTTCGGCTGCTCGGCCAGGCGGGCGTCACGCTGCCGCTGTATCCGAGCCCTCCGCACTGCAACGTCCGGGGGCTCACCGACCTCGGCGAGCACATGGTGCGGGGCATGATGGAACGCAACATGATCGTCGAGGTCGACCACATGAGCGCCAAGGCCGCCGACGAGACCCTCGGCCTGCTGGAGGACGCGCGGTACTCCGGCGTCATCTCGTCCCACAGCTGGACGGACGAGACCTACCTGCCCCGCATCTACCGGCTCGGCGGCATGGTCACCGGCTACGGCCACGCGGGGAACGGCTTCATCGCGGAATGGAAGCGGAACAAGGAACTCCGCGACCCCGGCCGCGCCTTCGGCTACGGGTACGGCCTCGACGCCAACGGCATGGGCGCCCTGCCCCCGCCGCGCGAGAACAGCGACGCGAACCCGCTGCGCTACCCGTACACCTCGCCGTTCGACGCTTCGGTGAGGCTCGACCGCCAGCGCACCGGGACGCGCACCTGGGACCTCAACACCGAGGGCGTCGCGAACTACGGCCTCGTCCCCGACTGGCTCGCCGACATCGGCAACCTCGGCGGCCAGGAGATCATCGACGACCTGGCCCGCGGCGCCGAGACCTACCTCGGCATGTGGCACCGCACCGAAACCCACGGGACCTAGCGGAAAAGGCATAGCGCTACTTATCCGACGTTGGCGACACTTTTGGTCATGGATGCCGATCGGCAGGATCCTGGCCCGCTCGCGGCATGGGTGCAGGCCAGACGAGTCAGGCACCGGCTCGCCCGCGGCTTCACCGAGGACAGCGCGCTGTCCTCCCGCCCCAGGGCGTTCCGGGCGCTCGCCCGGACCCTCTGGACGGCGCCCGAGGGAAGCCGTGCGTCCTCGATCGCCCTGCGGGCCGCGCGGGAGGCCGCCGCCAATCCGTTCGCCCTGCGGGAGTTGCTGGCCGTCTTCTGCACCGCCACCGTGGGCGAGACCGGCAAGCCGCCCCTCGCCTCGCTCGCCCCTCTCCCCACGCCGTCCCCGGTCACCGCCTTCCTCCTCGACCCGGCCGAGGATCCCGCCCCCCGGATCGTCGCGTTCCTGGACGCCCCCGAGCCGGCCCTTCCGGGGCCGGTCAACGCGTCACACCAGGAACTTGCCTGCTGGCTCGTCCACACCGCGATGGCCGAGGAGGACACGCACCCCACCGGCTTCGGCCCGCTGTCGGACCTGCTGGCCCGGACAGGGCAACCCGACCTGCTGGACGCTCTCCGTTCGGCGTTCTCTTCCGCCGTCCACGACGGGCACCATTTCGCGACGCACTCGGACGCCACCCGCTCGCCCAGGCCCTACCGCCTGTGGAGGCACACGAGCCCGACCCTGCTCACCCGCGTGCTGCTGGCCAACCCGCACCTCCCCAGCCTTCCACCGCCACCCGACGAGGAGCCGCCCTGGCGAACGAAGGTGCCAGAAGTCCTGCTCGCGCTGCTGAAGGGCCGGCCCGACCTCGTCGGGCCTATCACCCGTATCTGGGGACCGCACGGCGTCGTGGCTTCGCTGCGCGAGGGCCTGTCCATCGGGGCCCCGCCCGAGTTCACCCGGGAATGCAGGCAGGCCCTGCGGCACCTGGACCACCCGGTGGGCCGCGACGACGTGTGCCGGAGCGCCCTGTACGGCGACGCGGAAATGCTCGCCGCCGCCGTCGAGGCCGGCTACCTCCCCTCCGGCCTGGACGAGGCGCAGAAGGCGGCGTTCTTCTTCGCCACCGAGCAATGGGAGCGCTACGACGACGCCGACCCGGACGGCTCCCTCCTGACCGCCTTCTGCGTCGTCAAGCGCCACAGGCGGACGAAGTGGCGAGACCCGCTCGACCAGGGCGTCCGCACTGCCGCGTACAACTCCGGCCGCCCCGACCCCCATCCCGCGCCTTCCTACACGCGCACTCCGCATTCCCGCCGTGGCCCCGCCGGTTCCTGGCCCACCAGCCCTTCCGACGTGGGCGGCCACGACGGCGGCGGGTACGACGGCGGGGGCGGGCACAGCGGCGGTTACAGCGGCGGCGGCTTCTCCTTCTGACCGCGGCTGACGATCAGCTCGCCCCCGCCCGGATCCGTGGAGTCACGGACGCCGATGTCCGGTCTCGGCGAGCGCCTCGCCGAGCAGGCGGACGGCCTTCGGACCGACTCCGTGCATCGCCAGCAGCTCGCCGTCCGTCAGCTCCGCGACCTGGGCGAGCGTCGTGATCCCGGCACCGGCGAGGGCCCGCGTGGCGGGCCGCCCGATGGCCCGGGGCAGGTCGCCGACCTCGCCCGGGAGGACGGTGTCCCCCGCCGTGGCCTGGGCGGCGAGCCGTTCCGGCGCACGGGCGAGCCAAGCGCGGCGCACCCAGTGGTTGAGCTGCTGCCCGTCGACGTCTCCGATCGGGACGCGCACGCCGGTCTCCGTCGCGCGGCGGGGCGGCCGTTCGGCGGTCGGGTGCGCCGCCAGCACCTCGTCCGCGTCCGAATCGAGCAGGTGCAGGTGCACCCGGCCTTCCCCGTCCAGCGCGGCGAAGCGTTCGCCGGACACCGTGAACGCGACCGCACCGGGGCCGATGCTCTCCTCCGCGGTCTCGAGCAGGGAGAGCGCCGTCTTGCGAAGCTGCCTCAGGGTCGTCATGGGTTCCGTTTCCGCGTTGAGCGATGACCCGGGCAGCCTAGCTCCGGGCTCCGACACCGCGGTGTGTCACGGGTAGCGCCAGAGGCGGGTGGCGCCGCTGGCGGTGCCGGTGGCCGCGGCGAGCATGCGGCCGTTGGGGGCGAACGCGACTGCGGCGACCTCGGCGGTGTGGCCGCCCAGCGTGGCGATGGGCTTTTTCGTCCGCGTGTCCCACAGGCGGACGGAGCTGTCCTTCGAACCGCTGGCGAGGACGCGTCCGTCCGGACTGAACGCCACGCACGTGACCTCCTCGCGGTGCCCCTCCAAGACCGTGGGCTCCTCGGATACGGCGGACACGTCCCAGAGCAGGACGTCCCGGGACGCGGCTCCGGCGACGAGTGAGCCGTCCGCGGAGAACTCCACACGGCTGCTCTGATGGCGGCCCGTCGATGTACCGATCAGGCGGCCGGACTCCAGGTCCCAGACCTCCAGCTTCCTCCCGCCCGCGCCGCAGCCCCCGAGGAGCCGCCCGTCCGGGCTGAACTTCAGGATGTCGGGGACGCTCGACACGGGGGTGATGTCGCGGACGGAACGGCCCGTGCGGGCGTCGAGGATCTTCACCGTCAGGTCGCGGCCCCGCACGGCCATCCTGCGCCCGTCGGGACTGAGGCCCTTCGCGGAGAACGACCCGGGAAACCGGCGGGTGACGCGGCCGGTCGCGGCGTCCCGCAGTTCGATGACCGCGCCGGTGTTGCCGGCGACGACCCGCCCGTCCCCGCTCAGCACCGGTCTGCCCATGTTCCTGAAGGCTTCGCCAACCTCGCTGGAGTCGCCCTGCCCGGTCGTGAGGTCCCAGCGCCAGACCTCCTCGAATCCGGCTCCCACGAGGGTCAGGCTGTCGGTGGTGAACGCGATCTGGAACATGGCCACCGGACCGCCGGGCAGCAGCTGTGACGCGGCGGGCGCGGTGAGCGGCGTGGGCGGGAAGGTCTTCGCCTTGCTCTCGGCGGAGGGCCACAGCAGTACGGTCGTCGAGGCGGCCACGGCGGCCACCGCGGCTCCGGCCGCCCCGGCGATGACCGCTCGGCGGGGGACGCGGCGCGGCGGTGCGGCGGCCAGGCGGGTGCCGATGTGCGGGAGCGGCGGGCGCGCGGCCGGTTCCTTGGCCAGGCAGGGGCCGATCGCGTTCTGGAGGTCGGTGTCCATGCCGCCCAGGTCGGGCGGGGCGGACGTGACGCGGTGCACGATCGCGGGGATGGAGTCGGCGTCGAACGGGCCGCGGCCGGTGGCGGCGAACGCCAGGACGCAGCCGAGGGCGAAGACGTCCGCGGCCGGGCCCGCCTCGTCCGCGCGGATCTGCTCGGGCGCCATGTAGGCGAAGGTCCCGACGGCGGCGCCGGTGGCGGTGAGGGTGGAGGCGTCGGCGGCGCGGGCGATGCCGAAGTCGATGACGCGGGGGCCGTCCGGCGACATGATCACGTTGCCGGGCTTCAGGTCGCGGTGCACCAGCCCGCACGCGTGGATCGCCGCCAGGCCCTCCACCAGGCCCCGGCCCAGTGAGCGGACCCCGGCCGGGTCGAGCGGCCCGTCCCGGACGACCAGTTCGCGCAGGGACGGGCCGGGGACGAACGCCGTCACCATCCACGGCTCTTCCGCGGAAGGGTCGGCGTCCACCACCTGCGCGGTGTAGAAGCCGCCGACCTTGCGGGCCGCCTCGACCTCCCGCGCGAACCGCGTCCGGAACCTGGGGTCGTCGGCGTACTCGGCGCGGATCAGTTTCACCGCGACCTGCCGTCCACCCGGTGTCGAGCCCAGGAACACCTGGCCCATCCCGCCCTCGCCGAGCCGGCCTTCCAGCCGGTATGAGCCCACCTGCCGGGGGTCACCCGGCCGCAGCGCCTCCATTTACGGCATCCTCCACAGTCGCACCGTCGTATCGCCGCCGCCGCTGCTGCCGGCCGCCACGGTCTTGCCGTCGCCGCTGACCGCCACCGTCGAGACGACGCCGTTGAGGCCGCTCAGGACGGCGGTGGTGCGGCGGGCGGCGGCGTCCCAGACCCGGATCTGCCGGTCCCGGCTGCCGCTGACGAGTCTCTTCCCGTCCGCGCTGAACGCGACCTGGGTGATCCTGTCGGTGTGGCCGGAGAGGGAGGCCGCGATCCTGCGGGACGCCATGTCCCAGAGCGTGACCTCCGCGTTCTCGCAGGCGGTGGCGACCGTCCTCCCGTCAGGGGCGAACGCGAACGACGACATGGAGCCCTCCGGGCTGCGGAGCACGGCGGTGCGGCGGCGGGTCGCCACGTTCCACATCCGCACCTCACCGCGATGCCCGGGGTCGGAACCACCGTCGTACGCCGCGGCGACGATCTTTCCGTCGGGGCTGAACCGCACGCAGTCGATGCCCGCCTTCGCGTTGGCGTCGAATCCCGCGACGACCCGGCCGGTCCGGACGTCCCAGAGCCTGACCTCGGGGTTGCCCCCGGCGAGGGTCCGCCCGTCCGGGCTGAACGCGACCGAGCTGACGTTGAACGCGTCGACCCGGAAATCGCGGAGCCTGCGGCCGGTCGCGACGTCCCACACCGTGGCGCTCGCGTTCATGTTCCCGGTCGCGAGCCGCCGCCCGTCCCGGCTGAACGCCACCCCGGCGGCCCCGGCCTCGATCGGCAGCGTCCGGTGCACGGCGCGGCGCCGCACGTCCCAGATGCGCACCGTGTCGTCGATGAGGGAGGCGCTGGCGGCGAACCGTCCGTCCGGGCTGAGCGCCACCTCCTCGACCCCCGCCTCATGGCCGCTGAGCGTGGCGTAAGGCTCCAGTGGCGCCTTCGGGGTGGGGACGGCGGCGTTCGCGGCGGGCGGTTCCTCGTCGTCCCCGCGCAGCGCGAGGAGGACGGGAACGCCGGTCATGGCGGTGGCGACGGCGCCGGCCGCGCCGATGACCAGTGCGCGGCGCGGCACCTGGCGGCCGGGCGTGCCGGGGGACGTCGCGGCGCCGGCGCCCTCCACCTGGGTCGCGACCATCGTCCCGCGCAGTTGCGTCGGCGCGTCCGGTGAGCTGGGCGGCGGGACCTCGGGAAGCGGGTTCCCGGCGGGGTCGGCGAGGTGCTCCAGGATCGTCGATGTCGTCGGCCTGGCCGCCGGGTCCTTGGCGAGGCACGCCGCGACGAGTGTGCGCAGGTCGCCGTCCACCCCGTCGAGCCCTGGTTCCTCCTGGAGGATGCGGTGCACGATCGCGGGGATCGTCGTCGCGTCGAACGGGCCCTTCCCCGTGGCCGCGAACGTCAGCACGCAGCCCAGCGCGAACACGTCGCACGGCGTCTCCACCCGGTCGCCGAGTACCTGCTCGGGCGACATGAACGCGTACGTGCCGATGACGGCGCCCTCCGACGTCATCGGCGCCGCGTCGGCCGCGCGTGCGATGCCGAAGTCGATGATGCGGGGACCGTCCGGCGACATGATCACGTTGCCGGGCTTCAGGTCGCGGTGCACCAGCCCGCAGGCGTGGATGGCGGCCAGGCCTTCGGCGAGCGCGGCGCCCAGCGCCCGCACCCGGTCCGGTGCGAGAGGGCCGCCGCGGACCACCTCGTCGCGCAGCGAGGCCCCGGGGACGAACGCGGTCGCCATCCAGGGCGTCGCGGCGGCCGGGTCGGCGTCGACGACCTGGGCCGTGTGGAAGCCCCCGACCCTGCGCGCGGCCTCCACCTCCCGCGCGAACCGTTCCCGGAAGCGGGCGTCGCCGGCGTGCTCGGGACGGATCAGCTTCACCGCGACCTGCCGCCCGCCGGGCGACTCGGCCAGGAACACCTGCCCCATGCCGCCCTGGCCGAGGCGTTCGTCGAGCCGGTACGGGCCGATCGTGCGGGGGTCGTCAGGGCGGAGGGGAGCCATGCATCACCTGTTCGTACGGCACGGTCAAGGGCGGAGGGACGTCCCTGTGTCCTTGCGCTCAGGCGACTTCGACGGCTTTCACCGCGTCGTCCCACAGCCTGCGGGCGAGGTCCGCGTCGCGGGCGACGGGCTTGAGCGGCCGTTGCCTCCGCCCGTTGAAGTAGCGGCCGGTGCCTTCGGCGGCCAGCAGGTCCGCCACGGGTTCGGCGGCCGCGTCGGCGGATTTCAGGGATCGCTTGACCGTCTTCAGGAGCAGACCCTGGAAGCCGCCGCGCTCCCCGAGACCGGTCCGCAGGACGCCGGGGTGCACGGCGTCGATGGTGATGCCGCTGTCCTTCCAGCGTTCGGCGAACAGCGGGACCATCATCAGGTTGGCGAGCTTGGTGTTGGCGTAGGTCTTCGTGGCGCTGAAGTCGCCGCCGGCCGGAGTCCGCTCCGGGTCGACCCGCCCCATGACGTACAGGCCGGCGCTGACCTGCACCACCCGCCGTATCCGGTCTTCGAGGAGGTGGTTCAGCAGGAACGGCGCGAGGTGGTTGGTGAAGAACGACTCCTCGAAGCCGTCCTCGTTGAGGACGCGCCGGCTGGGCCAGACCGCGGCGTTGTGGACGAGCACGTCGATCGCCGGGACCGCCGCGGCGATCTCCCCGGCGGCGGCCCGCGCGGTCCGCAGGTTCGACAGGTCGCCGGCGACGAGCTCCGCGCCGATCTCCCGCGCGACCGCGGCCCCCGCCTCCGGCTGCCTCGACGTGATCGTGACCTGGTGCCCGCGCCGGACGGCCTCCGCGGCCACCGCGCGTCCCACTCCGCGGTTACCGCCCGTCACGACCACGCTCAGCGACTCGTCCATGACCCGGGAGCGTAGCGAATACCGACGAATCTCTAGAAAAGGTCTATTGAACTTCCCGGCTCACACCCGCGCTCGCGGGGCCGTCCGCCCGGTGTCCGCGGGCTCCGCCCGGCGGGCCTCCCTCGCGTGGTGCGCGGCCACGGCGAGTGTGGCGGCCAGGAAGATCACCTGCATCCCGGTCCTAGGGACCAGCCGGTCGTCCCACGGGAGGTCCGTTCCATTGAGGGCCAGGTGCACGTTCGCCGGGAACATCCCGACCAGCATCAGGCTGAGCCCGCCCGCGGCCCATGGCGCGGTCCTGCCCCAGAGCAGCCCCGCCGCGCCGGCCAGTTCCAGCACGCCGGTCACGGTCACCAGGAGCGCCGGGGCGGGCAGCGCGGGCGGGACCATGTCGATCAGGTCCTGGCGCATGCCGACGAAGTGCGCGATCCCGGTCACCGTGAACATCAGGGCGAGCCCGCCGCGCAGCGCCACCGGCCACGACCGCAGCCGCCGGACGCCCGCCCGGCCCGCCGCGAGCCCGGCCAGCGTGCCTCCGACCAAGAAGATCAATGGTGCCATCTCGTCCCCCTCTGAACTAGTCACTGTCAAGATACGACGCGGCCGCTCATCTTGTCAATGACTAGATTCGAAGGTGAGTGAGAGGGGGACGGGGCCGGACTCGGACCGGGAGGCGCCCGGCCCCGCCTTCGGCACCCGCCTCAGCAGGTGCCGAGCATCGTGGAGAGGGCGCCCTTCTCGGCGTTGTCGACGGTGAGGTCGTAGTACCACTTCACCTGGATCCAGGCGCGGGCGTAGGTGCAGCGGAACGCGCTGCGCGGCGGCTGCCACTCAGCGGGGTCCTGGTCGCTCTTGGACTGGTTGACGTTGTCGGTGACGGCCCACAGCTCGGGTCCGCCGAGGTCGTTGGCGTAGGCCTCGCGGCGGGACGTCGACCAGGCCCAGGCGCCGGACCGCCACGCCTCGGCGAGCGGAACCATGTGGTCGATGTCCAGATCGGACGCGGCGGTCCAGGTGGCGCCGTCGAAGGGCGAGTACCAGGACCCGGACGTCGGGTAGCAGGAGTCGTCGGTGCCGACGTTCGTCCCGTCCCGCTTGAGAACGGTCTCACGCGTGTTGCACGCCCCGGAGATGGTGATCCAGTGCGGGAACAGGTCGCGGTCGTAGCTGTCGGCGTGCGACTCGGCGGCCACCGTCAGCTCGCCCAGCCGGGCCGTGGCGGTGGCGGCGTCCGGGATGTTGGGCGGGGTGGCGAACGCGGGAGCCGACGGGATGCCGATCAGCGCCGCGGACAGTACGGCGGGCAGCAGGAACAGGAGGGGACGTCGCATCGGGGGGAGCCCTTCCGCAGCCGTTTCCGGCCAGAGGCGGGGGTCCCCGGGCGGGAGCGGAAACGACGGCACTGCGACAGTGACATTTGCGACAAACGCCGTTAAATATCACGCATTGCCCAGCCGCGGCCCGGCGGTTGGTGGAAAGCTGCCGTCTCCGCCCGGCCCGAGCCCTCCGGCCTGCTACGACGTCACCGGCCGTACTGGCGTGGGTCCTTCCATAAGCAGGCAGACGCCGTAAAGTAGGGCGTCGGTGACATCTGGTGATCATTGGTTCCATGCATGCCGTGGCCGTGCGGCAAGGGGGCTTCGGGCCGCACGACACCCGGATAGAGAGGAAGCGCGGCCGTGCCCCGTCCCGAGCGTGCGCTTGACCCGGACGCCGGCCCCCTCCAGCGGTTCGCCCATGAGCTGCGCGAGCTGAGGCGCCAGGCGGGCGAGCCCGGCTACCGGCAACTGGCCGAGACGACCCGGTTCTCCGCCTCGGCGCTGGCCGCGGCGGCGCGGGGGGAACGTCTCCCCAGCCTCCAGGTCACACTCGCCTACGTCGAAGCCTGCGACGGCGACCGGGAGCGATGGCGGCGCGCCTGGCGGGACCTGCGCCGCGAACTCGCCGTGGAGGCGGAGGAGCCGGCTGCCGAGCCGCCGTACCTGGGGCTGTCCCGGTACGAGGCGGCGGACACCGAGAGGTTCTTCGGCCGCGGGGAGCTGGTGGACGAGATCCTGGCCTGCCTCGACAGGAACCGGTTCGTCGCCGTGTTCGGGCCGTCCGGGAGCGGGAAGTCGTCGCTGCTGCGGGCGGGGGTCGTCCCGCGCCTCGGCCCGGGGGCGGAGGTCGTCACGCCCGGCGTGCCCGAGGGGCCTCCGGAGGCCGAGGCACTGATCGTCGACCAGTTCGAGGAGATCTTCACGCTCCACCAGGACGCGTCGGAGCGCCATGCGTTCGTCGACGCCGTGCTCGGCCATCCGGGCCTGCTGATCATCGCGGTGCGGGCCGACTTCTACGGGCACTGCGCCGAGCACCCGGGGTTGACCGCGGCCCTGCGGGGCGCCAGCGTGCTGGTCGGCTCGATGCGCGGCGAGGACCTTCGCGAGGCGATCGTCAAACCCGCCGCGAACGCCGGGCTGATGGTCGAGCCCGCACTGGTGGCACGGGTGATCCAGGACGCCGGCACCGAGCCGGGCGCGCTTCCCCTGATCTCCCACGCCCTGCTGGAGACATGGAAGCGGCGCAAGGGCAAGAACCTGACGCTCGCCGGCTACGACGCCGCGGGCGGCGTCCACGGCGCGATCGCGGACACGGCCGAGAGCGTCTACCGGACGCTGCCGGAGCCGGAACGGCAGGCCGTCCGGCGATTACTGCTCCGGATGGTCAACGTCACCGAGACGGGACCCGGCCACGGCACGCGGCGGCCCGCCCACCGGTCGGAGGGGGACGGCGCCCTCATCGAGCGGCTGGCCCGGGCGCGGCTGGTCGCCATCGACGGGGACACCGTCGAGATCGCGCACGAGGCGCTGATCCGGACCTGGCCGCGGCTGCGCGACTGGATCTCCGCGGACCAGGAAGGACTGCGCCTGCACCGCAGGCTCGGCATGGCCGCCGCCGAGTGGGACGCGATGGATCGCGACGAGGGGGACCTCTATCAGGGGGCGCGGCTGGAGGCGGCGACCGAATGGGCGGACGCTCACCCGGACGACCTCACCGTGCGGGAGCGTGCCTTTCTGGACGCGTCCACCAGCGCGGAGCGGGCCGGGAAGGCCGCCGCCGAACGCCGCACACGCACCCTCCAGGGCCTGGTGGCGGCGCTGTCTGTGCTGCTGCTCGTCGCGGTGTGCACGGGGACGGTGGCGGTCACCGAACGGGTCGAGGCCGACGACCAGCGCCGGCTCGCCCGGTCCCGCCAGCTTGCCGCCGAGGCCATGGCCCGGCTGCCGACGGACGTCCCCGGCGCGGCCGAGCGCGCGGTGTGGGCCCACCGGCTGGCACCCACGCTCGACGCCCGCAGCGCGCTCCTGAGCATCGCGGGACGGCAGCCGTACCAGCACCGGCTGGCCGGGCACGCGGGCATGGTCAAGACGGTGGCGTTCAGTCCGGACGGCCGGGAGTTGGCGACCGGCGGGCAGGACGGCGCCGTGATCACGTGGGACCCCGGACGGGGCGTCCCGCGCGACCGGTTCGCGGTGTCCGGGGGCGCGGTCCGCACCCTCGAGTACAGCCCGGACGGCCGCCTGCTGGCGACAGCGGACCTCGGCGGCGTGATCACGCTGTGGCGGACGTCGGACCACACCCCGGTGCGGCGGATGAGCATGACGGGCGTCCTGGACGGCCTGGCCTTCAGCCCGGACGGCGACCGGCTCGCCGCCGCGGGCGCGGCCCGCACGGCCGCCGTCTGGGACGTCGCCACCGGCCGCGAGGTCGACGAGATCGACGGCCACGGCGGCACGATGACGGAGGTGGCCTTCGCACCGGACGGCCGCACGGTGGCGATCGCGGGCGACGACGGCCGCGTCGCGCTCTGGCGCCCGGGTGAGAGCCGGGCCCGGACGCTGAAGGCCGGTAACGCCATGCTCACCGCCGTCGCCTTCAGCCCGGACGGCCGGTCGCTGGCCGCCGCGGGCGACGACAACGAGGTCCACCTGCTGGACCTGGAGCGCGACGAGGAGCGGGCCCCGGCACGGCGGATGCAGCACACCGACACGGTCACGGCGCTGGCCTTCACCGACGGTGGGCGGACGCTCGTCTCCACGGGATACGACCGGGCCGTCAAGCTCTGGGAGACCGGCTCCCGGACGAACATCGTCACGCTCACCGGGCACACCGGCGGGATCTACGACATCGCCGTGAGCCCCGACGGGACCCGGATCGCCTCGGCCGCGCTCGATCAGACCACCCTCGTCTGGGACCTGCGGCAGACGCCGTACATCGGGCACACCGACTGGGCCAACGACGTCGCCGCCGGCCCCGACGGGAAGGGGTTCGTCTCCGTGGGCCAGGAGGGCCGGCTGCGCTGGTGGGACATGGCGTCACGTCGCCCGGCGGCCACCGTTTCCGCCCACCCGGGCGGTTCGAGCGTGGTGGACCACGGTCCCGGGCTGGTCGTCACGGGCGGCGACGACGCCCTGATCCAGGTCTGGCGGGACCGTCGGCGCGTCGCCACGCTGCGCGGCCACACCGACAAGATCTACGCCCTCGATCTCGCCCCGGACGGGCGGACGCTCGCCGCGGCGGACCAGAGCGGCGCCGTCGTCCTCTGGGACGTGACCGCCCGCCGGCAGATCGCCGTCCTGAAACGGGGGCGCCCGCTGGTGAAGAGCCTCGCGTTCGGTCCGGACGGGCGGATCCTCGCCACTGGAGACGACGACCGCCAGGTGACGATCTGGAACGTGGAGCACCGGCGCCGGACGGCCGTCCTGCCCGGGCATCCCGGCGACGTGGAGAGCATCGCCGTCAGCCCGGACGGGCGGCTCCTCGCCGCGGGCGGGGGCGGCGGCCAGGTCCTGCTGTGGGACCTGCGCCACCGCCGCCGGGCCGGGCGGCTGGCCGGTCACGCGGCCGAGATACGGGCGATCGCGTTCAGCCCGTCCGGCGGCCGGCTCGCCACCGCCGGACTAGACCGTACGGTGATCGTCTGGGACGTTGCCCGCCGATCGAGATGGGCCGTCCTCACCGGCCACTCCGACGTGGTCCTCGGCCTCGACTTCGCCCGGGACGACAGGACCCTGCTGTCCTCCGGCGGAGACCAGACGATCACTGCCTGGGAGCTCGCCCCCCGCCGCGCCGCCGCCACCGTGTCCGCACTCCGCTGAACGCGGACCCCCGGCGCCGCCTAGCCGTCGAAGACGGGGACGTCCGGGATCTTGCCGAAGTTCACGGCGTTGAGCGTGACGGACTTGGTCCCGGCGGGCGGCGCCGTCAGGTAGACGTAGGAGCGGTACGGCGTCTTCGGCCGCCAGTACTGGACGCTCGATCCGACGTACGTCCCCTCCTCATCGCTTCCCTGGGGAGCGGTGAGCACCGGCAGGTAGGTCTTCCCGGAGCCGTCGGTGACGCTGAACCCGTTCACCCCCTGACCACCGAAAATCCCTTCGCCGCCGAACGCGGCCGGCTCGACGTCCTCGGCTTCGCTGGTCACCTCCACCACCCCGACCAGGAAGGCGCCGTCCCTGTAGAAGGGGTGGACGCGCAGCCGGAACGGCACCGGCTCCCCGATGCTGTTGCGGCCGTCGGCCTCGCGCTCGGCGACGACACCGCCCGGCGCCGCCCGGAACTGCGCGGGACGTCCCGTGCCGCCCGCGGCCCCGGTGCCGGGAGATCCCCCGGCGGCTCCGGGGGCCCCGGCCTTGAGGCCGTAGCTGATCTCGACACGGCGGTTGCGGGCGCGGGCCTCCGGAACGTCGGCGCCGTCCTTGGTCTCCTCGGCCAGCGGCTCGTCCGCCCCCTTGCCCGAGACCGCGAACCGCACCTGGCCGAGCCTGGGCGCGATCGCCGCCTGGACCGCCCTTGCGCGGCGCTCCGAGAGGTCCTGGTTGTAGCTCGGGGTTCCCTTGCCGTCGGTGTGGCCCTCGATCGTCACCGGCTTGGAGGTGTCGGCACGCTGGGCCATGTCCTGCGCGATCTTGTCGAGGATGCCCTGGGCCCTGCCTGAGAGCCTGTCCGAGTTGAACGCGAACAGGACGTCGCTGCGCAGGTCCTCGGTCTGCGTCCCGCCGCCGGTCGTGGAGGTCCCGGCCTCCCCGTCGATCTGGTCATAGAGGTCCTTGACGACGGGCTCGGTACCTGGCGCCGGCTGGTCGACGCCGTACACCTTGGTCTGGCCCGGCGTCGGATCGGCGGTCCCGGAGGCGGTGGGGCCCGGCCGCGCGGCTCCCGGCGGCAGGGCGGCCGGGCCGTCGATCACCGTGACGCCGGGCAGCTCCGCGGTACTCCCCGGCGTGGGCACCGAGACCTGCTTGACCGAGGGGGGAAGGGCGGGGAACCAGATGTCCGACTCGTAACGGACGCCCTTGGTGAAGTACTGCTCGTATGTGCCCAGCTCGTAGTGGGCCATCGAGACGTACAACTTGCGGCCCACCGGATCGAGCAGGTGATAGCCGTCGAAGCTGAGATTGGTGCCCTCGTCGCCTTCGTCCAGGTAGTTGACCGCCACCCGCAGTTTCGTGAACTCCCCCCGCCGCTCAAGGCCGAGGAGCTCCAGGCGGTATTTGCTGGCTTGGGTGTCGGTGATGGACAGGCCGCCGAACATCCCCTCGCGGGCGATGACGGTCTCCCTTTGCCCCAAGGTCGCCTGGGACGAGGCGCCGGATCCGCCGCCCCCTTCCTCCTCTCCGTCCCCTCCGGGACAGGCGGTGAGCGCCAACCCGAGCGCCGCGGACAGGACTACGAGACGCATGGACCTCATGGTGGTGGTGCCGATGACGCGCACAGGAGTCCCCGGATGATGGAGGGCGGTAGGTGACCGCAGGGAAGCTACCGCCGCCGAAGTTGTGCACCAAGGGGTCCGCCGAGTACACAATCCCCTCCCTTGCATAGGGGTGAGCGCCCGCATCGAGCGAAAACGGGGGCGGCGAGGCGGCGGCAGGCGAACAAGCTGTGGTCAGGCTCCTACTTCGCTGGATCGGTCGGCGGCGCACCCATCAGCGTCCTGCGGCACTACGTCGAGCAGCACAACCGCCCGGCCTCGACTACGGCACACTGGCAAGAAGGATTGAGGGGCTTCCAGCGTCCAGCCATCCCGCCCACGCACCTCCAGGACATCTGCCGTGTTCTCCGAGCCTGACGACCCCGACGTCCGCGAACGAATGCACGCTGCCTTCGCCGACGCGGCGAACCGGCTCGGCTGTGCGTCCGCGGACGGCGCCACCGAAGCCTGGGGCCACGACGGAAGGACGATCGGCGCTCCCGTCACGACCCCCCACGGAAACGCCTGGCTCCGAGTGCTAGAAGCACCAGTAGGCGGGGAGGGAGGAAAACTCTGGACCGGCACCGAGGAAGCCGCCGCGACTCTGCCGACGGAGATCCCACGGCCCCGACTGTTGGAATCGGCCGACTGGGTCGGAGTGGGCTACGCCTACCGAGCTGAACTCAGCACCTACATTTCGGCACCGGTCTGCTCCCCGACCCCGGACCTCACCGAACACATCCCCCTGCCCGACGCATGGTGGTCACGCTTGCAGCGGGCTACCAACGCGGTTGCGACCACACCGGCCCCGGACAACCGCCAACGCGTCATCACCCAGGACTACATACACCGCACCATCCCGCAGTACCTCGGCGATGTAGGCATCGACACCACGGTCCGCCGCTGGACTCTCGCCCATGGCGACCTGCACTGGGCCAACCTCACCTGGCCGGAATTGAACATCCTCGACTGGGAAGGCTTCGGCCTCGCTCCCTACGGGTTCGACGCCGCCCACCTGTACGCCTACACGCTTCCGGTCGCTGAACTAGCAAAACGCGTCCGGACCACCTTCGCCGGCATCCTGGCAACCCCCGAAGGCCGGCTCGCCGAACTCACGGTCGCGGCCATCCTCCTACAGGCCGCCGACCGCGACCCCGTCCACGCCCGGCTGGCCCCCCGCATCCGAGAGTTCGTGCGGAGGCTGCGCGCCCGATAGCTCGCCACCGGACGGCGAGGTTCCCGCTGTTAGAGGCCGAACTCTCCGCGCTTCACGCGCTCCAGCAACCCGGCGAACGCGTCCCGACCGAACGCCAGCCGCTCCCCGTCCGGATCCTTGGAGTCCCGCACCCACACCTGCTCGTTGACGCCCGCCAGCTCCACACACGCATCGTCGTTGCCGCCGCCACTGCGAGAAGCCTTACGCCAGTCGATCATTCGTACGTCCTCAACATCTGTTCCATCAGGGTCTGCGAATCGGTCCAGGGCAGGGCAAGTGCCCCGATCTGATCAAAACGTACTTCGAGAAGGGCGGACTCGTCACCGGCTTCGATCAACCGACCGGCGACCTGCGCAACGGCGTAGGAGACACCTCGACCATTGATGGTCATCACCTGGAAGTGACCGTCATGCCCTGGGTGCCAGCCCGAAGCACGAGGGACGACACGGACGTAGATCCGATCCGTCGCCGCAAGCTCGATGAGGTAGCGCAACTGCTCCGCCATCACCTCACGACCACCCACAACGTTTTCGAGCACTTCCTGATCAACGAGTATCCAGAGGTAAGGCGGCTCCTCGCGCCGCAATACCTTCTGACGCTTCATGCGTGCCTTGGCCTCCGCTTCAACCTCATCGGTGCGGCCGGCCGCCTTCAGGAGCGCCTCCGCGTACGCCTTCGTTTGCGCCAGCGCTGGCACGGTCTTGCCGTGATACATCTTGAGAACGTCTGCGGCTTCCTCGTACTGGATGTACTGCTTGAACCAGTCCGGGTCGTGCCCACTGCACGCGAACGTGTGCAGCCGCTCGAAGTGACCACCCGTGTCCCATGCCTGGTCGAGCCGCCTCATGTATGTATCGCGCGGCTTGAGACGTCCGGCCTCCCAGTTCGATACGGTCGCTCGCGTCACATGGACGATCATGGCGGTCTGGGCGAGCGAGAGACCTCGCTGCGTACGGTAAAACCACAGGTCAAAGGCCAGCCACGCCCATAGCGAGGACGCCGGGTCGATCGACTCTCGAACACTCACCGCTCCCCCAGCTGTATCGCGTCACCCTGAAATCACTTCAGGTTAAAACATAAATACCCAGAGTGAGGGCACAATCCGTAAACCGAGGATGGCCCTCAATGAATGACCTTGATCTGGTCACACCGGCGCCCGGCTTGCCCGAGGTGCGTTTGACCCTGCTCGCCGTGCCGTCGACCGTCGTACTGGCTCGCGAACTCGTCCGCTATGCCCTGACCAACTGGGGCTTTGACCGCGAAGTGATCAACGACTCGAGCCTCGTCATGAGCGAGATCGTCACCAACGCCGTCGCGGCGGCCCGCGATCAGCAGATCCGCCTCCGCTGCGCCCTGAACGAGGGCGCACCGCTCCTGGAGTGCTGGGACCCGTCCCCCGAACTCCCGACGAGGTGCCCTGAGTACCTCATGGCCGAAAACGGCCGGGGCCTCGCTCTCATCTCCGCCTACGCGAAAGAGGCAGGCACCCGCCCCTCTTCCACCGGCGAAGGCAAAATCGTCTGGGCCCAGATGCCCGCCTGACAGTTCAGACCCGAATCCGCCCCGGCAACAAGTCCTCCGCTGACTCAGGTGAAGCGGGCTCGGGCTGCGGAGATCACCGTCTTGCCGTCCACTGATGCCTCGGCGAGCGTTGCCTCGTCGTCCTTCCAGGTCTCCACGTGCAGGGTGTCGCCGGGGAAGACGGGGGCGGCGAAGCGGCCTTCCAGTTCGAGCAGGTCGGCCGGGTGGGCGCCCTGCGACTCGGCCAGCGGGAGGGTTAGGGCGGCCAGCGTGCACAGGCCGTGCATGATGGGGCGCGGCATTCCGGCCGTCTTCGCCGCTTCCGGGTCTATGTGCAGGTGGTGGCGGTCGCCGAGGAGGCGGTAGAGGGCGGCCTGGTCCGGGGACGTCTGGAGGGGCAGCGTCCCGTCGGGTTCCGCTTCCGGGCGGCGGCGGGCGGACGGGCCTCGGTCGCCGCCGAAGCCGCCGCTTCCCGGGGCGAACAGCGACCAGGTGGCCTCGAAGTACTCGCTTTCCACGGCGACCTCGAAGACGGCCGCGGAACCCTTGTCCCAGACTTCGGCGACGCGGGCGGTCATCTCCACCGAGCCCGAGCGAGGCAGGGGTTCCCGGACGCGGAGGCGTTGCGAGCCGTGGACGGCCGTCGTGATGTCGAAGGCACCCGCGGAGCCCAGCGCGTCCGGTGCCCACTGGGCGAGGGTCAGCGCGAACGTCGGGAGGACGCTGAGTCGCTCCTCGAAGACCAGGTCGAGGTCGGAGGCGCTCGCCCCTACGGCGAGGGCGTAGAGGATGGGTTGCGTGTCGTCGTAGGAGACGGTTCTGGTGCCGAGGTCGCGGCCACGCCATTCGCTCATCCGGACGCTCCCAGGATCAGGCCGCTGGTCGGGACGCCCGTCCCGGCGGTGACGAGGACGTTGTGGATGTCGCCCGGCTGGTTCACCGACGTCCCCCTGACGAGGCGGACCCCTTCCGCGATGCCGTTCATGCCGTGAATGTAGGCCTCGCCGAGCTGGCCGCCGTGGGTGTTGCACGGGAGCCGGCCGCCGAGTTCCAGGTTGCCGTCCGCGACGAAGTCCTTGCCTTCGCCCTTGCCGCAGAAGCCCAGTTCCTCAAGCTGCGGCAACACCAGCGGCGTGAAGTGGTCGTAGAGGATCGCGGCCTGGACGTCGGACGGGGTGAGGCGGGACTGCGCGTAGAGCTGCCGTCCCACCAGGCCCATCTCGGGGATGCCGGTGATCTCGGAGCGGTAGTAGCTCGTCATCATGTGCTGGTCGTTGCCGGACCCCTGAGCGGCGCCCCAGATCAGGGCGGGGCGATGCGGGAGGTCGCGGGCGCGGTCGGCGGAGACGATGACGAGGGCCTGGCCGCCGTCGCTCTCCTGGCAGCAGTCCAGCAGCCGCAGCGGCTCGGCGATCCAGCGGGACGCCTGGTGGTCCGCCAGGGTGATCGGCCGGTCGTAGAACCACGCGGCGGGGTTCTTCGCGGCGTGCGCCCGGTCGACGACGGCGACGCGGCCGAAGTCCTCGCTCGTCGCGCCGTACTCGTACATGTAGCGCTGAGCGAACATCGCGACCCACTGGGCGGGGGTCGACAGGCCGAACGGGTTCATCCACGCGTACGCGGCGCTGTCGGCGCTGACGTCCATCGGGCGGTCCGCCTGGCCGAGGCCGTAGCGGGTACCGGAGCGCTCGTTGAACGCGCGGTAGCAGACGACGACGTCGGCGACGCCGGTCGCGACGGCCATCGCGGCCTGCTGGACGGTGCCGCAGGCCGCGCCGCCCCCGTACCCGACGCGGGAGAAGAACTTCAGCTCGCCGATGCCGAGGTTGCGGGCGATGTGGATCTCGGAGCTGGTGTCGGCGGTGAACGTCACCATGCCGTCCACGTCGGACGGCTGGAGGCCGGCGTCGGTGATGGCGGCGAGCACCGCCTCGCAGGCGAGCCGGAGTTCGCTGCGGCCGGACTCCTTGGAGAACTCGGTGGCGCCGATCCCCGCGATGGCGGCCGCCCCGGGCAGCACGCTCATGAACCACTCCCCTGCAGCTGAACGACGACCGTGCCCGTGACATGCGGGCCGATCGCGTTGATGCCGCGTACCGAGATCTCGACGCGGCGGTCGTCGTGCTTGGCCGTGACGGTGCCCGTCAGGACCATCGTGTCGCCGGGGTAGTTGGGCGCGCCCAGGCGAATCTTGATGGCCTTCACCACGGCGGCGGGCCCCGCCCATCCGGTGACGTACCGGTCGACGAGCCCGTTGGTGGTGAGGATGTTCATGAAGACGTCCTTGGAGCCGCGCTCGACGGCGAGCGACGGGTCGTGGTGGACGTCCTGGTAGTCGCGGCTCGCCAGCGCGGTCGCGACGATCATCGTGCGGGTCAGCGGGATGCCCAGCTCGGGGAGCTCCTCCCCGACCTCGACAGCGTCGTAGCTCTTCACAGGGCAGCTCCGAGGAGGTCGAGGTCGGCGGACGCGCCGCCGAGCGTGCCGGAGATCTGCTTGCCCCACAGGAAGTGGCGGTGCACCGGGTAGTCGACGTCCACGCCGATGCCGCCGTGCAGGTGCTGGACGCGGTGGACGACGTTCAGTCCGCCCTCGTCCGACCACCATTTGGCGACCAGCACGGCCGACTCGGCGTCCTCGCCCGCCTTGATCAGCGAGACCGCGTGCCACAGGCAGACGCGGAGCGCGTCGATCTCGATGTAGCAGTCGGCGAGCTGGTGCTGGACGGCCTGGAACGCGGCGAGCGGGCGGCCGAACTGCTCGCGTCCGGTGAGGTGGTCGGCGGCCTGCCGGAGCGCACCCTCGGTGACCCCGGTCTGGGTGGCGGCGAGCGCGACGCGGGCGAGCCGGAGCGCGGCCGCCAGGGCCCCGTCCGCGAGCGCCTGGGCAGGGGCGCCGTCGAGGGTGAGGTGCCCTGCCCTGTCGTGGGTGGTGGTGTCGGCGCGTTCCCAGGACGTCCCGGCGGCGGACGTGCCGACCAGGTAGAGGCCGGGGCCGTCCTCGGACCGGGCCGCGACCAGGACGTGCGACGCGCCGGACGGGGTCGGGACGGCGGCCTTCGTGCCGGTCAGCAGCCAGCCGTCCCCGTCGCGGACGGCGGTGCAGTGCGGCTCGGCGGGGTCGGCCGCGGGGACGAACTCCTCCAGCGCGACGGTCAGCCGCTCGGAGCCGTCCGCGAGCGCGGGCAGCATCTCGCGCTGCGCGGGGGTGCCGTGCCCGGCGATGGTGAGCGCCGCGACGACCGCGGGCCAGATCGGGACGGGCGCGACGGCACGGCCCTGTTCTTCGAGCAGGACGGCCAGCCCTTCGACGCCGAGGCCGGCGCCGCCCGCGTCCTCGGGCAGCGCGACGCCGAGCAGTCCGGCGTCCGCAAGCGCGGCCCACAGGGTCTCGTCGACGCCGGTCTCGGACCGTTCCGCGGCCCTGATCCGTTCCTGCGTGGCATGGTCACCGAAGATCTGCCGCGCCAGGTCCCGGACGGCTTCCAGCTCTTCGCCCAGCGTGAAGTCCATCACTGCTCCTTCGCGTCGGCCGGGCGGAACACCGGCAGGGACAGGTCGGGGTCGGGGTCGATCCAGTCGAGGACGACGGGCATGCCGATCTCGACGGCGGCGGCGTCCACGCCCGTCATGTTGGCGATCAGCCGGGTGCCCTCGGTCAGCTCGATCACCGCGACGACCAGCGGGTAGTCGAACGCCGGGTGCCGCGGGTGGTGGTTGACCACGTAGCTGTGGACGTGGCCGCCGCCCTGCGCCTCGACGGTGTCCCAGTCGAACGAGCCGCACTGCGGACAGCACGGGCCGGGCGGGTGCCGCAGCGACTTGCAGTCGGCGCAGCGCTGGATGACCAGGCGGTGCTCGCGGGCGGCCTCGAACCAGAACGCGTTGTCGGGGTTGATCGCGGGCCTGGGACGCAGCGCCTTCGGCGGCGTCTCCTCGGCGGGCTCGGGTTTTCCCGGGGGGCGGAAGCGCAGCAGCCGCCACCGCTGCGTCGCGACGATCTCGCCGGACGCGTCCCGGTACGTCTTGACCGTGCTGACGAATCGTCCGGCGCCGAGGCCCGTCTTCTTCTCCGGGGAGATCGACTCGACGGTCTCCTCGATGCTGACGTGGTCGCCGGGCACCAGCTCGCGGTGGAACTCGAACGCCGAGTCGGTGGCGACGACGGAGGTGTACCCGCCCTCGGCGAGCAGCGCGTTCAGCTCGTCGGAGGCGGTGGGGGCCTGGCTCGGGCGGACGGACGCGGCGTATCCGTGCATCACCCACGCCTGGATCATCGACGCGGGCGCCACGATGCCGTCCCGGCCGTTCGCCCTGGCGGCTTCGTCGTCCAGGTAGACCGGGTTGTCGTCGGCCATCGCCTCGACCCAGTGGCGGATCATCGGGACGTTCACCGGGTCGGGCCCGGGGCGGCGCTCGACGAGTTCCCGTCCGGCCCATGCCTGCAGCCTGGCCTCGTACGCGTCGTGGGCGGCGGGGCCGTCGTGTGCGGAGTCGTTCATGAGCGCCTCGACCTCGGCAGTCCGAGTCCCTGGACGGCGACCATGTCGCGCAGCACCTCGTTGACGCCGCCGCCGAAGGTGTTCACGATGCCCTGCCGGGAGAGCTGCTCGATCTGGCCGTGCAGGACGGCACCCGGCGATTCGGGGCGGATCCGCCCGGCCGCGCCGAGGATCCCGGTGAGGGTGCGCTGGACGAAGATGTGCGTCTCCGTCCCGTAGGACTTGGCGGCGCCTGCCTCGGCGCCGGTCAGCGTGCCCGCGTCGACGGCCATGGTCATCTTCCAGTTCATCAGCCGCATCGCCTCCAGCCTGGCGTGCGTGCGGGCGAGGTCGGCGCGCACCCACGGCAGGTCGATGACGCCGTTGCCGCGGGCCCAGTCCCGCACGTCCTCCCACAGCCGGATCATCCGGCCGCCGAGCGCGGCGAGGCCGATGCGCTCGTGGTTGAGCTGGTTGGTGATCAGCCCCCAGCCGCCGTCGACGTCCCCGACGACCGCGGACCCGGGGACCCGGACGGCGTTGTAGTACGTCGACGTCACGACCATCCCGCCGACCGTCGGGAGCGGGCTCCAGGAGAACCCGTCGGCGTCGGTCGGCACGATGAGGATCGAGATGCCCTTGTGCTTGGGCGCGTCCGGGTTCGTGCGGGCGGCGAGCCAGATGTGGTCGGCGGTGTTGGCGCCGCTGGTGAAGACCTTGCTGCCGTCGATGACGAACGCGTCGCCGTCCCGGACGGCCTTGGTCCGCAGGGACGCGAGGTCGGTGCCCGCGTCGGGTTCGGTGTAGCCGATCGCGAACACGATGTCGCCGGACAGGATGCCCGGCAGGAACCGCCTCTTCTGCTCGTCCGTCCCGAAGCGCATCAGCGTCGGGCCGACCGTGTTGACGGTGACGAACGGGAACGGCAGCCCGGCCCGCTGCACCTCGTCGAAGAACACGTACTGCTCGGCGATCGACCTGCCCTGCCCGCCGTACTCCTCCGGCCAGCCGTAGCCGAGCCAGCCGTCGTTGCCGAGCATCTTGACGATCTCGCGGAACCGCTCGCCGCCGACGCCCTGCTCGCCGGCGCGGCGCCGGACGTCCGCGGGCAGCAGGCCCGCGAAGTACGCCCTCAGTTCCGCGCGCAGCTCGCGATGCGCGTCGGACTCACGCAGATCCATACGTGCCCTTTCTCGTCAAGGCAGGTTCGTTTCACGGCAGGAAGCGGGTGCGGCCGGCGGCGGCGAACTCCTCGCGGAGGGCCTCCTTGTCCGCCTCGGTCATCAGTACGTACTCGGGGACGCCCTGCCCTCCGGCCGCGCGGCCCGCCCACCGGTACACGGGGTCGCCGGTCCGCCAGCCTTCGAGCTGCATCTCCTTCTTCTTGAGCTTGCCCGATCCGGTGGTCGGCAGCCCGTGCGAGACGCGCACGAAGCGCGGCGCGCCCTTGGTCCCGAGGTCGTCCTGGGCGGCGAGGAACGCCGGGAGGTCCAGATCCTCGAACCGGACGTCGGAGGGGATCTCGATCGCCGCCATCACCTGGTCGCCGGAGCGCGGGTCGGGGACGCCGAACGCGACCGCGTCCACGATCTTGGGGTGGCGGCGGACGACGTTCTGGGTGAGCAGCGCGGAGATGTTCTCCGAGTCCACCCGGATCCAGTCGCCGGACCGTCCGCCGAAGTACAGGAACCCGTCGCCGTCGACGTAGCCGAGGTCGCCCGTCCAGTACCAGCCGTGCCGGACGCGTTCGGCGTCGGCCTCGGGGTTGTCGTAGTAGCCCTCGAATCTCGCGGCGCCGTGCACGTCGACGATCTCGCCGACGGCGGCTTCGGCGTTGGTGACGCGGCCGTGCCCGTCCAGGACCGCGGGGGCGCACGTCTCGCGCGTCTCGGGGTTGACGATCCGGACGCCGTCGTGGGCGGGCCTGCCGAACGCGGTCGGCGGGGTGCCCGGCACCCGCTTGATCATCCCGGCGCTCTCGCTGGAGCCGTAGCCCTCCACCAGCTTCGCGCCGAAGCGGCGCAGGAACGCGGCCTTGTCCTCGGGGGACGCCTCCGTCCCGAACCCGTGCGTGAGCGTGTTGTCGCCGTCGTCCGGCCGCTCGGGCGTGCCGAGGACGTAGCCGATCGCCTTGCCGACGTAGGTGAAGAACGTCGCGCCGTAGAACCGGACGTCCGGCAGGAACCCGGACGCGGAGAACTTCGGCGCCAGCACGACGGTCGCGCCGGCGGCGAGCGCCGGGGCCCACAGCGCCATCAGCGCGTTGCCGTGGAACAGCGGCATCGGGCAGTAGCAGACGTCCTCGCGCTTGACGTCGTACTTGGCGCTGTTGGCGCGGCCCAGCTCGGCGAGCCTGCCCTGGGAGCAGCGCGCCGCCTTCGACTTGCCGGTCGTCCCGGACGTGAACAGCAGCAGCATCTGCGTCGCCGGGGTGACCGCCGCGGCCGCCGGCGGCTCGCAGGCATGGCCCTCGACCCGCGCCGGGTAGTCGTCATCGTCGATCAGGACGAAACGGTCGCGGGGGACGCCGATGTCGAGGCCGTCCAGCAGTTCCAGCCCGGCCCGGTCGGTGACGAGGAGCTGGAGGTCGGTGTGCCGGACCTCCTGCTCCAGGTAGGAGCCGGTCCGGGTCGGGTTGATGCCGACGATCGTCGCGCCGCTCAGCGCCGCCGCCCCCAGCCACAGCACGTACTCGGGGACGTTCTCCAGCAGCACACCGATGTGGAACGGGCCGTCCCGGCGCAGCTCGCGCGCCAGTGAGGCACGCGCCGCGCTCTCCCGGACGACCTCGTCCCACGTGTAGGTCCGCTCGCGGCTGCGCAGGCCCGGACGGTCGTCGCCAAGCCTCGCGAGCAGCAGACCGGCGATCGTCTCGTCACGTCCGGGCACATCAACCACGGGCTCATCAACCACGGGCTCACCAACCACGGACTCACCAACCACGGGCCCATCAACCACTGGCGCTCCCCCAGGCCGGTTCGGTGGACAGGACGCAGTGGGTGCCGCCGTAGATCGCGGTCATGCACTTGTTGCAATGGATGCACAGCGACTGGGTCTCGGGCTCGTCCTTGATCCGGTTGATCAGGTCGGGCTCGCGCAGCAGCGCGCGGGCCATCGCGACGAACTCGAAGCCCTCCGCCATGGCGGTGTCCATGCCGGTCTTGTCGGTGACGCCGCCGAGCAGGATCATCGGCAGCTTCACCGCGGCGCGGATCTGCCGGGCATCCCTGAGCAGGTAGAGGTCCTCGTAGGGGTAGGACTTCAGGAAGTGCTTGCCGACGAGCTTGATCCCGAGCTTGGTCGGCTGCTTCATGACGGCGGCGAACTCCTGCAGCGGCGCGTCGCCCTTGAACAGGTACATGGGGTTGAGCAGCGAGCTTCCGGCGGTCATCTGGAGGGCGTCGACCGAGCCGTCGGCCTCCAGCCACCGCGCGACCTGGATGGCCTCGTCCAACCAGAAGCCGCCGGGGACGCCGTCGTCCATGTTGAGCTTCGCGGTGATCGCGATGCGGTCGCCGACGGCGTCGCGGACGGCGCGGCCGATGTCGCGCGCCAGCCGGGCGCGGTTCTCCAGCGAGCCGCCGTACTCGTCCTTGCGGTGGTTGACCTTGGGGCTGAGGAACGAGCTCGTCAGGTAGTTGTGCCCCATGTGGATCTCGATCGAGTCGAAACCCGCCTCGATCGCCATCTTCCCGGCCTGACCGTGCGCGTCGACGATGCGCGCCAGGTCCGCGTGCGTGGCGGCCTTGGCGACGGTCTGCGTGGTCATGTGGAAGTGGCGGCTGGGCGCCAGCGCGGGCAGCTTGTTGCTCTTGGGGTTGGCGACCGGCCCGGCGTGCCCGATCTGCGCCTGCGCCGCCGCGCCCTCGGCGTGCACGGCGTCGGTCAGCCTGCGGAGGCCGGGCATCGCCTCGTCCCGCCAGTGGATCTGCCTGCTGTCGGTGCGCCCCTCCGGCGCCACCGCGCAGTACGCCACGGTCGTCATCCCGGCGCCGCCCCGCGCGTGCCGGACGTGGAAGTCGATCAGCGCGTCGGTGACCTGCCCCTTCCTGGTCAGGCCCTCGTAGGTGGCGGCCTTGATGACGCGGTTGCGCAAGGTCACGGGCCCGAGCTTCGCGGGCGCGAACACGTCGGGCTTCGGGTCGTTCATTCGGAGTCCTCCATCGGACAAGACGTTAATCAGCGGGACGCCCGGACATCCCCGGGCATCCCGCTGACCGGGAGCGTCGACGTGCCGCGCCGGCGTGCTACTCCTTGTCGCGCAGCGCCGCGGCGATCCGGTCGGCCTGGGCCTGCTGCTCGACGAGCTGGCGCAGCAGCCACAGCCGCAGGACGCGGGTGACCGCGGCGGCCAGGTACAGGGCCGCGCCGAGGACGGTCACCGCCAGGAACCCGACGGCGAGGGTCTGCAGCGAGCCGACGTCGCGCATGTCGTCCTGCGTGAGCGAGACGTTGTAGGCGATGAAGACGCCGGCGACACCGGCGACCATCGCGATGACACCGGCGACGCGGAGCACGCCGTCGAAGCGGGACTGGTCGGTCTTGAGCTTCTGGCGCGCCACGTCGTCCTTGAACTGCTGGCGCCTTTCCTCAGTGAGCATGTCGGGTCAACCTCCCAGGTAGTCGCTGGACAGCCGGTCTTCGATCTCGGCGGGCGGGCCGGCCGCCGCCACGCGCCCGTGCAGCATCAGCGCGGCGGTGTCGGCGATCGGCAGGACGGCGCGGGCGAACTGCTCCGCGACCAGCACCGACAGGCCGCCCTCGACCAGCTCGGCGACGGTCTCGTACATCCGGCTGACGATCATGGGCGCGAGGCCCATGGACAGCTCGTCGAGCAGCAGCACCGCCGGATCGGTGCCCAGCGCGCGCGAGAGCGCGAGCATCTGCTGCTCGCCGCCGGACAGCGATCCGGCGAGCTGCCTGCGGCGTTCCCCGAGGATCGGGAACCGGGTGTACGCCTTGTCCTCCACGTCCTCCAGCCGGGCGCCGGTCCCGGTCGCGGCCCACAAATTCTCCCGGACCGTCAGGTTGGGGAAGACCCCCCGGCCCTCCGGGATGGAGCACACGCCGAGGCGGGCCGCGTCCTGCGCGGAGATGCCGTTCACCTTGCGCCCGGCGAACCGCAGCTCGCCGGCCGACACTGGGTGCAGGCCGGCGCACACCCGCATGGTGGTCGACTTCCCGCCGCCGTTCGGGCCGAGGAGCGCCAGCAGCGAGCCCGGCCGCAACGCCAGGTCGACGCCGTGCAGTACCTCGATCGCGCCGTAGCCCGCGCGGACGCCTTCCAATTCGATCAGCGGCACGGCCTCCTCGGGAACGACGGTGGCCTCGGAGACGGGGGCGTCCCCCGCCGGGCGCGGCTTCGGAACCGCCTCACTCATGTGCGGCCTCCTCTGTGCCGATGTAGGCGGCGATGACCTCCGGGGACTCCTTGATCTCCGCCGGGGCGCCGGACGCGATGAGGGCCCCGTAGTCGAGGACGTGGATGGTGGAGCACAGCTTCATGACGAGCTGCAGGTCGTGCTCGACCAGGCAGATCGCGAGGCCCTCGCCGGCAAGGCCGGTGAGCATCTCGGCGAACGCCTCTGTCTCGCGGTCGGTCTGGCCGGACGCGGGCTCGTCCAGCAGGAGGACGCGTGGTGAGGTCATCAGCGCGCGCGCCACCTCCACGACCCGGGCCCGTCCGATGGGGATGTCGGACACGTCGCGGTCGGCGATGTCGGTGAGCCCGGTCCGCTCCAGGATCCTGTCGGTCTGCTCGTCCAGGTCGACGCGCTTGCGGGTGTTGCTCCGCAGGATGTCGCCCGCGACGCGGACGTTGTCGCGCACCGACAGGGACAGGAACAGCTCCAGGCGCTGGAACGTCCGCGCCATGCCGCGCCGCGCACGCTTGGCCGGGGACAGTTTGGTGATGTCGTCCCCGTCCAGGAACACCTGGCCGGACGCGGGTTTCTGCAAGCCGGTCATGATGTTGAACATCGTGGTCTTGCCGGCGCCGTTCGGGCCGATCAGCCCGGTGATCCGTCCCTCGTCCATGGTGACGCCCACGTCGTTCACGGCGGTGTTGCCGCCGAACCGGACGGTGACGCCCCGCGTTTCGAGGAGTGTTCTCCCTTCAGTCACCTCGGTTTCAAGCACGGGCCCCTCCCTTCTCCAGGGCGGTGACGGGCAGGCCGAGTTCGCGGTCGAGCCTGGCCCGCAGCTCGTCGGTGTAGGGCTCGTCCACGCCGACGAGTTCCAGCGGCACCGGACGGTCGCGCCGCCCCTCGTCCCCGCTCTTCCGAGCGAGGTACATGCGGCCGAGAAGCGGCAGCAGCATGACGGCGAACAGGGCGACGAGCGCGAACGTCCACGTCCCGATCACGCCGGTCAGCGCGAGGACGTACAGGACCACCCCGAACGCCCCCGCCCCGTAAAGGACGGTCTTGGCTTCGCGCTGCGGTGAACGGGACAGCGCCCGGTAGCCCTCGATGATGTCGTGGACGACACCGCTCGGGTTCCGGCCGACGCCCATCCCGACCAGCGCCGTCCCGACCAGCACGAGGTGGCCGAGCGCGTCGTAGATGGTGGACATGCCCTCGTTCTCCAGCGCGAGGTCGCTGAACGTCGACACCAGGACGGTCGCGCCGACGCCCGCCATCAGACCGCCGAACAGGGCGCCGCTGATGTAGCCGATGCCCGCGACCACGACCAGCATCAGCAGGGACAGGCTGCCGATGAAGGCGAAGTTCTCCTGCGCGACGGTGCCGTGCGCGGCCGACATCAGCACGCCGCCGAGCCCCGCGATCGCCGCGGAGATCATGAAGACGCTCAGCTTCAGCCGGACGAGGTTCTGCCCGAGCATCGCCGTCGCGGCGGGGCTGTCCTTCATCGCCGCGAGCCGCCGCCCGTAGCCGCCGCCGCGCAGCGCGGCGAGCCCGACCGCGATCAGCGCGAACAGCACCGTCGCGGTCATCAGGAACGTCGTCGCGTCCCGCAGGTCGAGCGGTCCGGCCTTCAGCGGCGGGACGACGAGCGAGCCGTCCGGGAACAGCGTGAACTCGAACCCGAACAGTTCGTGCCGGGTGGTGTCGCGCAGCACCATGTTCGCCAGGAACTCCCCGAACGCCAGCGTCGCCAGCGCCAGGTACAGGCCGCGCAGCCGCAGCGCGGGCAGCGCGACGAGCCCGCCGACCAGCGCCGCCGCGGCGACGCCCAGCAGCAGGCCCTGGACGTTCATGTGCGACGCCAGGCCCGTGCCCTCCACGCCGGCGTGGAACGCCACCACGGTCGCGACCGCGCCGAACGCCAGCGGCGCGAGGTTCAGCTCGCCCGCGTAGCCGGTCAGCACGGTCAGCGACAGCGCGATGATCGCGAACGTCATGCCGAGCGCGAACGTGCCGACGGCGCCGTCCGACAGCAGCAGGCTGTACAGGTACACGACCGCGACCAGCACACCGCCCCACACCGCGGCCGCCTTGACGGTCGGCGCCCGGTACCGCTCGCGGGTCCGGATCGCGGCCCCGCGCAGCCGGTCCTGGGGCAGCACCACCAGCACGACGAACAGCAGGATCATCGGCAGCGAGACGCGCAGGTTGCCGGCGAACGTGCCCGCCGACGGCAGGTAGGCGAGCACGTAGTTGGCGGCGAGGCCGAGCACGATCGCGCCGACGAGCGTGCGGGGGATGCTGCGCAGCCGCCCGAACATCGCCGCCGCGAACGCGTCGATCACCAGCAGGGTCAGCATGTTGGCGTCCAGGCCGCCGCCGCTGATCGGCACGATCAGCACCCCGGCCAGGACGGCGAGCGTCGAGCCGATCGCCCACGACAGCATCGCCGCCCGCTCGGGGTCGTGGCCGTTCAGCCGCAGCAGGTCGGGGTCGTCGACCGAGCCGCGCATGACCACGCCGGCCCGGCTGCGGGTGAACAGCACCCGCAGCCCGGCGGCGATCGCGGCGGCGGCGACCAGGCAGACGATCTCGTGGTACCGGATCACCACGCCGCCCACCGTGATCTTCGCGCCCGAACCGAAGAACATGTCCACGGTGTGGGGCTCGTCCGGGTTCCAGATCCACTGCGCCAGGTAGACGGTGCCGAGCAGCACCGCCACCGTCACGATGATCTTCGTGACGTCGGCGGTGCCGCGCAGCCCGCGCATGATGGCCGCGTGCAGCGCGGCGCCCATCGCCGGGCCGGCGAGCCCGACCACGACGATCAGCGCGAACCACACCGGCCAGCCCCACTGCACGGTGAAGTGCCAGTACAGGAACGCGCCGAACATCGCCTGCGCGCCGTGGGCGAAGTTGAAGATGCCCGAGGTGTTGTACGTCAGCACGAGCCCCGAGGCCGCGATGAAGTACACCGAACCCAGGACCAGGCCCAGGATCGTGTAGGTCAGGAACGTCGTCATTCATTCACCGCCATACGGTCACCGCTTCCGGCGGCCGGATCAGGACGTCTGGGGCTTGATGACGTCGTCGGTCAGGAACTTCGTCGAGATCCGGTCGTCGTTGAGCTTCGTCCCCCAGTTCGCCTCGTCGATCTCGACGACGAACTCGGGGCCGCACTGGAACTCGCCGACGTTCTTCGGGTGGATCTGCTCGTACTTCGTCTTGTTGAGCTTGACCATCAGCCCGCACGACGCCGGCTTGTTGTTGCCGGGGTCGGTCGGCGCGTGCAGGCCGCCGCCCGTCCACTCGTGCACCTTCGACAGCTCGTTGACCACGCACTGCCGGGTCAGGTCCGAGCCGCACTTCTGGGCGGACTGCGCCCACAGCAGGAACGACGAGGTGGCCTGCATGCCGAGCAGCGCGACCTTGCCCTTCTTGGCGTTGACGAGGTCCACGTACTGCTTGACCGCGGGGACCTCGCCGGCGTTCTCCAGCGGCTGGAAGATCATGCCGATGTGCAGGCCGTCACCGGCGCCCGAGGCGTTCCACTGGGAGACCGCCGAGCTGTACCAGGTCGCCTCGAAGACGTACTTCGGCTCGGCGCCCGCCCGCTCGATCGACTCCAGCAGGCTGAACTGGCCGGCGTCGGGCGAGTCCGACGACCACAGGTACTTCGCCCCGCAGTCCTTGATCTTCTCGGCGAACGGCATGTAGCTGCTCTCGCCCTTGTCGTTCAGCCGGACGCCGCAGTCCATCGGCTCCATGCCGACGTTCTTCATCGCGCCGGTGATCTTGTTGGTGCCCTGGCTGACGGCCGGGGACGTGGACAGCAGGATGTCCGTCTTCTCCTTGAAGTCGGGGAAGAGCTGCTCCGCGATGCGGAGCCCGCCGATGTTCATCAGGTCCACCGGGTACGGGACGGCCTCGTACTTCATCGGGCCCATCGCGGCGTTCGGGCCGACCGTGAAGCCCGCGACCGTCGGCAGCTTGCACGCCACCCGGTGCTGCTCGGCGGCCTCGTCCATCGCGAAGCCCTGCCCGACGAGGAAGAAGTCCTGCTTGCAGGCCTCCTGCACCACCTTCGCGGACTGCATGTAGGCGGCGTCGTACTGGTTGCCCTTGATCTCGCGCCCGTTGATGCCGCCCTGGTCGTTGCACCACTCGATCATGGCGCTGACGGCGTCGCCCATCTCCTTGGACAGTCCGGGCGCGGACGGGAATCCGCGGTCGTCGCCGAAGCCGACGGTGATCGCGTCGTCGGTGACGCCCTGGTCGGTCGTGCCCTTGGCGTCGCCCGGACCGCACGGGGACGCGAGCGTCCCGAACGTCTTGCTCGCGGAGGCGCCGCCGCCGTCCTGGCCGTTGCCGGCCGACAGGCCGTCGCCGCCGGACCGGTCGCTGGCGCAGGACGCGGTCGCGGTCGCCAGCGCGACCGCCAGGGCACCTGCCGCGAGGCGCCCGATTCTGCCGGTCTTCATCCGGTGTACTCCTTTCACCTGCCGCGTCGCGCGGCCAGTGGGGGGTGGTGGTAGGCGGGGGGCGGGTCTGTTCGCAGGGAGCAGCACCGAGGCGGCGCGCGCCGCCAGAGCGAGTGGCCAGAGTGAGTGGCCAGAGCGGATGGAACGTTCCTTTGCCCGATGTGGTGGGCCAGGTCGTCGGTGATGTCGGGGTATGGGGAGTGGCGCGGGCCGGGCCGTCAGCCGAAGTTGGCCTGGCCGCCGTCGAGCGGGATCGTCGCGCCGGTGAGGTAGCGCATGGCCGGCTGGACGAGCGTCACCACGGCCCTGCCGATGTCCTCTTCGCAGTCGCCGATGTAGCCGAGCGGGATCGTCTTGCGGAACTCCTCGGCCGCCTCGGGATCGTTCTCCGCCCACCACTGCAGCCCCGGTGACAGCGCGTGGGGAGCGATGTTGTTGGCGCGGATCCCGTCCGGTCCCCACTCGGCCGCGGCCGTGCGGGTCAGCGACCGGAGCGCCTGCTTGGCGGCCGCGTAGGCGCCGTAGGTGGACGGGTCCCAGCGGACCATGGCGGAGGTGACGAGGTTGACGATGCTGCCGCCGCCGCGCGCCTTCAGGTGCGGATGGCACGCCTTCATGAACGCGAACGCGGCGAACGGGCCGGTCTTGAAGCCCTTCTGGAACTTCGCGTCGGTCATCGACAGCAGCGGGCCGAAGGAGCCCGAATAGGCGTTGTTGACGAGGATGTCGATGCCGCCGAACGCGCCGGCGACCCGTTCGACCACCCCGGGGATCGCGTCGGTGTCGGCGACGTCGCAGACGAACGCCTCCGCCTTCGCGCCCCGCTCCCCGATCAGCTCGCACGTGGCGTCGAGCTTGGCCTTCGTCCGGCCCAGGACGGCGATGCCGGCGCCCTCGGACGCCAGCGCGAGGGCGATGCCCTGCCCCACGCCCTGCCCGGCCCCGGTCACGATCGCGACCCTGTCGCTGAGGCTTCCCATGTTCACCACTCCCGCTCAGTCCTGCTTGCGCGCCCAGCCGGCCCGTTCCGATCACGCCGTCACAGTCCGGTCTGCTCAGTCCTGGTGTGGGTCATCGTGATGTGACTCGGCGCACGTCATAGCCTCAGTCCCGCTCACCGGGAACGGTTTCGGTACGGGCCGCTCGCGGCGATCCCGCTGAGCGGAACTCCTGGTGAAGCGGGTGGCGCGGGCGCCGACAATGGGCGTCCGGCGTACAGGGCCGGGCGAGGAGGAAGAGGTCCGATGGAGATCATCCGGAAGCTGACCGGCCCCGGCGGCGAGTTCGAACTCCGGGAGGAGAACGTGCTCGGCACCCCGCTGCCGGTGTTCGCGAACCGCGCCCGCGGCCTCGGCGAGGTGCTCGCGCGATCGGCGGCCCACGGCGACCGGGACTACATCGTCACCGCGTCCGGCCGGATGAGCTTCGCCGAGCACGCCGCCGCCGTCGCGTCCATGGCCAGGGCCCTGCGGGACGACCTCGGCGTGCGGCCCGGCGACCGCATCGCGATCAACGCCGCCAACTCCCCCGAATGGATCGTCTCGTTCTGGGCGACGATCGCGGCCGGAGCCGTCGCGGTCGGCTACAACGCCTGGTGGGCGCCGCAGGAGATCGAGTACGCGCTCGGCCACACCGACCCGAAGATCGTCATCGCGGACGAGAAGCGGGCCGCGCTGATCTCCGAGGACGTCCTGACGGTCGAGCGGGACGTGCCCTCGCTGATGGCCCGCTACCCGGACGCCGAACTGGACATCCCCGACGTCGCCGAGGACGACCCGGCCGTCATCCTCTACACGAGCGGCACGTCGGGCCGCCCCAAGGGCGCCGTCCACTCGCACCGCAACCTGACCTCGGTGATCGAGTACCACCGGTACAACGACGCCATCATGAGCGAGTTCGGCATCGACCCGTCGGCCCGCCGCTACCTGCTCGCGCTCCCGCTGTTCCACATCGCGTCCCTGCACAACCTGGCCGTCCCGCGGCTCGCCACCGGCACCGCCGTGGTCATGCACATGGGCGGATTCGACGTGGACGAGGTGCTCGGCCTCGTCGAGAAGGAGCGGGTGACGAGCTGGGGCGCCGTCCCCACGATGGCGCACCGCATGATGGAGCACGGCGACCTGTCGAAGTACGACCTGTCGTCGCTGACCGCGTTCGCGCTGGCCTCCGCGCCGTCCTCACCCGCGTTCAAGGAGCGGCTCCAGTCCGTGTTCCCGCCGGCGCGCGGCGCCCTCGTCGACAGCTACGGCCTGACCGAGTCGTGCACCGCCATCTCCGTCGCCACCCCGATGGACCTCGCCGAGGCGCCCGGGACGCTCGGGGCGCCAAACCTCGGCGTCCAGGTGGAGGTCCGCGACCCGGAGGGCGAACCGGTCCCGGACGGCGTCGAGGGCGAGGTGTGCGCCCGCAGCGCCTACAACATGATCGGCTACTGGCGGGACCCCGAGGCCACCGACGCCGCCATCGGCGCTGACCGCTGGCTGCACACCGGCGACATCGGCGTCATGGAGCAGGGACGGCTGCGGCTCACCAGCCGCCGCTCCGACCTGATCATCCGCGGCGGCGAGAACATCTACCCGATCGAGATCGAGAACGTCCTGGCCGAGTACTCCGGGCTGCGGGAGTGCGCGGTCGTCGGCGTCCCCCACCCGGACCTGGGCCAGGAGGTGGCGGCGGTCGCCGTGTTCGCGGGCGCCGCGCCCTCCGCCGAGGAGCTGGCGGCCTTCGCCGGGGAACGCCTCGCCTACTTCAAGGTCCCGACGCGCTGGCACATCACCACCGACCCCCTCCCCCGCAACGCCACCGGCAAGGTCCTCCGCAAACAGATCGAAACGGAGATCGCCTGACCGTCGCCTGAGGCCGACGGTCACTTGAGGCAGTCGGTGCGGCGGCGCAGGCCGTTAGCGTCCAGCGTCCACGCGTCCGTGAGTTCCATCTCGGTCGTCGTGGTCTCGCTCTTGGCGCCGATGCCGAAGACCGCCTGAACACCGATCTCGGCGCCCTCCTTGTCGACGGTGCCCTGGTAGGTGTGGAGGTCGAGGGTCCCGCTGTCGCCGAGCCGGGAGAGCAGGTCGCCCGGCGCGGCGGGGTTCTTGAGGAAGGCCTCGAACGCCTGCCGGTTCCGCGGATCGGTGAGATCGAGCCCGAGGTTGACCTGCAGCATGCCCCGCGGATCGGTGGTGTTCGTGACGCCGACGCTGGTCGCCGCCGAGTCGAGCAGGTTGCCCAGGCGTCCCATCTCGCCGGTGGGCGCGTGGTCCATCGCCCCGGAGAGGTCGCCGTTCAGGCTGTTGACATTGCCGCTGAAGGCCATCTGGCCGCCGACCTGGAGCTTCTTCGGCCGTCCCTGCGCGTCGGTAGTGATCGCCAGGCTGACCTGGCCGTCGGCCTGGCCGTGCGCCTCCGGGCCGAGCAGGATGCCGAGCTTGCCCAGCGCCTTCGCGTCCACCTGGAAGGTCGTCGTGTCCTCCCCGGTGCGCTTGTTGTGCTCGACGATCGAGGACGCGCCGAGGCCCAGCTCGGCCGCGGCGTCCGCGCCGAACAGCGACGCCGCGATCTTGACAGTCCCTTCCCTGGTGACCTTGGTGTACTGCGACTGGACCATCTGGCTGCGCATGCCCTCAAGCATCGACTTGGCCTCCAGGTACTGGTCCCCCGACATCTGCCCCGACAGGGCCTCCAGGTCGAGCCGGCCGTTGGCCTTGAAGTACTGGAGGTAGAGTTCACGGTCCTGCTGCGTCTTCAGGTGCAGGATCTCCCCCTGTTCGGTGATCTCGGCGGCGGTCAGCTGGACGGAGCCGCCCGCGCCCTTCGGCAGGTCGAACGAGAACCCGATGGACTTGCCCTCGCCGTGGACGGTTCCCTCCTTCACGACCGCGCCGCCGTCGGAGAGGATCTGGACTCCCCGCGTCTCCCCGTTGACCTCGGTGTCGATCCCCAGCAGCGTCTGGCGGATGGTGTTGCGCTCCACCGCCGACACCACGCAGGGGTCCTGCTCGGCCGCGGAGTCGCGCTCGTCGCCGTCCCCTTCCGAACCGTCGCCGTCCCCGCCGCCACCATCGTCCGCGCCTGGCCGGCCGTCGCCGCATTCGCCGCCGAACAACGCGCAGACGGCGTCCTTGATGCCGGGCTCGGCGACGCCGGGGACGGCGGTGAACAGCAGCCCGACCACCATCGCCGCGACGCCGACGAGTGCACCGTATTCGAGCGCGCCGGCGCCCCGGTCGTTCCAACGCGCGCTTGCGTCCCGCGTTCCCCACCGCATGCCAAACCCCGTTCGGCCGCCCCCGGTACGACGCCCTCGCCGGGGCGTCCACGTACCCGGCTTAGATGGCCGGCGTACACACTCGGTTCCAGCGTGCTGCCGTGCCGTTACGCGGAAAGCCCCGGCCGCAGCCGGGGCTTTGAGGGGTTTGGAGCTTCAGCGGTCGCCGTGGGACAGGCTAGGGCTCGGGGCCCGTTCGGGCGTCGCCTGGCCGAGCCGCTCGTCCAGGAAGTCCTCCCAGGTGCGGGTGCCGTGGTCGGCGTCCAGGGTCAGGTTGTCGCCGGCGCGGTAGGCGCGGCCGGTCTTGCCCGGTATGCGGACGGGCATCGCCGGGCGGCGCTTGCCGCGCGCCTCGAGGTATCCGCGGACCAGCTCGTCCAGCCCGTAGACCTTCGGGCCGGCGAGGTCGGGCACCCGCTGGGACGGCTCACCGAGCGCCAGCCCGGCGATCCGTGCGGCGACGTCTCGCACGTCGACCGGCTGGAACCGGAGACCGCCCGGCTTCGGGACGACCGGGAGCTTCGCCATCTTCTGCACGACCTTCAGGACGAGGTCATGGAACTGGGCGGCACGCAGGATGGTCCACGGCACGCCCGAGTCGATCACGGCCCGTTCGGCGTCCAGCTGGCTCTTGAGCCAGGCAACCGGGACCCGGTCGGCACCGATGACCGAGATGAACACCAGGTGCTTCACGTCCGCCCGCGACACGGCCCGCACCAGGTTCCGGGCGGCCTCGTCGTCGCCCTTGGCGCCGCCCGCGAGATGGACGACGATCTCCGCACCTGCGACGGCGGCCTCGATCCCCTCGTTCTTGAGCAGGTCACCGGTCACGTACTCGATGCCGTCCACGGCCTCACGGCTGCGCCGGCTGAGCACCCGCACGTCACGGCCGGACTCGCGCAGAAGCGGAACGACGTGCTGCCCGAGCGTGCCAGTACCACCGGTGACCAGGATGGGTGCCGTCATGATTCCTCCAGACGCTCCCCGGCCCGAAAGCCGGATGAGCTTGTTATGTACAGCCACCGTCATGACTCACCGGACATCCGAAACGTGACATCCGCCGGTCGGGCCGTACCCTCGGTCCGTCTGGAGGGCGGAGCAGGACGGTCGCTCAGCGGTACGAGTCGATGAGCACGGCGAGGTGCCTGCCGGCGATCTCCAGCGGCGCCTCGCTCTGGGACACCTGTGCCGACAGCTCCGCGCCCTCCAAGAGGTTGATCACGGTGTGGGCGAGGTCGTGCGCCACGTCGCCGGCGAAGCCGGAGCCGGCGAGCTTGCCGCGGACCAGCGCGCGCCAGTTCTCGTAGGCGTCCTCCGCGGCCTGCTGGAGCTCCGGCACCAGGCCCGCGCTCTCCAGCGCCGTGATGGTGACGGGGCAGCCGTCCAGCCAGCCGGAGTCGCGCAGGCCCGCCGCCAGGTCGCGGGTGCAGGCGACGATCGCCGCGGCCGGATCGTCCTCCTCGGCGAACGCCGCCCGCAGGAACTCGGCGAACTCCCTGCCGCCGTGGCGGATCGCCTCCACCCCCAGCTCCCGCTTGCCGCCCGGGAAGAAGTGGTAGACCGAGCCCAGCGTCGCCTGGGCGTCCTGGGAGATCTGTTTGAGGCCGGTCGCCTCGTATCCCTGCCGCTGCATCAGGCGGGAGGTCGCCCGGACGATCCGTTCCCGGGTGCCGATCTCGTGCTGGGTCCGCATGAGCCCATCGTACTGAGTAGAGCGTTCGCTCTAATTCTGTGTTAACGTCACGGAACTAAGTAGATCGTTCTTTCTAGTGGTGAGGAGACATCGATGAAGTCCGTGACCGTGATCGGGCTGGGCCCCATGGGGCTGGCCATGGCCGGCGCCTATCTCGACGGCGGCTACGAGGTGACCGTGTGGAACCGCACGCCCGCCAAGGCGGACGCGCTGGTGGCGCGGGGCGCGAGGAGGGCGGAATCCGTCGAGGAGGCGCTCACCGCCAACGAGCTGGTGGTACTGAGCCTGATCGACTACGACGCGATGGACGCCGTCCTGGCGCAGGCCCCGGACACCGCACTGGCCGGGCGCACGCTGGCCAACCTCACCTCCGACACCCCGGACAGGGCACGCCAGGCGGCCGCGTGGCTGGACGAGCGCGGTGCCGTGCAGATCACCGGTGGCGTGCAGGTGCCGCCTCCGGGCATCGGAACACCCGGCGCAACCTCCTACTACAGCGGCCCCGAAGAGGCGATCGAAGCGCACCGGCCCGCCCTTGAGGTGCTCACCGGGATCGAGTACCTCGGCGAGGACCACGGTCTGGCAGCGCTGTACTACCAGATCGGGATGGACATGTTCTGGACGGCGCTGTCCGGCTACCTGCACGGCCAGGCGCTGGCGGAGGCCAACGGAATCTCCGCCGAGGACTTCCTGCCGCATGCCGTGAAGACGATGGACCTCCGCTATTTCCAGGAGTTCTACGCGCCGCGCATCACCGCGGGCGACCACGAGGGGACCGTCGACCGGATCTCCATGGGCGTGGCGAGCCTGGAGCACGTGCTGCACACCGCGCACGCGTCCGGCGTGGACGGCTCACTTCCGGCCGCCGTCCTGAAGGTCTTCCGCGACGGGGCCGCCGCCGGCCACGGCCAGGACAGCCTCACCAGCCTGATCGGCGTGCTGAAGCAGAGCTGACGCAGAAGGACACGACCCCGCCGGGCATCCCGGCGGGGTCGTGGTCGTTGCGGGTCGTGGTCGTTGCGGGTCCCGTTGCCGGGTGGGTCTCGTTACTGGGGGGCCAGGATGATCGTCCACATTGACGCGCGGCTGTTCGCGTTGGTGGTGGCGGTCTTGCCGCCGTAGTCGCCGGTGGCGACGGGGCCGCCGCTGTCGGCGATCAGGCTGGTGATGCGGCCGCCACCGGACCCGATGCCCGTGCCGCGGGTCGTGACACCGGCGGGCGCCGTCCACGACGTGGTGCTGGACGACTTGTCGCCCCAGTACGTCACCGCCCACGAACCGGCCGCGCCGACCTGAGCCTCCGGGCTGGGGTGCCCGGTGACCGGATCGGAGTCGGTGCCCTTGGCCACCGCGGCGATCGGGTCCGAGGTGTTGGTCCCTTCGTAGGCCAGCAGGCGGATGTCGGCCTTGGTGTAGCCGCTCAGCCCGATGTCGACCTGCTGCCCGGCGTCACCGGCCTGCGCGACCCGCTTCCACAGGACCGACGTCGCGTTACCGGCCTCCTGGCTGTCGACCTGCGTCCAGCCCGGCGGCGGCGTCGTCACCTCGTGGTCGCCGCTGTTGAAGGTCAGCACCATGACCAGGCCGTCGCCGGGCTGGACCGACGCCGGGATCTGCGCGTAGGCGGTCGAGACGTTGGCGTTGCCGCCCGAGCCGCCGCGGAACGAGATGCCCGCCTGGTTCGGGGCCACCGTGACCTGCTCGGACGTGGTGCCCGTGCCGCCGCGGTCGTCGGTCACCGTCACCTTCACGTTGTAGGTCCCGGCCTCCTCGTAGCCGTGCTCCGGTGTCGCGCCCGTGCCCGACTCGCCGTCACCGAAGTCCCACGCGTACGTCTCGATCTCGCCGTCGGGGTCCGCCGAGGCGGACGCGTCGAAGGAGCAGTCGAGGGCTGCGCAGGTGCTGCTCAGCGCGGCGGTCGGCTCCTGGTTGGCCGCTCCGCCGCCGGCTCCGCGGGCGAGGACGATCGTCCACATGGCGGCGCGGCTGCCGGCGTCGGTCGTCGCGGTCTTGCCGCCGTAGGTCCCGGCGGCGACGATGCCGCCGCTGTCGGCGATCAGGCTGGTGATGCGGCCGCCACCGGACCCGATGCCCGTGCCGCGGGTCGTGACACCGGCCGGGGCCGTCCACGACGTGGTGCTGGACGACTTGTCGCCCCAGTACGTCACCGCCCACGAACCGGCCGCGCTGACCGGCGCGTTCGGGCTGGTGTGCTGGGTGACGGCACCGGCGTCGGCGCCCTTGCCGACCGCGGCGATCGGGTCGGAGGCGTTGGTGCCGTCGTAGGCCAGAAGGCGGATGTCGGCCTTGGTGTAGCCGCTCAGCCCGATGTCGACCTGCTGCCCGGCGTCACCGGCCTGCGCGACCCGTTTCCACAGGACGGAGGTCGCACTGCCCACCGTCTGGGTGTCGACCTGCGTCCATCCTGGCGGCGGCGTCGTCATCGAGTGGTCGCCGCTGCTGTAGGTCAGGATGAGGACCATGCCGTCGCCGGGCTGGACCGACGCCGGGATCTGCGCGTAGGCGGTGGAGACGTTGGCGTTGCCGCCCGAGCCGCCGCGGAAGGCGATGTCGGTCTGGTTCGGCGAGACCGTGATCTCCTGGGACTTGGTGCCCGTGCCGCCGCGGTCGTCGGTCACCGTGAGCTCCACGGTGTAGGTCCCGGCCTCCTCGTAGGTGTGCTCCGGCGTCGCGCCCGTACCGGTGCCACCGTCGCCGAAGTCCCACGCGTACGACGCGATCGAACCGTCGGGGTCGGCCGAGCCGGACGCGTCGAACGCGCAGTCGAGGGCCTCGCAGTTGCTGGTGAAGGTGGCGTTCGGCGCCTGGTTCGGCGTCCCGGCGAACAGGAACACCGCGCGGCCGCGCCAGTCGTCGGTGCTCACCTCGGTGGAGTCGCCGGACGGCACCCCCGCCTCGGAGAACGCGACCCGGTAGAGCCTGCCGTTGCCGTTGTTGACGTAATAAAGGTGCTCACCGTCGACGAACATCCCGCCGGCGGTGCTCCAGCTCATGCCGGGCAGGTTGCCGACGGCCGTGAACTCCTGGGCGCCGACGACGTTGCTCTCGGGCGTGAACGTCCGGTAGTAGAGCGCGGAGTTCCCGCGCGTGTAGTAGATCCGGCCGTTGGAGAAGAACATGCCGGTGATGTCGTCGACCTGCCCGTGCCAGGTGGACATGTTGACGAGCTGGTCGGCGGTGTCGATCTCGGTGGGGGTGCCCAGCGTGGTGCCGTCGAAGGTGCGGCGGTTGAACGATCCGTCCGCACCGCCGTAGAACAGCTCGCTGTTGATCATGAAGGCGCCGCGGGCGGACCTCCAGTCGACGCCGGCCGTGCCGTCGCTGACCTCGTCCCCGGCCGTGGTGCCGTCGAACGAGCGGTGCTTGAGGTAGTTCTGCGCCCCGGCCCCGACGCCGCCGGCGAGGTAGACGTTGCCGGGCAGCTCACCGGTGTGGTTCGGCGGGATCGCCGTGCCGCCGGCGAGCGGGAACAGCGCGAGCTTCGGATGCCATTCGCCGCCGATGTTGTCGGTGTCGCTGCCGACGTACAGGCCCTCCGAGGTGGCCAGCATGTCGAAGACCCCGACGCCCTTGTCGCGGCCGGGGTTCCAGCTGAACGGCAGGCCGCTGGCGGGGTCGAGCGCGGCGATGCCCTCGCGGGCGACGGCGCCCTGGCCGGGACGGTCGCCGGCGAACGGGTTGTTGGCCCAGCGGAAGTGGCCGCCGACGTAGACGGCGGTGTCGGTGATCTCGACGGCGTAGCTGGTGTCGCCCCCGGTGTAGTTCACCCAGGTGGGCTGCTGGCCGCCGCCGGTCGTGGCGCTCTCGAAGCGGGCGTGGGTGTCGCACAGCTTGGACGAGCCGCCGTACGCGCCGGTGGTCGTCACGACGAAGAAGCCGCCGTCGGGCGAGAAGTCGACGTCGCGCATGTAGGTGTCGAACGACTGGGAGCACTGCTCGCCGTAGCGGGTGGTGTCCCAGTTCGCGAGCTGCGCGCTCCCGCCGGTGAGGTCGACCATGACGATCTGGCGCCGGGTGGCGCCGCCGACCGAGTTGAAGTTGCCGATGCCGACGAGCTTGGAGCCGTCGGGGCTGATGTCCATCTTGTAGATCTGGGTGACGCCGTCACCGGTCTGGGTGCCGGCGAAGTTCAGGTCGACGAAGTCGTCGCGAGCGCCGGTCTGCGGGTCGAGGGTCGCGAGCGCGGGCCGCGACGCGCCGCCGGCGGTGGCGAAGGTGCCGCCGACGTACAGCCGGCCGCCGGCCAGCCGCAGGTCGCGTACCCGGGCGCTGAGCTGCGGGTCGAACGAGGTGATCGGAGCGCCGGTCTGGGCGTTGAGCCGGGCGAGCACGAAGTGGCGGGCGCCGTTGATCTCGCTGAAGTTGCCGCCGACGTAGACGGACTGGCCGTCGGGGGCGGCGAGCAGCGCGCTGGCCTCGCCCTTGTTCAGGTCGGGTGCGAAGTTCGGGTCGATCGCGCCGGTCGCGGCGTCGAAGGCGAACAGCCGGTTGCGGGTCAGCGTGGGCTTGCCGCCACCGGGCTCCTTGACCTGGGTGAAGGAGCCGCCCACGTAGATCTTGCCGCCGATCTTGATGATCGACTTGACCTGGCCGTCCAGGACCTGCGGGGTGTGGTCCGCCGGGTCGGCGCCGACCACGCGCCCGTGGTCGAGTTCCGATCCCCTGCCGTCCGCGTGCGCCGGGGCCGTGACCAGGCCCGTCAGCGTTCCCAGCGCGAGGACCGCGCCCGCCGCGATGGTCCCCCACCTTCGTCTGCCCATCGACCCCTCCGTGCAATGTAGAACCAAAGCCGTCGTATCGTGCGCGTAAAGGTGACCGGCGCCGAGCAAGCGTAACCAGTGACTGGAAGACGCCGACGTTCGGATCCCTAACGTTTAGGTTTCAACCATCGGGCGTCATCGCGGCCGGGTCTCGCGAGGAACGTGCCCGCATGTCTGCGGGCACGTCCATCGCGTCCCCCGAGGTACGCTGCGCACCTCGGAAGGACGCTCATGGGGCCGCGGCGGACGACCGGAAAGCGTGGCCGAAAATGGCCACCACCCGGTGTCGCCCCAGGCAGACGGCCGGACGTCCTCCAACGATGTGCCTCCTTACGATGCGGGGGTGCGTCCGGTGACCGGACGGCGCGGTCCGCGCACCCGACGGTGCGCCGACCCGACGGTGCACCGAAGGAACGGTGCGTCGAGGGAACGGAGCGGTGATTGACCGGGACGCGAGGGATCGCGGGGAGCACGCCCCTCGCGCCACAGCGGCTGCTGCCGTGGCGCACGCAGCCGGGATGGCCGCTCAGCGTCGCGCTGCTCGGTTTCCCGCTGTGGTGGATCCTCGGCCTCGCCAACGTGGTGCTGCTCGTCATGACGGTGCCGATGGCGGTGACGCTGTGGCGGCGGCGCGGCACGCTCGTCGCGCCCGGCGGATTCGGCGTGTGGCTGTTCTTCCTGGTGTGGGTCATGCTGGGCGTGCTCGTGCTGTGGGCGGACGCTCCCCTCGCCGAACCCGGCGGCGGCGCCAGCCGGCTCCTGGTCTACGGATGGCGGCTCGCCTGGTACTTCTCGTTCACAGTCGTCCTGCTGTACATCGGCAACCTCAGCGAACGCGAACTGCCGTCCGGCCGGATCGGCAAGCTGCTCGGCTTCATGTTCGTCGTGACGACCGTCGGCGGCCTGATCGGATCGTTCTTCCCCTCGATCCAGCTCACCTCGCCGGTCGAGATGATGCTGCCGCAGGGGCTGGCGGAGAACTCCTTCGTCCGCGACATCGTCCATCCGAAGGTCGCCGACGTCGAGTCGATCCTCGGGTTCGACCAGGCCCGGCCGATGGCTCCGTTCGCCTACGCCAACACATGGGGCGCCGCCTACGCGTTCTTCCTCCCGTACTTCCTGCTGACGTGGGTCGTGCGGGCCGGGACGAGGCGCCGCGTGATCGCGTTCGCCATCCTGGCCGCGTCGCTGTGGCCGGTGGTGTACTCGCTCAACCGGGGCCTGTGGGCGGCGCTCGGCGTGATGGGACTGTTCGGGGTCGTCAAGCTCCTCCAGGTCGGCGGCCAGCGGGTGATCGCCTGGACGGCGGGGATGGCGGCCGTCGGCGCGATCGTCGTGGCGCTGTCACCGCTGCCCGGTCTCGTCCAGGACCGGCTGGAGAACCCGCACAGCAACAACCGCCGCACGCTGCTCGCCGAGGAGACGACCCGGAGCGCCCTGACCGGGTCCCCCGTGGTCGGATTCGGCTCGACCCGCAACGTGCAGGGCGACCTCGGCCAGGTCGCGGGCGGCGCGAAGGTCGGCTGCAAGGCGTGCGAGTCGCCGCCGCTCGGCACGCAGGGGCACCTGTGGCTGCTGCTGTTCGCCAACGGGCTGGTCGGGACGATCGCGTTCTGCGCGTTCTTCACGCTCCGGTTCTTCCGGCACTGGCGCGACCGCGGCGCGTACTCGCTGGCGGGCTGCGCCGTCCTGATCTCCTGCGGGCTGTTCATGATCACTTACGACATGGTGGAGGTACCGCTGTACACGGTGATGATCGCGGTCGCGCTGATGTGGCGGGCCAGGCGGGACGCCCGCGGCGAGGCCCGGCCCCTCCCGTTCGCCCGCAGCCTCACAGCCGGGACGCCCCGGTGAGCGGCGAGGCGAGCGGCCCGGTGAGCGGCCCGGTGAGCGGCCCGAAGAGCGGCGAGGCGAGCGGGGCCCGGCCGGACGGCGACCAGGTGCGCCGCGCCTGGATCGAGGCCGTCGAGGAGCTGTGGCCGGACGCGCGCGTCGAGAGCGTCGCCCCCGGCGAGTCGGACGGCGCCCGCCGCGAGCTCGCGTTCCTGCCGGACGCCGAACGGCCGCGGCTGCTGGTGCCGGCCGGGCTGCCGGGCGCCGCAGCGGCCGCGCTGCGCCGCTACAGCCACGACCTCGGCCTGAAGCAGCGCGCCTCGCGCGGGCTCACCGCGGCGGCCGTCCGCACCGGCCTGCCCGAGCGGACGCTGAAGGACCGGCTGCGGATCACCGGCGGCGGCGTGTCGGTCGAGGACCACCTGGCCGAGCTGCTCGGCCGCCCGGTCGTGGTCAGCGTCGGCCTCGGCAGCGCCCGCGCCAACCGCAAGCCGATCCTGCACGTGCTGTCGCCGCGCGGAGAACCGGTCGCGTTCGTCAAGGTCGGCGACACCGGCACCGCCCGCGACCTGCTGTCCGGCGAGGCCGCCGCCCTCACGTACCTGAACGAGCGGCTCGACGGGCGGCTGGACGGGGCGGGCTCGCGGGCGCGGCCGCACGTGCCGCGGCTCCTTCACCACGGGACGTGGCGCGGGCTGGACCTGCTCGTCCTGGAGCCGCTGCCCACCAGCGCGCGCGGCTGGCGTCCCCGCGGCCGGGCGCCGCTGGCCGAGATGCGGACGCTGTTCGAGGTCGGCGGTGTCGAGCGGGCCCCGCTGCGCGACAGCGGCTTCTGGGACACGATGACCGCGAGCCCCGCCCGGATCCTGGACGAGCGGCAGCGCGACCGGTTCGGCGACGTCATCGAGACGACCGGGAAGGCGCACGGCGAACTGGTCCTCGACTTCGGCGCCTGGCACGGCGACTGGACGCCGTGGAACATGGCCTGGCACCGCGGCGTGCTGCGCGTGTGGGACTGGGAGCGGTTCGCCCGCGGCGTCCCGAACGGGTTGGACCTGCTGCACTACCGGCTGCAGGAGGCGATGCGCACCGCGTCCGGCCCGCCCTACGCGGCCTGGCCGGACGCCGCGTCCCGGACGCTGGAGCCGCTCGGCCTCACCGGCGCCGCCGCGGACGCCACCGTCCGCCTCTACCTGCTGGAGCTGTGCCGCCGCTACCTGCTGGCGGCCCAGGAGCCGATCGGCGGGCCGCTGCGCGCCGACACGGAACGGCTCCTGGACCTTCTACGCTCCCATCCGCCGCACCCCGGGAGGAATCCGTGATCTCACGCCGCGACGCCCCGCAGTGGGTCAAGGAGGCCGGCCGCGCGGCCACCCGCGCCGGCGGGCGGCTGACCTCCGGCGCCCGGATGCTGCCGGACTTCCTCATGGTCGGGACGCAGCGCGGCGGCACGACGTCGCTGTTCCGGGCGCTGGCGGCGCACCCCGCGGTCGTCCAGCCGAACTTCCACAAGGGCGTGCACTTCTTCGACGTCGACTACCCGCGCGGCCTCGGCTGGTACCGGGGGCACTTCCCGGTCCGCTCGCTCGCCGAGCGCCGCGCAGCGCAGGCGGGCGCCCCGGACGGGACGAGCCCGCGGGCCTTCGAGTCGGCCGGCTACTACATGCACCACCCGCTGGCACCGGAGCGGATCGCACACGACCTGCCCGGCGTGAAGCTGATCGCGCTGCTGCGCGACCCGGTGGTGCGCGCCTACTCCGCGCACAAGCACGAGCTGGCCCGGGGGTTCGAGACCGAGCCGTTCGAGCGGGCGCTGGACCTGGAGCCGGAGCGGCTCGCCGGCGAGGTCGACAAGATCAAGGCCGACCCGTCCTACGTCAGCCACAGCCACCGCCACCACTCCTACGTGGACCGCGGCCAGTACGCCGACCAGATCGAGCGGCTGCTGGAGCTGTTCGGGCCGGAGCGGGTGCTGGTGGTGTACGCGGAGGACTTCTTCTCCGAGCCCGAGCCCTGCTACGACTCGATCCTGGAGTTCCTCGGCCTGCCGCAGTGGCGGCCCGCCTCGTTCGAGCGGCACAACGCCCGGCCGGGGTCCCCGCTGCCGGACCACCTGCACCGCCGCCTCGCCGACCACTACGCCCCCTACGACGACAAGCTCGCCGCGCTCCTCGGCGCCGAACCGGCGTGGCGCCGGACGGAACCCCGGTAGGACGGCGATGACCTTGGAACGGCGATGAGCAAGCGCACCCTCGGCCCCTCCAGCGTGCAGGCGGAACCGCCGCTCGCGCCGGACTCGATCCCCGTCACCCGGTTCGCGGGCGCCATCCGGCGGCACCTGGCGGCGCTGATGATCGCCGTGCTGGCCGGCGGGGCGCTCGGCGTCGCCAAGGTCGCGGTGACCCCCGCGACCTACACCGCGAACATCTCGGTGCTGGCGCCGCCGGTCGCGCTGCATCCGGGCGTCGACATCGGGTCGGCGCTCGAAACCCAGCTGAAGCAGCCGCGCGAGACGACGATGGACACCGAGGCGCAGCTCGTCTGGTCCGACCATGTGCTGGCCCAGCTGGCGAAGCGTCCCGGCTTCGACGCCTCCGACGAGGAGCTGCGCGACCGCATCGGCCTGACGGTGCCGACCAGCACGCACGTCCTGACGATCGGCGTGCGCGCCGGGACGCCGGCGACCGCGCGCGACGGCGCCGAGGTCGTCGCCGACGCGTACCTGAAGCTGCGCACCCAGATCCTCGGCAAGGTCCAGGAAGGCAACCGCCAGGCGCTGGAGCAGAACCTCATCCTGCTCGAAACCCAGCTGAGGGCCCTGCCGGGCGACAAGGACGAGCTGCGCCGGATCACCACCCGCACCCGCCGCCAGGAGATCGTGAAGCAGATCCGCGAGGTGGAGAACCAGCTCTCCGGCCTGAAGACCAAGCAGGAGCAGCCCGGCGAGGTGCTGCGGGCCGCCGGGCTGCCCGAGACGCGCGACGACCCCGAGCGCGACATCGCGGGCGCGACCGGCATCGGCCTCGGGCTGCTGGCCTGGGTGGCGTACGTCCTGCTGCGCGAGACGCGGCCGCGCCGCATCCGGCGGCCCGCCGACCTGCGGCTGCACAGCCGACTGCCCATCATGGTGGAGGCGCCGACGCTGGGCGGCGGGCACCGGGAGGTCTGCCGGCGGCTGCGCAACCTGGTCTTCGACACCGAGGCCACCACCGTCCTCGTCGTCGGCGTCCCCGCCTCCGCGGGCACCGAGCTGGCCTACGAGCTGGCCGAGCTGTGCACCGAGGGCGGCTCGGCGACGACCGTGCTGCGCATCGCCGCGGACGGCGAGGGCCCCGGCGACCCGTCCC